>NZ_JADBQK010000003.1:172495-616884 GCF_014895885.1 Enterobacter cloacae complex sp. P17RS
GCCGCTCGGGAACCCCACCACGGGGTAATGCGTTTTTACTGGCCTGCTTCCTGCTGGAAGCGGGGCGCATCATATCAAATGAGACGCCCCTGTAAAGCATTCCTTTAGGGAAAAGAAGCTGTTTGCCTGCTTTTTATCCGTAAAGGCGCAAAGCTAATCAATTCATTTTCCGAAAGATTAAAGAATGATGGTTCTGTTACCGTAGACAAAGACACGCTGCGCCAGCACCTGATACAGGGCACGACTCAACACGTTCTTCTCAACGTCACGTCCGGCGCGCATCATATCTTCTGCGGTGTAGGTGTGATCCACGTGAATCACGTCCTGCATGATGATTGGACCTTCGTCCAGATTGTCATTCACGTAGTGCGCGGTTGCGCCGATAATCTTCACGCCGCGCTCGTACGCCTGGTGATAAGGCCGCGCGCCAATAAAGGCTGGCAGGAACGAGTGGTGAATGTTGATAATCTTGTTCGGGAAGCGGGCGACGAAGGAAGGCGTCAGCACGCGCATATATTTCGCCAGCACCACGTAGTCCGGGTTATGCGCTTCAATGGCAGCAGCCATCAGGTTGTCGTGCTCTTCACGGGTATGGCCTTCATGGCTCACCAGCTCAAACGGAATATCAAAACGCTCAACCAGCGTGCGCAGGGTTTCGTGGTTGCCGATAACAGCGGCAATTTCTACGTCCAGGCCGCCGTAGTTGGCCTTCATCAACAGATCGCCCAGGCAGTGAGCTTCTTTCGTCACCAGAATCACAATGCGACGACGGCCCGCAGGATTCAGCTCACGCACGGAACCGTCCGGCAGCGCGCTGTCCAGATCGGCCAGCAGGGTGGTGTCGTTGAAAATGCCTTCCAGTTCGGTACGCATGAAGAAGCGACCGGTACGGTGGTCAACGAACTCGTTGTTCTGCACGATATTCAGTTCATGCTTGTAGCAAATATTGGTGATTCGTGCGATCAGCCCTTTTTGATCGGGACAGATAGTGCGCAGAACTTTACGTTGTAATGATTGCATCGCCGGGAAATCCTGTTTGTATTTGCGAAGTCTGGGTTGTCAGGCGTTACTGCCCGCAACACTTTTTGAATTTTTTTCCTGAACCACAAGGGCAGGTATCGTTACGACCAAACTGTGGGCGCGTACCGTCAATATAATACCACTGCCCGCTTTCCTTTAAGAACCGGGAACGCTCGATAATGGCGCCAGGCCTGGCGTTCTCGGTAAAACGGGCAACAAAGCTGACAAAGCCTTCGTCGTGGTGGCTACCGGGTGAAGATTCAAACACGGTAAGCCCAAGCCAGTGGGTGTTGGCGAACCCGGCTTCGATCTCCTGTCGGAAATCGGCGGCGTGGCAGGACGGGTGCCATGTTTTTATCAGGTAGTCTGCGTCTTTGATCACAAAAGCAGTATACCGTGAACGCATGAGGTGTGACGGATCCGGTGCAACCTGATTGCCAGAAAGATATCGCTGGCAACATAGGCTATACTCCAGAGCGCTACCACAGGGGCAGAGTTGAGACACGATTCTCTTCCTGGAACAAAAAATAAGGGCGTAAAACGCCTCGGGTAGCACTATGTTAACTGAGCAGTTGCGTTGACGCTATGTCAGGAATCCAGGGGAAGTAAAACAGGGCTAATGAGAAAGGTTAAAATTGGACTGGCGCTGGGATCAGGTGCAGCCCGGGGATGGTCTCATATCGGCGTGATTAATGCCTTAAACAAGATGGGCGTTGACGTCGATATCGTAGCAGGATGTTCAATCGGATCGCTTGTCGGCTCCGCCTACGCGTGCGGCAGGCTTCCGGCTCTCGAAACCTGGGTGCGCTCCTTCAGCTATTGGGACGTGCTGCGTCTGATGGATCTCTCCTGGCAGCGCGGTGGGCTGTTGCGCGGTGAACGCGTCTTTAACCAGTTCCGCCGGGTGATGCCTCTCGAAGACTTTACTGACTGCCGGATGCCTTTCGGTGCCGTCGCAACCAATCTCAGCACAGGCCGTGAACTCTGGCTGACCGAAGGGGATATTCACCTTGCGGTGCGTGCTTCATGCAGTATTCCTGGGCTTATGGCGCCCGTGCCCCATAACGGTTACTGGCTTGTCGATGGTGGTGTCGTGAACCCGGTTCCCATCTCTCTGACGCGCGCCATGGGGGCGGACATCGTCATCGCCGTTGATTTGCAGCACGACGCTCATCTGATGCAGCAAGATCTTATGCCGGTCAATCTGCAGAGCGAAGATGCCGACGTCGAAAAGCTTGCCTGGCATGAACGCCTGCGCGGAAGAATTGGTCGCCTGGCCGCACGACGCTCGGTTGCCGCACCGACGGCCATGGAGATCATGACCACCTCAATTCAGGTTCTTGAGAATCGCCTTAAACGTAACCGTATGGCTGGCGATCCTCCGGATATTCTTATTCAGCCTTACTGTCCGCAAATCTCTACCCTTGATTTCCATCGGGCTGAGGCCGCCATCGCAGCGGGCTCGCTAGCCGTCGAAAAGAAAATAGACGAGTTGCTGCCGTTTGTGCGAACAGCACGTTAAGCACCTTTTTTTGACTACTTCAGCAAAATCTGACAGGCGATAGTGCCGATAGCATGCCACTATTTAGTAACTGTCAGCCAGGGGAGGAACCATGACGCAGCCATTGGCCGGAAAACACATTTTGATTGTTGAAGACGAGCCCGTTTTCCGATCGCTACTGGATTCGTGGTTATCCTCGCTGGGAGCAAACACTTTACTGGCTGAAGATGGTGTCGACGCGCTGGAAAAAATGACCGGTATTACGCCCGATCTGATGATTTGCGACATCGCGATGCCGCGAATGAATGGGCTGAAACTGGTTGAACATCTGCGCAACGAGGGGGACCAGATGCCCATTCTGGTGATCTCCGCGACAGAAAATATGGCGGATATTGCCAAAGCATTACGTCTTGGCGTTCAGGATATTTTGCTGAAACCCGTCAAAGATCTGAACCGGTTACGTGAGACGGTATTAGCGTGCCTTTATCCAAATATGTTTAATTCCCGCGTTGAGGAAGAGGAACGCCTTTTTCAGGACTGGGACGCGCTGGTGAGTAATCCGCCAGCGGCGGCGAAATTGTTGCAAGAACTTCAGCCTCCCGTTCAGCAAACTATTTCCCACTGCCGCGTAAACTATCGCCAGCTGGTGGCGGCCGATCAGCCTGGGCTGGTGCTGGATATTGCACCTCTGTCTGATTCCGACCTCGCATTTTATTCTCTGGACGTAACCCGTGCAGGGGATAATGGCGTATTAGCTGCATTGTTACTTCGCGCGCTCTTTAATGGATTATTGCAGGAACAGTTATCACATCAGGGACAACGGCTCCCTGAGTTAGGCAGTTTACTCAAACAGGTAAACCAGCTTTTTCGTCAGGCCAATTTACCCGGACAGTTCCCGCTGCTGGTTGGTTATTACCATAGCGGTTTAAAGAATCTTATCCTCGTTTCTGCAGGTCTCAACGCGTCACTGAATACCGGGGAACACCATATTCAGGTGAGTAACGGGGTGCCGCTTGGAACACTGGGAACGGCGTATCTAAATCAAATTAGCCATCGCTGTTCTTCCTGGCAGTGCCAAATTTGGGGTGCCGGGGGAAGGCTTCGCTTAATGTTGTCCACGGAATAAGCAATTGGATCTTAATTTTAAGATTGCTTTACCTGTGTTTTCTCGGGAGTGCTACTATCGCTGCCCAGATTCATGCGTATTTGTCCTAATTCATCGGCAACGCGTTCTTTTCAGACCCGGACTGCGGGGCGAGGCTGATATACTCAACGCGTTATTTATTGCATAAAAGTTCAAAACTTGAACAGCTCAGGAGAATTTGAATGGCTGCCCTAAATTCGAAAGTCAGAAAGGCCGTCATCCCGGTAGCGGGATTGGGGACCAGGATGTTACCAGCAACTAAGGCGATTCCTAAAGAGATGCTGCCTCTGGTTGATAAGCCATTAATCCAGTATGTCGTTAATGAGTGTATCGCGGCCGGCATTACTGAAATTGTGCTGGTTACGCATTCATCTAAAAACTCTATCGAAAACCACTTCGATACAAGTTTTGAACTCGAAGCCATGCTGGAAAAACGCGTTAAGCGTCAGCTGTTAGAAGAAGTTCAGTCTATTTGCCCTCCGCACGTCACCATTATGCAGGTTCGTCAGGGGCTGGCTAAAGGTCTGGGCCACGCGGTTATGTGTGCACACCCGGTTGTGGGTGATGAGCCCGTCGCGGTTATTCTGCCTGACGTGATTCTGGATGAATACGAATCCGATCTTTCCCAGGACAACCTGGCTGAGATGATCCACCGCTTTGACGAAACGGGCTGCAGCCAGATTATGGTTGAGCCAGTTGAAGACGTGACCGCTTACGGTGTGGTTGACTGCAAGGGCGTGAACCTCGAGCCAGGCGAAAGTGTGCCAATGGTTGGTGTCGTAGAGAAGCCTAAAGCCGACGTAGCGCCTTCTAATCTGGCAGTGGTGGGTCGCTATGTCCTGAGTGCTGAAATCTGGCCACTGCTGGCGAAAACGCCTCCAGGAGCAGGGGATGAAATCCAGCTGACGGATGCCATTGATATGCTGATCGAGAAAGAGACCGTTGAGGCTTACCACATGAAAGGTAAGAGCCATGACTGCGGTAATAAGCTCGGTTATATGCAGGCGTTCGTTGAATACGGCATTCGCCATAATACGCTGGGTGAAGAATTTAAAGGCTGGCTCAAAGAGAGCATGGGTATTAAGAAATAATCCAGGCGTAAATCTATGAAACCGGTGTGGCGCTGCCCACCGGTTTTTTTATGCCCATAAAACGCCATGATCAGCCTGTTTGTAAGCGAAACTAAATAGCCGAATAACGCTTTATGACGGAGTGTAAGAGGATGTTAGTGATAAATTGCGGGCAAAAAAAATCCCACCAGAGGCGGGATTTTTCTGAATTCGGCTTGATTAATCCTTGATCAGGAAGTCATCCAGCTGTTTACCTTGCTCATCCATAGCTTTCTTGATTACAGCAGGAGTACGGCCCTGGCCGGTCCAGGTTTTAGTTTCGCCGTTTTCATCTACATAGCTATATTTAGCAGGACGGGCAGCGCGTTTTGCTTTGGTACCGGTTTTTGCAGCAGCAATGCTGTTCAGCAATTCATTTGGATCGATACCATCAGCAATCAGCATTTCACGATATTGCTGCAGTTTACGCGTACGCTCTTCGATTTCAGCTGCAGCAGCGCTTTCTTCTTCGCGACGTTCATTAACTACAACTTCTAATTTTTCCAGCATTTCTTCGAGCGTTTCAAGGGTACATTCTCTTGCCTGCGCACGAAGAGTACGGATGTTGTTCAGAATTTTAAGTGCTTCGCTCATTGTAGTAATCTCAAACTTATAATGGGGGGTGGTTTGTTGACCTAATAATAGAGCCATAAATTCAGATGTGCAATAGCCAGGAATGTAAGGAATTCAAAAAATACTAAATAAAGCCGCTATTATTAATTACGCTAACTTAAATTTCCTCTTTGGCAGTCTCGCTTGTTATCACGATAACCTGCTTAACACCGCCGCTTGCATCTTTTTTTTGTGACATTTGCCGCAGGAATTATAGTTTCGGCGGATAAATATCAGCCTTTTGTATTAGTTCCAGGCGACGGTGTTAAGGCAGGAATAGTTAATAAATAGTGAATTTTAATGAACGCAGATTCCACTATAAAAAGAAGTGTTATGTTTGGTTAACCATATAACCTATTCACCAGCATGACCGTCATTACTCTCTGTTTTAGCGGATTATTTTTGCGAAAAGAGGGCGTTTTACACCTTTCAGCACGGCATCGTTTGTGCGGCGTGTCGCTGATGACCAGACAAAATATGGTACAATGAATCATCGGGAATATTACACATTGATTAGGGTTTTACGGCCAATGGCACAACTTTATTTCTACTATTCGGCAATGAATGCCGGGAAATCCACCGCACTGCTGCAATCCTCATACAATTACCAGGAACGAGGAATGCGTACCGTTGTTTATACCGCTGAAATCGACGATCGCTTCGGTGCAGGGAAGGTGAGTTCCAGAATAGGCCTCTCTTCGCCTGCCAGGCTGTTTAACCCGCAAACTGACCTGCTGGAGGATATCCGCGCTGCGCATGCGTCAGAGCCCATTCACTGCGTGCTGGTTGATGAGAGCCAGTTCCTGACACGTGAACAGGTGCACGCGCTCTCTGAAGTGGTTGATGAGCTCGATATCCCCGTTCTGTGCTACGGGCTGCGTACGGACTTCCGCGGGGAGCTGTTTGCCGGAAGCCAGTATTTGCTTGCCTGGTCAGATAAGCTGGTTGAACTGAAAACTATTTGTTTCTGCGGACGCAAGGCAAGCATGGTGCTTCGTCTCGACCAGGCTGGAAAACCTTATGCGGACGGTGAGCAGGTGGTGATTGGTGGCAATGAACGCTATGTGTCGGTCTGTCGTAAGCATTATAAGGAAGCGTTGTCCGTAGGCTCGCTGACGGCGATCCAGCACGACAACAGAAAATAATATCCGCTGTTATTCAGACATAAAAAAACCCGCCATACAGGCGGGTTTTTTTCATCAGACTGTCAGTTAAGCGCTTTTCTTCGCTTTCTTGTCAGCTTTAATGACCGGAGCTTCTGTTTTCACAGCAGCAACGTCACCTTCTTTGAACTCACGACCGTAGTAGGTATCCAGCAGAATCTGTTTCAGCTCGGAGATCAGTGGGTAGCGCGGGTTAGCACCAGTACACTGGTCATCGAAGGCATCTTCAGACAGCTTGTCTACGTGAGCGAGGAAGTCAGCTTCCTGAACGCCTGCTTCACGGATAGATTTAGGAATACCCAGTTCAGCTTTCAGGCTTTCCAGCCATGCCAGCAGTTTCTCAATCTTCGCAGCAGTACGGTCGCCCGGTGCGCTCAGACCAAGGTGGTCAGCGATTTCAGCATAACGACGGCGCGCTTGCGGACGGTCATACTGGCTGAACGCAGTCTGCTTGGTTGGGTTGTCGTTGGCGTTATAGCGGATAACGTTGCTGATCAACAGGGCGTTCGCCAGACCGTGAGGAATGTGGAACTGTGAACCCAGCTTGTGCGCCATAGAGTGGCAAACACCCAGGAAGGCGTTCGCAAACGCGATACCGGCGATGGTTGCTGCACTGTGGACACGTTCACGTGCTACAGGGTTTTTAGAACCTTCGTTGTAGGACGCTGGCAGGTTTTCTTTCAGCAGTTTCAGAGCCTGCAGAGCCTGACCGTCAGAGAACTCAGACGCCAGTACAGAAACGTAGGCTTCCAGCGCGTGAGTCACGGCATCCAGACCACCGAACGCACACAGAGACTTCGGCATTTCCATTACCAGGTTGGCATCAACGATAGCCATATCTGGCGTCAGCGCGTAGTCAGCCAGCGGGTATTTCTGACCTGTTGCGTCATCTGTTACTACCGCGAATGGCGTCACTTCTGAGCCGGTACCGGAAGTAGTGGTGACGGCGATCATTTTCGCTTTCACGCCCATTTTCGGGAACTTGTAGATACGTTTACGGATGTCCATAAAGCGCAGCGCCAGTTCTTCGAAGTGGGTTTCCGGATGTTCGTACATAACCCACATGATTTTCGCGGCGTCCATTGGGGAACCACCACCCAGTGCGATAATCACATCTGGTTTGAAGGAGTTCGCCAGTTCAGCACCCTTGCGTACAACGCTCAGGGTTGGGTCAGCTTCAACTTCGAAGAACACTTCAGTTTCGACGCCAGCTGCTTTCAGCACAGAGGTGATCTGGTCAGCGTAGCCGTTGTTGAACAGGAAACGGTCAGTCACGATGAGCGCACGTTTGTGGCCATCAGTAATCACTTCATCCAGCGCGATTGGCAGAGAGCCACGGCGGAAGTAGATAGATTTCGGAAGTTTGTGCCACAACATGTTTTCAGCTCGCTTAGCAACGGTTTTCTTGTTGATCAGGTGTTTTGGACCAACGTTTTCAGAGATGGAGTTACCACCCCAGGAACCACAACCCAGAGTCAGGGAAGGTGCGAGTTTGAAGTTATACAGGTCACCGATACCACCCTGAGAAGCAGGGGTGTTAATCAGGATACGGGCAGTTTTCATCATCTGACCGAAGTGGGCAACACGCTCTGGCTGGTTATCCTGGTCGGTGTACAGACATGAGGTATGACCGATACCGCCCATAGCAACCAGCTTCTCGGCTTTTTCTACCGCGTCTTCGAAATCTTTCGCACGGTACATAGCAAGCGTAGGAGACAGTTTTTCGTGAGCAAACGGCTCGCTTTCGTCGACAACTTTAACTTCACCGATCAGGATCTTGGTGGTCGCCGGAACGGTAAAGCCTGCGAGTTCAGCGATTTTATAGGCTGGCTGACCTACAATAGCAGCGTTCAGCGCGCCATTTTTCAGGATAATGTCCTGAACCGCTTTCAGCTCTTTGCCCTGCAGCAGGTAGCCGCCGTGGCTGGCGAAACGCTCGCGTACTGCGTCGTACACGGAATCAACAACAACTACAGACTGTTCAGATGCACAGATAACGCCGTTATCGAAGGTTTTAGACATCAGCACAGACGCAACAGCACGTTTGATGTCAGCGGTTTCATCGATAACAACGGGGGTGTTACCTGCGCCTACACCGATTGCTGGTTTACCGGAGCTGTATGCTGCTTTAACCATACCAGGACCACCGGTCGCCAGAATCAGGTTAATGTCCGGGTGATGCATCAGCGCGTTAGACAGTTCAACAGAAGGTTGGTCGATCCAGCCAATCAGATCTTTTGGTGCGCCCGCAGCAATTGCTGCCTGCAGAACGATGTCTGCTGCTTTATTTGTTGCGTCTTTCGCACGTGGATGTGGAGAGAAGATGATTGCGTTACGGGTCTTCAGGCTGATCAGCGATTTGAAGATAGCCGTTGAAGTAGGGTTAGTCGTTGGAACAATACCGCAAATGATGCCGATAGGTTCGGCGATGGTGATCGTCCCGAAGGTGTCGTCTTCAGACAGAACGCCACAGGTTTTCTCATCTTTATAGGCGTTGTAGATATACTCAGAAGCAAAGTGGTTTTTGATCACTTTATCTTCAACGATACCCATGCCAGATTCGGCAACGGCCATTTTAGCGAGAGGGATTCGAGCATCTGCAGCAGCCAGAGCGGCCGCGCGGAAGATTTTATCAACCTGTTCTTGGGTGAAATTGGCATATTCACGCTGGGCTTTTTTAACGCGCTCGACGAGGGCGTTCAGTTCAGCGATATTAGTAACAGCCATAATGCTCTCCTGATAATGTTTAAACTCTTTTAGTAAACCAGCGCTCGATACGTCAGACAGTATAGACAGTGCCAATACGACTTGCGTTACATAAAGTAAAACAAAGGGTTACTTTATGCTCCAGTACACTAATTTACTAAAAGAGCCTTACCTTAGCATCATCCCTTTTTGTCAGGTGACCTCCCTGGGGGCGTAATCAAGATTACTCACTTCTGAGTACGGAAATCATGATCTGCGTCAATTTTCCACCAAGCTGATACCTTTCAGCAGGGTTATTTAATGGATATATTTCCACTGTTAATTAATTAAGTAACTATTGGAAGTGACGCTATCATTGTCTCAACATATGTTTAACATTCTGAAATGCTAACGTTTTGGCACAGATTTCTGGTGAAGTATGCTAATAAAAAGCGTATCTTCAGCGCGATTTTTCCTAACAATGTAACTGTCCCGGGCATGCGCAAAAGCGGAGCAAAACGTGATCCAAACGCTCTTTGATTTTCCAACGTATTTCAAATTTTTTATTGGTCTGTTTGCCCTGGTCAACCCGGTGGGGATCATTCCTGTCTTCATTAGTATGACCAGTTACCAGACGGCGGCGGCCCGGAACAAAACCAATCTTACCGCTAACCTGTCTGTGGCAATCATTTTGCTCACCTCGCTTTTCCTGGGTGATGCCATTCTCCAGCTCTTTGGCATCTCGATTGACTCCTTCCGCATTGCGGGCGGGATCCTGGTGGTGACCATTGCCATGTCCATGATCAGCGGTAAGCTGGGTGAGGATAAGCAGAACAAGCAGGAAAAGTCAGAAACCGCCATCCGCGAAAGTATCGGCGTGGTTCCGTTGGCATTGCCCCTCATGGCCGGGCCGGGTGCCATCAGTTCAACCATTGTCTGGGGCACGCGTTACCATAGCCTCATGCATTTGATCGGTTTTTCTGTCGCGATTGCCGTTTTCGCACTCTGTTGCTGGGGCGTCTTCCGCATGGCGCCGTGGCTGGTACGCCTGCTGGGGCAGACCGGCATCAACGTTATTACGCGTATCATGGGGCTGCTGTTAATGGCGCTCGGGATCGAATTCATTGTCACGGGTATTAAAAGCATTTTCCCCGGCTTGTTACATTGATATTTCATACGAAAGAACGGCGCTTCGGCGCCGTTTTTTTTGTATCAATATCAGCAAATCATATAAATAAAGTTGAAAAGCTTACCTGTCATAATAAATTCTACTAATAATGTTCATCTCATATATTTCATAGAGTTATGAATTCATCTCAAGCCTGCCTGCACAGAAAATCTTCGAACGCACTGTTATTTTACTCACACGATAGTCTTGGGCTTGCTGCGGGATAACAGAAATGATATTAGTAATTTCAACATTTCGTTAGATGAATGTGCTAAATAATAATCAATTGTTAAATTTTCGTACAAAACTACGCGATGATAATGCAGCGACGCGCCAGAAGGGAAAATCTTCCATATTGTTTTGAATTTTAAGTATTTTTTAGGGTGCTCAACGTATGGGAGGGCTGGGCAGGACGATACGACCTGGGCCGTAAAAGAGAATTGCTTAACAAATTTGCAAAATGTATTGGCGCGTGTTTACGCCATTTGATACTTTCCGGCCTACTATTTTGCAGCATAAAACAAGTAGATGAGAATTATTTTCATATAATCCTCTTCTCAGATATCCAGCACAGGTCTCAAACAGGGGAGGCCTGGCAAGAATCGACGCAAGACGGCCATACGAGCGGTCAGTAATAAAAAAGTCGGTGATAGCAAGCAGTAAAAAAAGAACCTGACAGCAGCAAAAAAAACTCCTGCGCTGTACAGGCCCCAACAGGGGATTAGACAGCTGGCGAAAGCCAGTAATTATAATGAGTGGAGTACCAACACAATGTCCATCATCACAAAAAAAAATCTGGTAGCGGCGGGGATTTTAACTGCGCTAATCGCGGGAAACGCTGCAATGGCTGCGGACGTTCCTGCAGGTGTTCAACTGGCGGAAAAACAGACGCTGGTACGTAACAACGGTGCGGAAGTGCAGTCTCTCGATCCGCATAAAATTGAAGGCGTTCCTGAGTCAAACGTTAACCGCGACCTGTTCGAAGGTCTGCTGGTGACTGACGTAGACGGCCACCCGGCACCGGGTGTGGCAGAAAAGTGGGAAAATAAAGATTTCAAAGTCTGGACCTTCCATCTGCGTAAAGATGCCAAATGGTCCGACGGTACACCGGTTACCGCCGAAGATTTCGTGTACAGCTGGCAGCGCCTGGCGAATCCAAATACCGCCTCTCCGTATGCGAGCTATCTGCAGTATGGCCACATCGCCAATATCGATGACATCATCGCCGGTAAAAAGCCGGTCACCGACCTGGGCGTGAAGGCGATCGATGCTAATACCTTTGAAGTGACGTTGAGCGAACCTGTTCCGTACTTCTATAAGCTGCTGGTTCACCCATCCGTCTCGCCGGTTCCAAAATCCGCCGTGGAAAAATTTGGTGAAAAATGGACGCAGCCTGCCAATATCGTGACCAACGGCGCCTATAAGCTGAAAGACTGGGTGGTCAACGAACGTATGGTGCTGGAGCGTAACCCGCAGTACTGGGATAACGCGAAGACCGTGATTAATCAGGTCACCTACCTCCCAATCTCTTCCGAAGTGACCGACGTTAACCGCTACCGCAGCGGTGAAATCGACATGACCTATAACAACATGCCGATTGAACTGTTCCAGAAGCTGAAGAAAGAGATCCCGAAAGAAGTTCACGTCGATCCATATCTGTGCACCTATTATTACGAAATCAACAACCAGAAAGCACCGTTCACCGACGTGCGCGTTCGTACCGCGCTGAAGCTGGCACTGGATCGCGATATCATCGTGAACAAAGTGAAAAACCAGGGCGATCTGCCGGCGTACAGCTACACGCCTCCGTATACCGATGGGATGAAACTGGTTGAGCCTGAGTGGTTCAAATGGTCGCAGGAAAAACGTAACGAAGAAGCGAAAAAACTGCTGGCTGAAGCAGGATACACCGCAGACAAGCCGCTGACGTTCAACCTGCTGTATAACACATCAGATCTGCATAAAAAACTGGCGATTGCCGTCGCGTCTATCTGGAAGAAAAACCTGGGCGTGAACGTTAAGCTGGAAAACCAGGAGTGGAAAACCTTCCTCGATACGCGTCATCAGGGGACCTTCGACGTGGCGCGTGCGGGCTGGTGTGCGGACTATAACGAACCGACATCATTCCTGAACACCATGCTCAGCGACAGTTCAAACAACACGGCGCACTATAAGAGCCCGGCGTTTGACAAGATCATCGCTGAAACCCTGAAAGTGTCTGACGATGCGCAGCGCGCAGAGCTGTACGCGAAATCAGAAGAACAGCTCGATAAAGACTCTGCAATTGTACCGGTTTACTACTACGTTAACGCCCGTCTGGTGAAACCGTGGGTAGGGGGTTATACCGGTAAAGACCCGTTGGATAATATTTCCGTTAAGAATCTTTATATTATCAAGCATTAATGGCAATACGTGGGGCGAGCCTGGCTTGCCCCACTGTGTCTACTTTGTAACATTCATCAGGCACACGCCAGAAGGTACGGGCAATGTTGAAATTTATCCTGCGTCGCTGTCTAGAAGCGATACCAACGTTATTTATTCTAATTACGATTTCCTTCTTTATGATGCGTCTCGCGCCGGGAAGTCCATTTACCGGTGAACGTACGTTGCCGCCAGAAGTCATGGCCAACATCGAGGCGAAGTATCACTTAAACGATCCCATCACCACCCAATACTTCAACTATCTGAAGCAGCTGGCGCACGGTGATTTTGGACCGTCATTTAAATATAAAGACTATTCCGTTAACGATCTGGTGGCCTCCAGCTTCCCGGTCTCGGCAAAACTGGGTGCTGCAGCATTCATTCTGGCCGTCGTTCTCGGGGTCACCGCAGGCGTTATCGCCGCGCTCAGACAAAATACCAAATGGGATTATGCCGTAATGGGGGTGGCAATGACCGGGGTAGTCATACCCAGCTTCGTTGTCGCGCCATTGCTGGTGATGATATTTGCCATCACGCTGAAATGGCTGCCCGGGGGCGGCTGGAACGGCGGGGCATTGAAGTTCATGATTTTGCCGATGGTGGCATTATCGCTGGCCTACATCGCCAGTATCGCGCGTATTACCCGTGGTTCAATGATCGAAGTGCTGCACTCAAACTTCATCCGCACCGCGCGCGCGAAAGGGCTGCCGATGCGCCGGATCATCTTCCGCCACGCGCTCAAGCCGGCGCTGCTGCCTGTGCTCTCCTATATGGGACCGGCATTCGTCGGCATCATTACGGGTTCAATGGTTATCGAAACAATTTACGGCCTGCCGGGTATTGGTCAACTGTTCGTAAACGGAGCGCTTAACCGTGACTACTCGCTCGTTCTGAGCCTCACGATCCTCGTGGGCGCACTGACCATTCTCTTTAACGCCGTTGTCGATGTGCTGTATGCCGTTATCGACCCGAAAATTCGTTACTAACGCTGGAGCACGCCATGATGTTGAGTAAGAAAAACAGCGAGGCGCTGGAAAACTTCAGTGAAAAACTGGAAGTAGAAGGTCGTAGCCTCTGGCAGGACGCGCGCCGTCGCTTTATGCATAACCGTGCGGCGGTCGCCAGCCTGGTTGTGCTGGTGATCATCGCGCTGTTTGTCACCCTGGCGCCGATGCTGTCGCAATTTACCTATTTCGATACGGACTGGGGCATGATGTCCAGCGCGCCTGATATGGAGTCCGGCCACTATTTCGGTACCGATTCATCCGGCCGTGATTTGCTGGTGCGCGTGGCAATTGGTGGCCGTATTTCTCTGATGGTCGGTATCGCCGCCGCGCTGGTGGCGGTGATCGTGGGGACGCTTTACGGCGCGCTTTCCGGCTACCTGGGCGGCAAAGTAGACTCGGTGATGATGCGTCTCCTGGAAATCCTGAACTCCTTCCCGTTTATGTTCTTCGTGATTTTGCTGGTGACCTTCTTCGGCCAGAACATCCTGTTGATCTTCGTGGCCATCGGGATGGTTTCCTGGCTGGATATGGCGCGTATCGTGCGCGGCCAGACGCTGAGCCTCAAACGCAAAGAGTTTATCGAAGCGGCGCAGGTAGGGGGGGTATCAACCAGTAATATCGTGGTTCGTCATATCGTGCCTAACGTGCTGGGCGTGGTGGTGGTCTATGCCTCACTGCTGGTGCCAAGCATGATTCTGTTTGAATCCTTCCTCAGCTTCCTGGGGCTGGGCACGCAGGAGCCACTGAGCAGCTGGGGTGCGCTGCTGAGCGACGGCGCAAACTCGATGGAAGTTTCACCGTGGCTGCTGCTTTATCCGGCGGGTTTCCTGGTCGTTACCCTGTTTTGTTTTAACTTTATCGGCGATGGCCTGCGTGATGCCCTCGACCCGAAAGACCGTTAAGGAGCGCCGTCATGACAATTATTGAAACGGCCACCGCGCCACAGGCGCAGCAGCAGAGCAATCTTCTGCTGGATGTTAAAGACCTCCGCGTGACCTTTAAAACCCCGGACGGCGATGTTACTGCGGTCAACGATCTCAACTTTAACCTGAGCAAAGGGGAAACGCTGGGGATCGTGGGTGAATCCGGCTCCGGAAAATCCCAGACGGCATTTGCGTTAATGGGCCTGCTGGCCGCTAACGGCGTGATTGGCGGTTCGGCGAAATTCAACGGTCGCGAAATTCTTAACCTGCCGGAGCTCGAGCTGAACAAGCTTCGCGCCGAACAGATCTCAATGATTTTCCAGGATCCGATGACCTCCCTGAACCCGTATATGCGCGTCGGTGAGCAGCTGATGGAAGTCCTGATGCTGCACAAAGGTCTGGGCAAAGCGGAAGCTTTTGAGGAATCCGTTAAAATGCTGGATGCGGTAAAAATGCCGGAAGCGCGCAAGCGCATGCGCATGTTCCCGCACGAGTTCTCTGGCGGTATGCGTCAGCGCGTGATGATTGCCATGGCGCTGCTGTGCCGGCCAAAACTGCTGATTGCCGATGAACCGACTACCGCGCTGGACGTCACCGTGCAGGCGCAAATCATGACCCTGCTGAACGAGCTTAAGCGTGAGTTCAACACGGCGATTATCATGATCACCCACGATCTGGGCGTGGTTGCCGGTATCTGTGACAAAGTGCTGGTGATGTACGCCGGGCGCACCATGGAATACGGCAAAGCGCGCGACGTGTTCTATCAGCCAGCCCATCCGTACTCGATTGGCCTGCTGAACGCGGTGCCGCGTCTTGATGCGGAAGGGGAATCCCTGCTCACCATTCCGGGCAATCCACCAAACCTGCTGCGACTGCCGAAAGGCTGTCCGTTCCAGCCGCGCTGCCCGCACGCGATGGAAATCTGTAACAGCGCGCCGCCGCTGGAAGAATTTGCCCCAGGCCGTCTGCGCGCCTGCTTTAAGCCGCAGGAGGAGCTGGTATGAACGCAGTAGATGAAAAACGCAACGTGCTGCTCGAAATCGCCGACCTCAAGGTGCATTTCGACATCAAAGACGGTAAGCAGTGGTTCTGGCAGCCGCCGAAGACCCTGAAAGCGGTAGATGGCGTCACCTTGCGTCTGTATGAGGGGGAAACCCTGGGCGTGGTGGGCGAATCCGGCTGCGGTAAATCCACCTTTGCGCGTGCGATTATCGGTCTGGTGAAAGCTACCGGCGGCAAAGTAGCCTGGCTGGGTAAAGATCTGCTGGGCATGAAGCCTGACGAGTGGCGCGACGTGCGCAGCGATATCCAGATGATTTTCCAGGATCCGCTGGCGTCATTAAACCCGCGTATGACCATCGGTGAGATTATCGCCGAACCGCTGCGCACCTATCATCCAAAGATGCCGCGTCAGGAAGTCCGCGATCGCGTGAAGGCGATGATGCTGAAAGTCGGGCTGTTGCCTAACCTCATTAACCGTTACCCGCATGAATTTTCAGGCGGCCAGTGTCAGCGTATTGGCATTGCGCGTGCGCTTATCCTTGAGCCGAAACTGATTATTTGTGATGAACCGGTCTCCGCGCTGGACGTGTCGATTCAGGCGCAGGTGGTTAACCTGCTTCAGAAATTGCAGCGCGAAATGGGGCTGTCGCTGATCTTCATTGCGCACGACCTGGCGGTGGTAAAACACATCTCCGACCGCGTGCTGGTGATGTATCTGGGCCATGCCGTGGAACTGGGAACCTATGACGAGGTGTACCATAACCCGCTGCACCCTTATACCAAAGCGCTGATGTCGGCTGTGCCGATCCCCGATCCGGATCTGGAAAAGAATAAAACGATTCAGCTTCTGGAAGGGGAATTGCCGTCGCCGATCAATCCGCCGTCGGGCTGCGTGTTCCGCACGCGATGCCCAATGGCCGGGCCGGAATGCGCGAAAACGCGACCGGTGCTGGAGGGCAGTTTCCGACATGCGGTTTCCTGCCTGAAAGTAGACCCGCTATAATCGCAAGGGCTGACATGATGTCAGCCCTTATTTTTTTGCGAGGTTACCGTGTCGCGTTTATTCACTTCAGTCCGTCGGCGGCTCTATCATCTTTTATTCGATCCTGAAACGGTATCGGGACGCCGTTTTGAAGGTCTGTGTGCGCTGTTTGCGCTACTGAGCGTAGTGGTCATCTTTATTGAATCGGGTGTGGGGACGCAATATCACCTGACATTTGAGGAATGGCATGCGTTTGTCTGGCTGGAACTTATTATTACCCTGGTCTTTACCGCAGAGTATATTCTGCGTGTTGTTTGCTGGCCCAACCCGGCAAAGTACGTCTTTAGCTTCTGGGGCTTTATTGATTTAGCGACGATCCTGCCGCTCTATGTGATGTGGCTGTGGCCGGAGATCAGCCTCAACTATGTTTTCGCCTGGCGAGCGATGCGCGTTATTCGGGTCTTGCGTATTCTGAAGTTACTGCGCTTTATGCCGTCGCTGCGCGTATTCTGGAGCGCGATCGTCAGCGCACGCCATCAGCTTATTCTGTTCTATTCGTTCATTGCCATTGTGATGATTGTTTTTGGCGCGCTGATGTATTTGATTGAAGGGCCGAAATATGGCTTCACGACGCTCAACGCGTCCGTCTACTGGGCGATAGTGACCGTTACGACCGTGGGCTATGGTGATATCACGCCCCATACGCCGCTGGGGCGGATTGTGGCATCCGTGCTGATTCTGATTGGGTATTCGGTAATTGCCATTCCGACGGGGCTTATTACCACGCACATGAGCAGCGCGTTTCAGAACCATAAACAGCGGCGCAAATGTCCGAACTGCCACCAGGTCGATCATGAACACAGCGCGCGGTTTTGCAACCGCTGCGGAAGCGCGTTGCCGGATTAAATAAAAAAGGCTGCTATCGCAGCCTTTTTTATTATTCGCGCCAGAGTATGTGGCACAGCTTGTGGTCTTTCTCACGACACAGCAGGACGCGCGCAAAAATGTCGTTAATTTCACCGCCGTCTTCATCAGCCAGCCCAATAACCACTTCGGCAAAGAAGTCAGGGTTCAGGTCGAAATCTACATGTTCGGCCCAGTCCTCTGAAGGGTCGAACAATTCGGCACCGCCGCGCTCTTCGAACTGCAGATTAAAGAGGATCACGTCTGCGGGATCGAGGTTATCAACCGCCAGTTCGAGAAAAATGTCATAGGCCTGCTCGAGCGTTTCGTCTTCGGTCAGGCGATTGTTCAGATCCATTTCCATGATGACTACCTGTTTAACATCGTTGGGCACGTTTTACAGCAACGGACTAAAGAAGTAAAACAGTCGTTCAGCTATTCGCTGCCATAACGGACGTTTTACCCACAGCCTGGCATCCAGCAGCCGCGAGCGGGAGATATAGTCATCCTGAACCGCCGCCAGGTCACCGCCAAAGCCGGCGTCATCAATCACCAGGGTGATTTCAAAGTTTAGCCACAGGCTGCGCATATCAAGGTTAACCGTGCCCACCAGGCTTAATTCGCCGTCGACCAGCACGCTCTTAGTGTGCAGGAGCCCGCCTTCAAACTGGTAAATTTTCACCCCGGCGGCAAGCAGTTCGCTAAAGAAGGCACGGCTGGCCCAGCCCACCAGAAGGGAGTCATTTTTACGTGGCAGAATGATACTGACATCGACGCCGCGCTGCGCTGCGGTACAAATCGCGTGCAGCAGATCATCGCTGGGGACAAAGTAGGGCGTCGTCATGATCAGATATTCACGCGCGGAGTAGGTTGCCGTCAGCAGCGCCTGGTGAATCAAGTCCTCCGGGAAGCCTGGTCCGGAGGCGATAGTATGAATTGTATGACCGCTGGCCTCTTCAAACGGCATAATATTGCCATCCGGCGGTGGCGGCAGGATACGCTTGCCGGTCTCTATCTCCCAGTCGCAGGAGTAAACGATGCCCATCGAGGTGGCAATCGGCCCCTCCATTCGCGCCATCAGATCCACCCATTGCCCGACGCCGGAGTCCTGTTTAAAGAAGCGCGGGTCAACCATGTTCATACTGCCGGTGTAGGCAATATAGTTATCGATCATGACCATTTTACGGTGCTGGCGAAGGTCCATCCGGCGCAGAAACACGCGCAGGAGATTCACCTTCAGTGCCTCAACCACCTCGATACCGGCGTTACGCATCATGCCCGCCCAGGGGCTACGGAAAAATGCCACGCTGCCCGCGGAGTCCAGCATCAGACGGCAGTGGATCCCCCTGCGTGCGGCCGCCATCAAGGATTCAGCGACCTGGTCAGCCATGCCGCCGGGCTGCCAGATATAAAACACCATCTCAATATTATGGCGAGCCAGCTGAATATCGCGGATTAACGCCTGCATGACATCATCGGACGACGTCAGAAGCTGGAGCTGATTGC
Organism: Enterobacter cloacae complex sp. P17RS; assembly: GCF_014895885.1. Taxonomy (NCBI): domain Bacteria; kingdom Pseudomonadati; phylum Pseudomonadota; class Gammaproteobacteria; order Enterobacterales; family Enterobacteriaceae; genus Enterobacter; species Enterobacter cloacae complex sp. P17RS. The sequence goes on from NZ_JADBQK010000003.1 coordinate 191,642, forward strand.
CCTTAACGCCGCCAATCCCCTGGCGGCGCTCGCAGAGCTTAAACAGCGAGGAGGCGACGCTGCTGTTCTCCTCGGCAAAGATATGCTTACAGGCTTTGAGATCGTTAAGCCACTTCGCGGTGGAAGGCCACATTGCGCGCGCCCGCTCGGCACGGCGCTTACCCAGATGAAGCTCACCGAAAGAGAGATAGGCAATAATTCCCACCAGTGGGAGGATATAAATGATCAGAAGCCAGGCCATGGCAGAGGGTACGGCTCTGCGCTTCATCAGGATGCGTAACGTCACACCCGCGATTAACAGCCAGTATCCCAGAATGACCAGCCAACTCACCACGGTGTAGAAGGTTGTCATAGATAAAAAAATCCTTTTGAAAGCGTATTGTTATGAGTGTACGCATCAGGATTCATCTGGCAAATAAAAACGCCAGGTAAAAGCGCTGGTTTGCTGCCGGGTTGGGTTTATAATGTCGGCTCTGTTTGAGAAAGAGTTGTAGACATGAAGCGCAGTAGAACAGAAGTAGGGCGCTGGCGTATGTTGCGACAGGTGAGTCGTCGCAAGGCTCGTTGGCTGGAAGCACAATCCCGCCGCAATATGCGTATCCACGCCATCAGAAAATGTGGATTGACCCGGCACCGCAATGCGTTGCTGTTCGCAGTCCAGGATATCTGAAACCCATGAGGGCACCGCAAGGTGCCCGCTGATTATATTGTGTCTTATTTTGCGAATATCGTTATTGCGGCGATATTCCGGTTATTTTTAGCAAAAGGAGGGAGAGGTGTTTGCGGAGTTTGGTGTACTGAATTTCTGGACGTATGTTGTTGGCGCATTTTTTATCGTGCTGGTTCCCGGGCCAAACACCCTGTTTGTGCTGAAAACGGGGATCGGTCACGGTGTGAAAAAAGGGTATCTTGCCGCGACCGGCGTGTTTATCGGTGATGCGGTATTGATGTTCCTGGCCTGGGCGGGTGTTGCGGCATTGATCCAGACGACCCCCGTGCTCTTTAATATCGTGCGCTATCTCGGGGCTTTCTATCTGCTGTGGTTGGGCGGAAAAATGCTCTGGTCGGTGATCACACGTCAGAATAATGCTCAAGAGAGCGGAACCGAGCCTGCCAGCACGATCATGAAACGCTCCCTCGTCCTGAGCCTGACCAATCCAAAAGCGATTCTGTTCTACGTTTCGTTCTTTGTGCAGTTTATCGACGTGAATGCGCAAAATACCGGGACCTCTTTCCTGATCCTCGCTACCACGCTTGAGCTGATTAGCTTTATGTACATGAGCTTCCTGATCTTCTCTGGGGCGTTTGTTACGCGTTATCTGAAAACCAAAAAGAAACTGGCAAAGCTGGGGAACGGGCTGATAGGGCTGCTGTTTGTCGGGTTTGCGGCGCGGTTAGCGTCACTGCATTAATGTGAAGAAAGGCTCCTGCGGGAGCCTTTTTACCTCAGAACACTTTCTTATATGGTCGCACCGTCACTTTTGCATACACACCCGCCGCAACGTATGGGTCTGCGTCAGCCCAGGCCTGCGCCGCTTCAAGAGACTCAAACTCAGCAATAACCGTGGAGCCAGAAAAACCGGCGGCTCCCGGGTCATTGCTGTCAACAGCAGGCATTGGACCCGCGGTCAGCAAACGGCCTTCGTCCTGGAGCAGCTGCAGGCGAGCCAGATGGGCAGGGCGAACAGAGAGACGTTTTTCGAGGGAATCAGCGACATCTTCAGAGTAAATCACGTAAAGCACGGTGAAGCTCCTTAAGCGTTATAAAGTGTCAGTTACGTTATGTGAAAGGGCAATTGACTGCAATGTAAAGATAAAAACAACGTTAATACCCCGATCTGGATGTCCTTTTTTTGACCACTCCTGTTCTTTAATTGCGCCAGAACAAAGTGTCTTATTGAATATGATTGCTATTTGCATTTAAAATCAGGGTCCGGTTTTTTAACGTTGATGATTATGACTTCGATGACCCTTGATTTACCTCGCCGCTTTCCCTGGCCGACGCTGTTGTCCGTCGTGATTCACGGTGCCGTCGTGGCGGGTTTGCTCTACACCTCGGTTCATCAGGTTATTGAAATGCCCGCACCCGCCCAGCCGATCTCGGTAACCATGGTCTCGCCAGCGGATCTCGAACCGCCGCAGGTTGCGCCACCACCGCCACAGCCGGTTGCTGAGCCTGAACCGGAACCCGAGCCTGTACCGGAGCCACCGAAGGAGGCACCGGTGGTGATCCACAAACCTGAACCGAAGCCAAAACCTAAGCCGAAGCCAAAGCCGGTGAAGAAGGTCGAGGAGCGTCCGAAACGTGAAGAACGCCCGGTTGAACCGCGCGCGACCCAGCCGGTCGAGAATGCAGCGCCTTCGCGTCCGGTCATGAATAACAGCGCACCGGCGGCGAAGCCGACGGTTGCCGCACCAGCGGGCCCACGTGCGTTGAGCCGTAATCAGCCTCAGTATCCGGCGCGGGCTCAGGCTTTACGCATTGAAGGCCGCGTACGGGTGAAATTTGACGTCACTGCGGATGGCCGAGTTGATAACGTGGAAATCCTGTCTGCTCAACCTTCTAATATGTTTGAGCGCGAAGTGAAGTCGGCGATGCGCAGATGGCGCTACGAACCCGGTAAACCGGGAAGCGGACTGATCGTGAATATTGTTTTCCGCCTGAACGGCGGGGCGCAGATGGAATAAGAAAAGCCTCCGAAAGGAGGCTTTTTTTGCCTGCCATTCAGGCTGGTGGAAGCTGACGAGGTTTACCGTCGCTATCGACAGCGACATAAATAAACAGCGCTTCAGTTGCTTTATAGCGCTGTCCAATCGGTTCAGAAGAGACTTTCTTCACCCAGACTTCAATGTTGATGGAGATGGATGTATTGCCGCGCTTTACGCAGCGGGCGTAACAGCAAACCACATCACCTACCGCAACCGGGCGCAGGAAGGTCATTCCATCCACCCGCACGGTTACCACGCGTCCGTGAGCAATCTCTTTTGCCAGAATTGCGCCGCCCATATCCATCTGCGACATCAGCCAGCCGCCAAAAATATCGCCATTGGCATTGGTGTCAGCGGGCATTGCCAGTGTGCGTAAAACCAGTTCGCCCTGAGGGGCGTTAGTTGTTGTCATTGTTTTAACTCATAACGGAAGACTTCAGGCGGGATGCTACTATGATTTCACAGCGGAGAGAATAGACCAGAACGCCTGTCGAACACGTTCTGGTCAGTCAGCAATCAGTGCTTGTCGTCCTGCGGCATGTGGCGATAGATATAAATGCCGCTTAGCAGGGTGAATATCAGCGTCAGGGCCGTCAGGCCGAAGACCTTAAAGTTGACCCAGATATTCTGTGGCAGCCAGAAAGCGATATAGATATTGGCAAGACCGCAAAGGATAAAGAACACGGCCCAGGCGATATTCAGGCGCGACCAGACCTCCTGAGGCAGCGTCAGCTCTTTGCCGAGCATGCGCTGGATCAGCGGCTTTTTCATCACCCACTGGCTGATGAGCAGCGCACCCGCAAACAGCGCGTAGATCACCGTCACTTTCCACTTGATAAATTCATCATTGTGGAAGAAGAGGGTTAGCCCACCGAATACGGCGACCAGGACGAACGTTACCAGCGCCATTTTCTCAACTTTACGGTAGCGCACCCAGCTGTAGATCAGCACAACCGCTGTCGCAATAATCAGCGCTGTGGTGGCAGCATAAATGTCATACAGTTTGTAAAACGCGAAAAAGACCACCAGCGGTAAAAAATCAAGAAACTGCTTCATTCTGTGATTCCATCTTCTTTGTTGAGCCGGGCCCTGTCATGCACCCGGCATCAGGGTTACTGACGAATTAACATATACAGGCGGAACAGATAGACAAGCAGCACCGCTGAAATCAGGTTGCTCAGTGTATTCGCGACCACCGCGCCAACGTTCGGGGTTAATACCGCAAAATTCGGAGCAAACAGAAGCAGGAGCGTTTTTGCCAGCAGCCAGGCAATGACTGCGGGAGCCACCAGACGCATATTAGCCCATGCGAGTCGGATGCTGCTGCGCATCGCGGTAAAAATTCCCATTTTATCCTGCACGACCATTACTGGGGCAAAAGCGAGCACAATAGCCAGTAACACGCCCGGCACCACAACCAGCATAATTCCCATCTGCACCAGCATGGTGGTTAAAAAGATCAGGATAAACAGCTTAGGTAAGACCGGCGCGCTGGCGCCAATCGCCCGCAAGGCGCTGACCCGGTGGCCCGCCGACACCAGTTGGATCATCAGCAAAACGCCGCCCGCCAGAATGGCGTTACCAATCAGGCCAGAAAACGTGGATGCGGCAGACGCCCGGAGCAGAATTTGTTGCTGCTCTGGCGTCATGTTTTGCACCAGTTCAAATAGCCCAACGCTTCCTGCAAGATGGTCGCCCTGGCTCAGGCTGGCAATCTGTTCTTCACTCGGTGAGAACGCATGACCGAGCACCACAGTGATGAAGGCGCAAAGCAACGCGATCAGTAAAAAGGTAATGAACTGATTGCGGAAAAAATTTCCCGTGTCACGGTAGACAGACTTCGCCGTGATAGACATGCACTCTCCTTGCGTATTGCAGGTGTTAATTAGCCGGCAATTGTACACCGGATGAACCTGCTGTGGCAGCATCAAGGCTTGTATGGAAAAGCATATCTTTGTAAAGCGGCGGTAATCCAAAGCGCGCGCGGGCGCGATTACAGGCTTCGTTGACCTGCCCATCTTCCCCCGACATGGCAAATTCCCGGCACGGGCTGGGGCGATCCTCATAGATTGCGCACCGGGTCGAAACCCCGGGCTCCCCTTGTAAGGCCGCGCAGCGGGCCTGCTTTTGATTGGTGCCGCGCATGCAGCGCAGAAAGGGGGTTAACGGCTCCGTAAGATGAACCGGAACGGTACCGCCGCCATCGCTGGCTTCAGCCCAGTAGAAAGAGACTCGAAAATACGCACAACAGGCTCCGCACGTCATGCACGGGTTAACTTCACTCATGGCACACCTGCAAAAAAGAACGCATCAAATCAACTTGTGAGAGCGATAAATTATCCAGCCGAGAGAGGAAGAGCAAGAGGGGGAAAAGAGAAAATTTTGTAACTGTGAAATGCCAAAAATTGACATAGAAACAACTTATTGCTTTTCAAAGCGCCACAAAAAATTAACCCAGATCAATGAATGTTAACTTACTGGTTTTAATGTGATCTGTGGCAGATCACTTATTACTCTTTTGTGAGTATATTCTCATCCGCGATTAAAACCACAACGATGGAGCGGATATGAAAAAATTAGCGGTGGCAGCCCTTGTATTAAGCAGTCTCTCTGGCGGCGCGTATGCGCATGAAGCAGGCGAATTCTTTATTCGTGCCGGTTCGGCTACGGTTCGCCCAACTGAAGGATCGGATAACGTGCTGGGTATGGGCGGTTTTAACGTCAGTAACAACACCCAGTTAGGTTTAACATTCACCTGGATGGCGATGGATAACGTTGGGGTTGAGCTTCTGGCGGCAACGCCGTTCCGTCACCGTGTCGGTCTTGGTGCGACCGGTGATATCGCCACGGTTCACCATTTACCGCCAACGCTGATGGCGCAATGGTACTTTGGCGATGCCAGTAGCAAGGTGCGTCCATATATTGGCGCGGGTGTGAACTACACCACCTTCTTCGATGAGAAATTCAACGATACCGGCAAAGAAGCAGGACTCTCCGATCTCAGCCTGAAAGACTCGTGGGGTATGGCTGGGCAGGTTGGTCTGGACTATCTGATTAACCGCGACTGGCTGATCAACGCCTCGGTCTGGTATATGGATATTGATACGGACGTACGCTTCAAGGCGGGCGGCGAGCAGCAAAGCATCAATACGCGTCTGGATCCGTGGGTGTTCATGTTCTCTGCGGGTTATCGTTTCTGATCCCCGTCAAACTGGCCACAGGGTGGCCAGTTTGCTTTGCTCGCTTCAAAACGACGGATAAACCGGCCGCTCGTCAAGCTTTACGCAGTGCCTCAGGATCTTTTCCCCATCATATAAATAGCTGAAAGCGTCGCTGGACAGGGAATGGAAGAGAATATCACCGTTGGCAAACGGGATAATTTCGGTATCACCCACACGTTTATGACCCGCGCCGGTTTCAAAATGACCGCGCCATCGTTCCTGAGTATGGTCATAGACGTGCAGAATAACGTCGACAAGTCCTCTTTCCGGGCAATTAAGGCGCAGGAAGGTCGAAGAAAAATTCAGGGACAGCGCGTGGAAGGGAATCAATAAGGCGAAAACCAGTAAAGCTCGTAAATACATCAAACCGCGAAAACCTCCTTCAAAAGGGAAATGAGATTTTACTTAAGTCAAAAATCGCGTTTTTGCCGTGGATCAACATGGCTTATAATTCAATACGATAAAGGCCCCTTGCGAGGCCCTTAGCGATCATTTTTGAATCAGATAGCGAATGGTTGGGCCATCCTGCTGGATATCCAGCACCGTATAACCGTGGTTTTTAGCATCCAGCGGTATGTTGTTGATGGACTGCGGGCAGTCGCTGACCACTTCCAGTATTTCCCCTTTTTTAAGCTGCGGCAGGGCTTCAAGCGTAGCAACCGCCGGATAAGGACAGGGCTCACCAACCATATCCAGACGATAATCAGGCACGATCTCCTTCATGCTGTATTCTCCTGCGTTTCTGTTTTAACGCTCGCACGGCGGAAGAAACGTTTCTCCTGTGCGACGACCAGTAAAAAAGCAACCAACAGCAGGGCGTAGGTAACGAGCAGGCCGCCGAGAGGCCCGAAGGTGTTGAGCAGGTTGACCTTGTCCCAGTTGGTGGCCAGGAAGGGAGACACGTCATCCCAGCAGTACGCCAGGATCGTCGAGCCAATCACATTTCCCAGACCCACCCACCAGTAGTGCACCTGTCCCTCAACCGCGCGGTACATCCAGCCGGTTTCACACCCGCCAGCCAGCACAATCCCGAAGCCAAACAGCAGACCGCCAATCACCGCGTTCGGGCCAGCCCACATGATCTTCGGTTCAACACCGAGCTGAACATAGCTGAAAATGCCGATAGCGCTCACCGCCATACCGGCAATGATTGCCTTCGCCATCATCGTCCTTCCGGTGATCCACATATCGCGAAACGCAGAGGTAAAGCAGATCTGCGCGCGTTCGATCAGCAGGCCAAAGCCGACGCCGAACAACATCGCCAGGCCAAGCTTCGGCTGATTCATCGCCGTGCAAATGGCCCATGCGATCATAGCAAAAAAGACCAGCATACCCAGGCGGAAACGGCGCTTTGCCTGCTCCGGTTTTTGGGTGAGCGGGGACGCCGCGCTGACTTTTGTCATTTTCACCGGAATGCGGAACAGCGGCAAAAGGGTGAATTTTGCTCCGAAGTAAGAGCCAATCGCCGTGGCTACGGCAAAAAACCAGGCATGAAGGGAGAACTGCGGAATCCCCGTAAAGAACGCGGCCAGATTACAGCCCATCGCCAGGCGGGCACCAAACCCGGCAATCATACCCCCGACTACCGCCTGCATGATGCGAACGCGGCTTTTGGGCATGCGCAGCTTAACGTTGTTTGCCCACAGCGCCGCAGCGAAACAGCCGCCGAACATGCCGATAATCATCATTCCGTCGATGCGGGTAAGCGGGGTGCCGTCCAGGTGAATAAGTTTGAAGTATCCCCACTCTTCGGTGTGCACGCCTGCGAGCTGCAGCAGTTGCCCACCCCAGCGGGTGAATTCACCGGTGACTGCCCAGAAGGTGCCGGTAATGCCGAAATAATAAGTAGAGAGAATGCCTGTCGCGATGACGGCCGGAACAGGTGACCAGAACTTAACCAGGTAAGTCTGTTTGAAGGATTGCCATGACATGAATAAGCCTCTGAACTCAGAAGGATTAGTGCTAAAAAGAGTTCAGATCATACGCTTACGCGAAAGTTTGAAAAGCTATTCACACCGAAAATATCGACGGGATCAATTTTGATGTAATCCTTTGGAGAGGATGGAGAAGGAGGAGTAACCGTCTGGCAGGGTTGCCAGACGGTGGAGGGATTATGCTTTACGCGTCGCTGCTTTCATTGCGGTCACGAACGCTTTCAATTCGCTCAGCATCTGCTCGGGCTTGTCCACGTTCTTCTCGATGATCTTCACAATCGCGGAGCCGGAGATGGCACCCGCCGCCTTCGCCTCAATTGCCGCGGTGACCTGATCCGGAGAGGAGATCCCGAAGCCCTGCAGCGGCGGCGCGGCATGGTACTCGGCCAGCTTTTCCACCAGATGATGCAGCGGCAGTGCAGCTTTATTTTCGGCGCCGGTCACGCCCGCGCGCGAAAGCAGATAGGTATATCCGCGTCCGTAAGAGGCTATCTGGCGCAGCAGTTCATCGTCCGCGTTAGGCGGGCAGATGAAAATAGGGGCGACATTGTGACGCATCGCAGCCTGGCGGAACGGCGCGGACTCTTCCACGGGCACGTCTGCTACCAGGACCGAGTCGACACCCACGCGCGCGCATTCTGCATAGAACTCGTCAACACCACGGTTGAACACCAGGTTGGCGTACATCAGCAGACCAATCGGAATGGTCGGGTGCTTCTGGCGGATCGCCGCCAGCATTTCAAAGCATTGGGTTGGGGTCACGCCTGCCGCAAAGGCGCGCAGGGTGGCGTTCTGGATGGTCGGGCCATCCGCCAGCGGATCGGAGAACGGAATACCCAGCTCCAGCGCGTCGGCGCCGGCTTCAATCAGGGCGTCGATAATCTTCAGAGACTGCTCAGGGCCGGGGTCGCCCAGCGTAACGAAGGGGACGAACGCGCCTTCCTGGCGGGATTTCAGTTCAGCAAATACGTTATCGTAGCGTTCCATCAGATTTCCCCTCGTGCTTTCAAAATATCGTGAACGGTGAAGATATCTTTGTCACCGCGACCGGAAAGGTTCACCACCAGCAGTTGCTCTTTTTCCGGGTTCTCTTTCATCATTTTCAGCGCGTGCGCCAGCGCGTGAGAAGACTCCAGCGCCGGGATGATCCCTTCGCTGCGGCACAGCGTTTTGAAGGCTTCCAGCGCTTCGTCATCGGTAATGGAGACATAGTCCGCGCGCCCCGTGCTGTTCAGGAACGCGTGCTGTGGCCCAACGGACGGGAAGTCCAGTCCGGCAGAAATTGAGTAAGACTCTTCAATCTGCCCTTCATCGGTCTGCATCATCGGGGCTTTCATGCCGAAGTAGATCCCCACGCGGCCATGCTTCAGCGGCGCGCCGTGCTCGCCGGTTTCAATCCCATGACCGGCAGGCTCGACGCCAATCAGCCCTACGCGGATTTCGTCGATAAAATCGGCAAACATGCCGATGGCGTTAGACCCGCCGCCGACGCAGGCAATGACTGCATCCGGCAGGCGACCCTCTTTTTCAAGGATCTGCGCTTTGGTCTCTTCACCAATCATGCGCTGGAATTCGCGCACGATGGTCGGGAACGGGTGAGGACCTGCCGCGGTGCCGAGCATATAGTGCGCGGTTTCATAGCTGCCGGACCAGTCGCGCAGCGCTTCGTTACAGGCATCTTTCAGCGTCGCAGAACCGCTGTGCACCGGGATCACTTCCGCACCCATCAGGCGCATACGGAACACGTTCGGCGACTGACGCTCAACGTCTTTAGCACCCATATAGATGCGGCACTTCAGGCCGAGCAGGGCGCTGGCGAGCGCAGAAGCCACGCCGTGCTGGCCCGCGCCGGTTTCGGCGATGATTTCGGTTTTACCCATACGCTTCGCGAGCAGCGCCTGGCCCAGCACCTGGTTAGTTTTATGCGCGCCGCCGTGCAGCAGATCTTCACGCTTAAGATACAGCGTGGTTTTGGTGCCTTCGGTCAGGTTGCGGCATTTGGTCAGCGCGGTTGGACGCCCGGCGTAGTTTTTCAGCAGGTCGGTAAACTCCGCCTGAAACGCAGGATCTTTCTGCGCGCTCACGAACGCTTCTTCCAGCTGGCGCAGCGCGGGCATCAGGATTTGCGGAACGTACATCCCGCCGAATTCACCAAAATACGGGTTAAGTAATGTCGTCATCTTCTCTTCCTTAATATGCACGCAGAGTTTTAAACACCGAGGCCAGCTTGCTGGCATCTTTGATACCCGGTTGCGACTCTACGCCTGAATTGAAATCGAGGCCTGCGCAGCCGGTTTTCGCGGCTTCCACACAGTTATCTGGGCTTAGTCCGCCCGCCAGCAGGACGTTGTCCAGCTTTTCGCCGTTCAGCAGCGACCAGTCAAAACGTTGTCCGGTGCCGCCCTGGCCGTTGTCGAGCACGTATTTGTCAACGTGGTGAAGATTACGTGCGGGCAGGGTGGCGCCCACGCTTTGTGCTTTCCAGATTTGAACCTGCGGTGCCAGCGCGTCGCGCAGGGCATTGATATACGCCTGATCTTCATCGCCATGAAGCTGAACGGCACTCAGGGATAACGCGTCGGCTTTTGCCACAACGTCCGCGACATCCGCATTGCGGAACACGCCAACATAGCTCAGCGGGGCCGCCGCGATTACCTTGCGGGCCTGTTCCTCATTGACTGCACGAGGAGAGGTGTCGACGAAGATTAAACCGCCATAGATTGCTCCAGCCTCATACGCGGCCAGCGCATCCTGTTCGCGGGTTAGGCCGCAGACTTTGTTTTCACCCAGCAGCACGCGACGCACCGCCGCATTGAGGTCGTCATGTTCCATCATGGCGGAGCCAATCAGGAAACCGTTGGCGAAGTGGCTCAGCTCGCGCACCTGGGCGTAGCTGTTAATGCCGGACTCGCTGATCACCGTGACGCCCGCACCCAGACGTGGCGCCAGCTGGCGGGTGCGGTTCAGGTCAATCGACAAGTCGCGAAGATCGCGGTTGTTGATGCCGACCACTTTGGCTTCCAGCGCGATGGCGCGCTCGAGCTCTTCTTCGTTACTCACTTCGGTCAGCACGCCCATGTTCAGGCTGTGCGCCACGGCAGCAAGCTGGCGATACTGTTCGTCATCCAGTACCGAGAGCATCAGCAGGCAGGCATCGGCCTGGTAGAAACGCGCCAGCCAGATCTGATACGGGTCGATAATAAAGTCTTTGCACAGGATCGGCTGCGGTGCGATGCCGCTGACGATCGGCAGAAAATCGAAGCTGCCCTGGAAATATTTCTCATCCGTCAGCACGGAGATTGCCGACGCATGATGCTTATAAATACCGGCGATACGCGCCGGGTCGAAATCGTCACGAATAACGCCTTTTGAGGGAGAGGCCTTTTTGCACTCCAGAATAAAGGCGGTACGTGCACCCTGCAGGGCGTCATAGAAACGACGGCTGCTTGGGACGACGTCATTCTGGAAACTGGCAAGCGGCTGCTCTGCTTTGCGTGCTTCCACCCAGATGGCCTTATCGGCAACGATTTTCGCTAAAACGGTCTGCATTCTTTACCCTCTTGCCGCAAGTGCGGTAACGCGATCGTAAGCTGCACCGGAGCGCAGTACATCCAGAACTTTTTGAGCATTGGCCTTCAGGTCTTCCTCACCGTGCAAACGCATCAGCATGGCGACGTTGGCAGCCACGGCGGCCTCATGAGCGGCCTCACCTTTACCTTGTAGTAAGCGCGTCAGAATGTCACGGTTTTCTTCCGGCGTACCGCCTGCCAGCGCTTCCTGATGGTACGGCGTTAAGCCGAAATCAGACGCCTCAAGCTGATAGCTGAGTACTTCACCATCGTTAAGCTCGGCCACCAGCGTCGGCGCATGCAGCGAAACTTCATCCATTCCGCCGCTGTGCACCACGGCGGCGCGTTTGTAACCCAGCACGCGCAGCGTCTCGGCAATCGGCAGGACCAGCTCAGGGCTGTAAACGCCAATTAATGCCAGCGGCGGATGGGCCGGGTTGATCAGCGGGCCGAGCACGTTAAACAGCGTCCGGGTTTTAAGCTGCTGGCGAACCGGCATCGCGTGGCGGAAACCGGTGTGATATTTCGGCGCAAACAGGAAGCAAACGCCCAAATCGTCCAGCGCTTCACGCGAACGCTCGGCATTCATCTCCAGATTGATGCCAAACGCGGCCAGCAGATCGGACGAGCCTGAACGGCTGGAGACGCTGCGGTTACCGTGCTTGGCCACCTTCAGGCCGCAGGCCGCCGCCACAAAGGCGCTGGCGGTCGAAATATTGATGCTGTTGCTGCCGTCGCCACCGGTCCCGACGATATCCGCAAACTGATAGTCCGGACGCGGGAACGGGGCGGCATTTTCCAGCAGCGCGGTGGCCGCACCGGCGATCTCCTGCGGGCTTTCGCCGCGCACTTTCATGCTCACCAGCGCAGCGGCCAGCTGCTCAGGCTTCAGCTCGCCGCGCACCACGGCAGAAAAAAGCTGGTGGCTCTCCTGCTGGCTCAGGGTCTGGGCCTGATACAGTTTTTCCAGAATCGGCTGCAGGGTGTTGGTCTGCTCCAGCTTCTGTAACGCCCAGTCAAGGGTCTGCTCCAGCAGGCGGGCGCCATTGGAGGTCAAAATAGATTCCGGGTGGAACTGCATCCCGCAGACGCGATCCGCATCGTGGCGTACCGCCATCACCATCCCTTCAAACGAAGCGTTGATGGTCAGCCCGGCCGGAATGTTGCTGCCGACCAGCGAATGATAGCGCGCGACCGGGAGCGGATTCGGCAGCCCGGCAAACATTGCCTGGCCGTCATGTTCAATGCTGGAGGCTTTACCGTGCAGGATCTCGCCCGCCTGGCCGACGTAACCGCCGTAGGCTTCCACGATTGCCTGGTGACCAAGGCAGATACCGATAATCGGCAGCTTGCCGCGCATGCGGGTCAGCAGTTCGGGCATACAGCCCGCTTCGCTCGGCGCGCCCGGCCCCGGGGAGAGCATCAGCACCGGGTTTTGCATGGTCGCCAGACGGTCAATCAGGGTCTGAGCCGGAACGTGGTTGCGGTAGATAACGACGTTGTGACCATTCGCACGCAGCTGATCTGCCAGGTTATAGGTAAAGGAGTCGATGTTATCGAGCAGCAGAATGTCAGCCATCAGAAAATCTCCTGTGCGTGGTGTGCGGTAGCGATGGCGCGCAATACCGCGCGTGCTTTACTGCGGGTTTCGTCAGCTTCAGACTGCGGAACAGAGTCAAGAACAATCCCGGCGCCGGCTTGAACGGTGGCAATACCGTCTTCGACGTAGGCGGAGCGGATCACGATGCAGGTATCAAGGTCGCCGTGGGCGGTGAAGTAACCTACCGCGCCGCCGTAACTCCCGCGACGACGCCCTTCCGCTTCGGCGATAAGCTGCATGGCGCGCACCTTCGGTGCGCCGCTCAGGGTGCCCATATTCATGCAGGCACGGTAGGCGTGCAGCACGTCGAGGTCGCTGCGCAGTTCACCCACCACGCGGGAGACCAGGTGCATCACGAAGGAGTAACGGTCAACTTTGGTCAGGTCTGCCACGTAGCGGCTGCCCGGGGTGCAAATGCGCGCCAGGTCGTTACGCGCCAGGTCAACCAGCATCAGGTGTTCGGAGAGCTCCTTGTGGTCGGTTCGCATTTCCAGTTCGATGCGGCTGTCCAGATCGCGGTCCAGCGAGCCATCGGCACGACGGCCACGCGGACGGGTGCCTGCAATCGGGTAGATCTCAATCTGGCGGCTGGTGGCGTCGTACTTCAGCGAGCTTTCCGGCGAGGCGCCGAACAGCGTGAAATCATTGTCCTGCATAAAGAACATATATGGGCTCGGGTTGCTCTTCTTCAGCACGTCGTAAGCCGCCAGCGGTGACGGGCAGGGCAGCGAGAAACGGCGGGACGGCACAACCTGGAAAATCTCCCCGGCGCGAATAGCCTTTTGCATCTGGCGAACCACGGCCCCGTATTGATCGTCGGTCTGGTTAACGTCGCATGTCATTTTTTCCACGTGCTGTACCGGCAGTGCAGGCGGCGCTTCCGTCATCTGCTGCTGGAGCTGAGCGATGCGATGCTCAAGGCGGTTTTTCTCAGACGCAGACGGCGTGAACAGGCTTGCCTGGATGCGGGTATATTTTTTCTGATGGTCGATCACCAGCAGGGTTTCGGCCAGGTAGAAACAGTAGTCCGGACAGCGGTTGCCCTGCTCGGTTTCCGGCAAATCTTCAAAACCGGCGACCAGGTCGTAAGCAAACAGCCCGCCGAAGAACATTGCTTCGCGCTCATCTTCCGGCACGGTGACAAGATTTTGCAGCAGGCGGAAGGCATCGAACACGGACAGCGAGCAGAGGCGCGCGTCTTCGTCCAGCAGCTGGCTTACCGGCGGGAAATGCAGAATTCGCAGGTCCGGGTGACGTTCATTGTCGATGCCCGCGGGCAGAGCCGCATCCAGCAGCGGCAGCAGCGATGCGCCATTATCAGAGAGCGCCTTAATGGTGACGGTGTCACCTAACGCGGTAATGCGCAGCGCGCTGTCGACCAGCAGCAGGCTTTTCAGATCGTCCTTGCTGTCGATATCCGCAGACTCCAGCAGCAGCGTCGCCGGACGCGCGCCGCACACCTGATGAAACAGCGCGGTCGGGTTGTGGCGATAGACCGCCTCGCAGGTCAACAGTTCGAGATGAGGTTTGGCTGTTTGCATGTTGTGATTCTCATTTATTCTGTTCAAAAAAAAGCCCGCTGGGTAGCGGGCGGGTATCTGTTTGCATTTCGCAGATGCGTGACACTGCCCGAAGATCAGGAAGTGCGCCACCAACCGTGCAGAGTGAAATGTGCTGTCATTTTCAGATACCTTTCTCGTGTGAACTTGCGTACTAGTTAACTAGTTCGATGACGTATTGTCAACCCTTGATTTCAGAATTTCACGTTAAGTCGGTATCATGGCGTTTTCGGATGTCTCCAACCTGTTATGGGAAGTGCTTTGAGCGATACCACCTACGCGATTATTTATGATTTACACAGCCATACTCAGGCCTCTGATGGCCTGCTGACACCCGAAGCCCTGGTTCATCGCGCGGTTGAAATGCGTGTCGGCACGCTGGCGATAACCGATCACGATACCACCGACGCCATTCCGGCAGCGCACGCCGAGATTGCCCGCAGCGGGCTGGCGCTGAATCTGGTGCCCGGCGTCGAGATCTCGACCGTCTGGGAAAACCATGAGATTCATATCGTTGGCCTCAACATTGATATAGAACATCCGGCACTTCTTGCCTTTTTGCAAGAACAAAAAACGCGCCGCAACCATCGCGCGGAGATGATCGGCGAGCGTCTGGAGAAGGCGCATATTCCGGGCGCGCTGGAAGGTGCGCAAAAGCTGGCGAACGGCGGGGCGGTCACCCGCGGTCATTTCGCCCGCTTTCTGGTTGAAGCGGGCAAAGCGACGACCATGGCGGATGTCTTTAAAAAGTATCTGGCGCGCGGGAAAACCGGATACGTTCCGCCACAGTGGTGTACAATAAAACAAGCTATTGATGTCATTCATCATTCTGGCGGTAAGGCCGTGCTGGCCCATCCGGGACGGTATAATCTTTCTGCTAAATGGCTGAAACGGCTGCTGGCGCACTTTGCCGAATGCGGTGGCGAGGCGATGGAAGTCGCCCAGTGTCAGCAGGCGCCCAACGAGCGCGCGCAGCTCGCGGCTTACGCCCGCCAGTTTGGCCTGCTAGGGTCACAGGGCTCTGATTTCCACCAGCCCTGCGCGTGGATCGAGCTGGGACGCAAGCTCTGGCTACCCGCTGGCGTTGAGCCAGTCTGGCAGCTCTGGGAGCAGCCGCAGCAAATTGAAGAGAGGGAAGTATGAGTCAGTTTTTCTATATCCATCCGGACAATCCGCAGCCACGTCTGATTAACCAGGCCGTGGAGATCGTCCGCAAAGGCGGCGTGATAGTCTACCCGACCGATTCCGGCTACGCGCTGGGCTGTAAAATTGAAGATAAAGGAGCGATGGAACGCATTTGCCGTATTCGTCAGCTGCCGGACGGCCATAACTTTACCCTGATGTGCCGCGATCTCTCTGAGCTGTCGACCTATGCGTATGTCGACAACGTGGCGTTTCGCCTGATTAAGAACAATACGCCGGGCAACTACACGTTCATCCTGAAAGGGACGAAGGAGGTGCCGCGTCGCCTGCTGCAGGAAAAGCGTAAGACTATCGGCATGCGCGTGCCGTCGAACCCGATTGCCCAGGCGCTGCTGGAAACCCTCGGCGAGCCGATGCTCTCCACCTCGCTGATGCTGCCGGGCAGCGAGTTTACCGAGTCCGATCCGGAGGAGATAAAAGATCGTCTGGAGAAGGTGGTGGAGCTGATTATTCACGGCGGTTATCTCGGCCAGCAGCCGACCACCGTGGTGGATCTCACCGAAGATGCGCCAGAAGTCATTCGTGAAGGCGTGGGCGATGTTAAGCCTTTCTTGTAAGGGTGTAAGCAGATATACTACGCGGCCATCAAAGCAGGGCGTTGCCCTGTTTTTGACCTGATTCGACGCCTGTGAAGGCGACACCTGAGGAAGCTCAATGAGCGAGAAGTTACAGAAAGTGCTGGCGCGCGCCGGCCACGGTTCGCGCCGTGAAATCGAAGCCATTATTGAAGCGGGCCGCGTGAGTGTGGACGGTAAAATCGCCACGCTGGGTGACCGCGTAGAAATCGTACCGGGGCTCAAGATCCGCATTGACGGTCATCTTATCTCCGTGAAAGAGTCCGCGGAACAGATCTGCCGCGTGCTGCCGTATTACAAGCCGGAAGGCGAGCTGTGTACGCGCAACGACCCGGAAGGTCGTCCAACGGTGTTTGACCGTCTGCCAAAACTGCGCGGCGCCCGCTGGATTGCGGTGGGTCGTCTGGACGTGAACACCTGCGGTCTGCTGCTGTTCACCACTGATGGTGAACTGGCAAACCGTCTGATGCACCCAAGCCGTGAAGTTGAGCGTGAATACGCCGTTCGCGTCTTCGGCCAGGTCGATGAAAATAAACTGCGCGATCTGTCGCGTGGCGTACAGCTGGAAGACGGCCCTGCGGCGTTCAAAACCATCAAATTTACCGGTGGTGAAGGGATTAACCAGTGGTACAACGTGACCCTGACCGAAGGCCGTAACCGCGAGGTGCGTCGTCTGTGGGAAGCGGTAGGCGTGCAGGTTAGCCGCCTGATCCGCGTTCGCTACGGCGACATTCTGCTGCCGAAAGGTCTGCCACGCGGTGGTTATACCGAGCTGGATCTTACCCAGACTAACTACCTGCGCGAGCTGGTTGGCCTGACGCCGGAAACCAATTCTAAAGTGGCGGTGGAGAAAGATCGTCGTCGTATGAAGGCGAATCAGATCCGTCGTGCGGTGAAACGCCACAGCCAGGTGAACAGCAATCGTCGCTCTGGCAGCCGGAATAACAACGGTTAATCGAAAAAGCCCGGTGAACTCACCGGGCTTTTTCTTTAGTAATCGATGCCAATTTGTGCTTTGATGCCTGCATCAAACGCATGCTTGACCGGACGCAGCTCGCTGACGGTATCTGCCAGCTCCAGAATCTCACGATGACACCCGCGACCTGTAACGATAACCGTCTGGTGCGCAGGGCGGTTCTTCAGTGCATCCAGCACCTCCTCCAGCGGCAGGTAGTCGTAGGCGACCATATAGGTGATCTCATCCAGTAGCACCATATTCAGCGAGGGATCGGCCAGCATTCTTTTAGCGTGCTCCCAGACGGCCAGACAGGCTGCGGTATCGGTTTCCCGGTTCTGCGTATCCCACGTAAACCCGGTCGCCATCACCTGAAACTCAACGCCGTGAGGCTCAAGCAAATTACGTTCGCCGTTGGGCCATTCCCCTTTGATAAACTGGATGACCCCCACTTTTTGCCCGTGGCCGACGGCGCGCGTAGCGGTGCCAAACGCGGCAGTAGTTTTGCCTTTGCCGTTGCCGGTAAAAACGATGACGATCCCACGCTCCTCCTGAGCTGCCGCGACGCGCGCGTCAACCTGTTCCTTCAGACGCTGCTGTCGCTGCTGATGACGTTCTTCACTCATTGCGAAATTCCCGGTTTGCGGCCCGGCTGGGCATCAAAGGTCATTCCGGTTTTGCGGCGGCTGTCGTCGCCCATCAGCCAGAGATAGAGCGGCATAATGTCTGCCGGGGTTTTCAGCTTCAGCGGATCTTCCGTCGGGAACGCGCTGGCGCGCATGCTGGTGCGCGTACCCCCCGGATTAATGCAGTTTACGCGCAGATGGCGGCTCTGATACTCATCCGCCAGCACCTGCATCATGCCCTCGGTCGCGAATTTTGAGACAGCATAAGCCCCCCAGTTTGCGCGTCCCTCGCGGCCTACGCTGGAAGAGGTGAAGACCAGAGATCCAGACTCGGATTTGAGTAATAAAGGAAGCAAGGCCTGCGTGAGGAAAAAAGTACCATTAACGTTAACCTGCATCACCTGCTGCCAGATTTCAGGATCCTGTTCATCCATTGGACGCACTTCACCTAACAAACCGGCGTTGTGCAGTACGCCGTCAAGACGTGGGTAGTGGGTACTGATACGGTGAGCAAGCTCCTGGCAGAGCGCTGGGGTGCATGTCAGCAAATCGAGCGTGTACCAGGGGGCAGGTGTCCCGCCTGCGGCCTCAATTTCCTGAGCGACCCCTTTGAGCTTTTCTTCGTTACGCCCAATCAGAATAACGCTTGCGCCATATTCAGCGTACGTCAGGGCCGCTTCGCGACCAATACCATCGCTGGCGCCGGTGACAAGAATGATTCGGTTCTGCAGCAGGTTTTTTTGCGGTTGATAATGCACGGTGACTCCTCAGGCGCACGGGGTCTCAATCACGCCTTCATAATGACTTTTCGGCTTTATGCCCGAATTAGCGTGAGAATTCAATCAGTCTACAGGACGCATTGCTGCAAAATTAACAATTTGCAAATATTTAAACCGCAGCGCGGGGATTCCTGAAGACGGCTCGCAGAGGTAATGTCACGGGCGAGACGCAGGGGCAGGGCTGTTGTACACTGCCGTGAAAGATTCGTGGTTAAATCAAGGTGGAACGCGTGGAATTACTTTCTCAATATGGGTTGTTTTTGGCCAAAATCGCGACGGTGGTGATTGCCATTGCCGTGGTTGCCGTTCTGATTGTCAACCTGACGCAGCGCAAGCGTCAGCGTGGGGAGTTACGCATCACCCGCCTGAGCGAGCAGTATAAAGAGATGCAGGAAGATATGTCCCTCTCGCTGCTCGATAGCCATCAGCAGAAGCTCTGGCTGAAAGCCCAGAAGAAAAAACACAAGCAGGAAGCCAAAGCCGCGAAGGCGAAGGCAAAGCTCGCGACGCCGCAGGGCGACGCAAAACCCCGCGTCTATGTGCTCGATTTTAAAGGCAGCATGGATGCGCATGAAGTCGCTTCGCTGCGCGAAGAGGTGACTGCGGTTCTGGCCGTGGCAACGCCGCAGGATCAGGTGGTGGTGCGTCTTGAGAGCCCGGGCGGGGTGGTACACGGTTACGGGCTGGCCGCTTCACAGCTGCAGCGTCTGCGCGAGAAGCAGATCCCACTTACCGTGGCGGTAGATAAAGTCGCGGCGAGCGGCGGCTATATGATGGCCTGCGTGGCGGACAAAATCGTTGCGGCGCCATTTTCCATCATAGGTTCCATTGGCGTGGTCGCTCAGATCCCTAACTTTAACCGCTTCCTGAAAAATAAAGAGATTGATATCGAACTTCACACGGCGGGTCAGTACAAACGCACCCTGACGCTGCTGGGGGAAAACACGGAAGAGGGGCGCCAAAAATTCCGTGAAGATCTGAATGAAACTCACCATCTCTTTAAAGACTTCGTACATCGCATGCGCCCAACGCTGGATATTGAACAGGTGGCGACCGGTGAGCACTGGTACGGCATCCAGGCGCAGGAAAAAGGGCTTGTGGATGAAGTAGGTACCAGTGATGACCTGCTGCTCAACCTGATGGAAGGCCGGGAACTGGTAGGCGTGCGCTTTACACAGCGCAAACGGTTGATGGACCGCTTTACCAACAGTGCGGCGGAAAGCGCGGACCGCCTGCTGCTTCGCTGGCTACAGCGCGGACAAAAACCGCTGCTGTAAACAAAAACGCGAGGCATATGCCTCGCGTTTTGCATTAATCGACCAGGTGATATTTCTCTGAAAGCGTATGCGCCAGGTATTTAAACATATTAAACACGGCAGTGCTTTTCGGGGTCGGTAACCCCTGCTCGTCAAGGAAGTATTCGCCGCTGAAAACCAGCACGCCATTACGTTGCTCAACGCCGGTGGCTTCAATGCCTGCCAGCGTATCTTCATGGTCACGAATAAGCTTGTTTGCTTCGATAAGCAGAGAGGCTCGGTCAATGGGTTGGGTCGTATTCTGCATAATCCACTCCTTAAACAGTGACAATAGTCTACGCCGGGGGCGCTTTGGGGGCAAATTTTCCCTGTAATGTGAGGGGATAAGATGCAGAGGGCAGGTTGGCGGGATTTGCTTTTGCATGCTAATAAAGTTGCGTAACGAATTTTATCAGGTAGAGTGTGCGCTTTCGTCATTCTGGCAACAGAATTGCTTGACATTCGACCGGGAATTCGTCACGAATTATACGAGATGTGAGAAAAATACCCGAAAACTCAATGACCTGGATGTCGCCATTCTGACGTTCGGTAAGACATAGGGGTTGATATCCCCTGACGCAGTCGCAATATCATTGGCTCGTCGTCAGCGGAAGGGAAATCAACGTGCGGCGTATTCCTGGAAGAATTAAATTAGGTAAAGGTGAATATGGGTAAAGCTCTCGTCATCGTTGAGTCCCCGGCAAAAGCCAAAACGATCAATAAGTATCTGGGTAATGACTACGTGGTTAAGTCCAGCGTTGGTCACATCCGCGATTTGCCGACCAGTGGCTCAGCCAGCAAAAAGAGCGCAGACTCTACCTCCACCAAAGGGGCTAAAAAGCCTAAAAAGGATGAACGTAGCGCGCTTGTCAACCGCATGGGTGTTAACCCATGGCACAACTGGGATGCACAATATGAAGTGCTGCCCGGGAAAGAAAAAGTCGTTAACGAGCTGAAGCAGCTGGCTGAAAAAGCAGACCACATCTATCTCGCAACCGACCTTGACCGCGAAGGGGAAGCCATTGCGTGGCACCTGCGGGAAGTGATCGGCGGGGATGACAAACGCTACAGCCGCGTAGTGTTTAACGAAATTACAAAGAATGCGATTCGTCAGGCGTTTGAGAAGCCGGGCGAGCTGAATATCGACCGTGTGAACGCCCAGCAGGCGCGTCGCTTTATGGACCGCGTTGTGGGCTACATGGTTTCTCCCCTGCTGTGGAAAAAGATTGCCCGCGGCCTGTCTGCAGGACGCGTGCAGTCTGTAGCCGTGCGTCTTGTCGTTGAGCGTGAACGCGAAATTAAAGCCTTCGTGCCGGAAGAGTTCTGGGAAGTTGACGCCAATGTCACCACCCCGGGCGGTGATGCGCTGCCGCTGCAGGTAAGCCATCACAACGATAAGCCTTTCCGTCCTGAAAACCGCGATCAGACCATGGCCGCCGTGGCGCTGCTGGAAAAAGCGCGCTACCAGGTACTGGAACGCGAAGATAAGCCGACCAGCAGCAAGCCTGGCGCGCCGTTTATCACGTCCACACTGCAACAGGCGGCGAGCACCCGTCTGGGTTACGGCGTGAAGAAAACCATGATGATGGCCCAGCGCTTGTATGAAGCGGGTTACATCACCTACATGCGTACTGACTCCACCAACCTGAGCCAGGACGCGGTGAACATGGTGCGCGGCTACATCAGCGACAACTTCGGTAAAAAATACCTGCCGGAAAGCGCCAACCAGTTCGCCAGCAAAGAGAATTCTCAGGAAGCGCACGAAGCGATTCGTCCTTCTGATGTCTCTGTTTTAGCCGAGTCGCTGAAGGATATGGAAGCCGACGCCCAGAAGCTGTATCAGCTGATCTGGCGTCAGTTTGTCGCGTGTCAGATGACGCCAGCGAAATATGATTCCACTACGCTGACCGTTGGCGCGGGCGACTTCCGCCTCAAGGCACGCGGTCGTATTCTGCGTTTCGACGGCTGGACGAAAGTGATGCCTGCACTGCGTAAAGGTGATGAAGACCGTACGCTGCCTGCGGTAAACAAAGGCGACGAGTTGTCGCTTGTCGACCTGGTTCCGGCCCAGCACTTCACCAAGCCGCCTGCGCGCTTTAGTGAAGCGTCGTTGGTTAAAGAGCTGGAAAAACGCGGGATTGGCCGTCCGTCAACTTACGCCTCAATCATCTCGACCATTCAGGACCGCGGTTACGTTCGCGTAGAGAACCGCCGTTTCTATGCCGAAAAAATGGGTGAGATTGTCACTGACCGTCTGGAAGCTAACTTCCGCGAATTGATGAACTACGACTTCACCGCGCAGATGGAAGACAGCCTCGACGAAGTGGCCAGTCACAAGGCGGAGTGGAAGAAGGTTCTCGATAGCTTCTTCAGCGACTTTACCAACCAGCTTGAGAAAGCGGAGAAAGATCCTGAAGAGGGCGGCATGCTGCCTAACCAGATGGTTCTGACCAGCATCGACTGCCCGACCTGCGGCCGCAAGATGGGGATCCGTACTGCGACAACGGGCGTGTTCCTTGGCTGTTCAGGCTATGCGCTGCCACCAAAAGAGCGCTGCAAAACAACCATCAACCTGGTGCCGGAGAACGAAGTTCTCAACGTGCTGGAAGGTGATGATGCGGAAACCAACGCCCTGCGCGCGAAACGCCGCTGCAAAAAATGCGGCACGGCAATGGACAGCTATCTGATCGATCCTAAACGTAAGCTGCACGTGTGCGGTAACAACCCAACGTGCGACGGGTATGAGATCGAAGAGGGTGAGTTCCGCATTAAAGGCTATGACGGCCCGATTGTGGAGTGCGAGAAGTGTGGCTCTGAAATGCACCTGAAAATGGGGCGTTTCGGTAAGTACATGGCCTGCACCAACGACGAGTGTAAGAACACGCGCAAAATTCTGCGCAATGGTGAGGTTGCTCCGCCGAAGGAAGATCCGGTTCCGCTGCCAGAATTGCCGTGTGAAAAATCCGACGCGTACTTCGTGCTGCGTGATGGTGCCGCAGGTGTCTTCCTGGCCGCCAACACCTTCCCGAAATCGCGTGAAACGCGCGCCCCGCTGGTGGAAGAGCTGCATCGCTTCCGCGATCGTCTGCCTGAGAAGCTGCGTTATCTGGCCGATGCGCCACAGCAGGATCCTGAAGGCAATAAGACGGTGGTCCGTTTTAGCCGTAAAACGAAGCAGCAGTACGTTGCGGCAGAGAAAGAGGGTAAAGCGACTGGATGGTCCGCCTTCTTTGTCGATGGCAAATGGGTTGAAGGCAAGAAATAATCTTTCTTAACCGTAGCTTACCCGTGAAAGGGCCGGACTTCCGGCCCTTTTTTATTACCTTATTATTATTTTTTGTTCCGTACTATACAGTCAGGCTATAAGTGATATAGTGGTTATAGTTAACCCTTTTTTTATTATCAAATCGTCTTAAGCGATTGACCGCGTGCGCTAAATCGGATGGTCTGGCATGAAATTACAACAGCTTCGTTATATCGTTGAGGTGGTGAATCACAACCTTAATGTCTCTTCCACCGCCGAGGGGCTATATACCTCGCAACCGGGCATCAGCAAGCAGGTTCGCATGCTGGAGGATGAATTAGGTATTCAGATTTTCGCCCGCAGTGGTAAGCACCTTACCCAGGTGACGCCAGCGGGGCAGGAAATCATCCGTATTGCGCGGGAAGTCCTTTCCAAAGTCGATGCGATTAAGTCTGTGGCGGGGGAACATACCTGGCCGGATAAAGGCTCGCTGTATATTGCCACGACGCACACCCAGGCGCGCTATGCGCTACCGGGCGTTATCAAGGGCTTTATCGAGCGTTATCCGCGCGTCTCCCTGCATATGCACCAGGGATCGCCGACGCAAATTGCGGAGGCGGTGTCGAAGGGCAATGCAGATTTTGCCATCGCGACGGAAGCGCTCCATCTCTATGACGATCTGGTCATGCTGCCGTGCTATCACTGGAACCGCTCCATTGTGGTGACCCCGGATCATCCGCTGGCGGGCAAAGGGTCGGTGTCTATCGAAGAGCTGGCGCAATATCCTCTGGTCACTTACACGTTTGGCTTCACCGGACGATCTGAGCTTGATACCGCCTTCAACCGGGCCGGGTTAACGCCGCGGATAGTCTTTACCGCCACCGATGCCGACGTCATAAAGACCTATGTACGGCTTGGCCTGGGGGTAGGGGTGATCGCCAGCATGGCGGTCGACCCGGTGTCAGACCCTGACCTGGTGCGTCTTGATGCGCATGATATTTTCAGCCACAGCACGACAAAAATTGGCTTCCGCCGCAGTACCTTCCTGCGAAGCTATATGTATGATTTTATTCAGCGCTTTGCACCGCATTTAACGCGTGACGTGGTGGATACCGCCGTGGCATTACGATCAAATGAAGATATCGAAGAGATGTTTAAAGATATCAAACTCCCCGAAAAATAATCACACCCGGTATCTTTCCCTGAGGGAAAGATACCGAAATATCGGCTTAAAGCTAAATTAGAATTATCATCATCTGCACTTCCCCTGCCATATATTGTCATTATCCTTTTAATTTGTGTGGTTTTAATGTCGTGAATTGGCGACAAAAATAGAAACTAATTAACGGCTACGCAAATTTTTCTTTTCAAATATTTATTTCTGGTCAAAAGATTGAATATTTCATGCCTCTTGATGCGTAAATTCACTGGCTTTTCGGCTAAAGTTTCTTTAGGATTTATCTCAACAGATGATTAATTGTACCAATTGTTTGGTCCTAAATGATAAGCGATATCGATTGTATGAGGTTAGCAATGCCTTCAGGAAGTGAAGAACCGCAAAGGGATCCTGCGCTCAAGCGTAAAGCCTGGCTGGCGGTCTTTCTCGTTTCCGCCCTGTTCTGGGTGATGGTTGCTCTCCTGGCCTGGAAATATTGGGGTTGAATATGGCAGTGACGGTACGTACAGAAACGGCAAAGCGGATGTGTCAGCATCATGACACTGTTCACAAGGGACGCAAAGCGCCTGCAACAGCAGTGCCAGCATCCTGGAAACTGACGCCGCAGCAGCAGGCTTTTATTGATGTGTTCGCGGAAGACGAACCCAAAAAACAATAATTTAGTTTATTGCGTAATGATGCAGTTAGTCTGAATAATGACTATGCGCCTTTGTACTCTTTAATAAATACACATCAGCAATATAGCACGAGGACCTGCCTCGGAATGTTTAATAAATAATGCCTGGTGTCCCTATGATGAATAACATGATGTCTCAAAAATACTGGTCATGGATCGGCGTTTTTACCCTGTCGATTCTGTTCTGGAGTCAGCTCATCTGGCTGGCCGTCCACTAAATCATAAAACCTCGCTGCGGCGGGGTTTTTTGTTTTACCCTCCTCTGGACCATTCCTAAATTTATCAATTTGGGTTGTTATCAAAACGTTACGACATCTTTGTGTTATCTTTAATTACGGCCCTGATGATTGTCAGGACATCTCTGTAATTAAGGAGGAGCTTATGTCGTTAACCCTACGCGAAGCCAGTAAGGACACGTTACAGGCAGAAAATAAAACCTGGCACTACTATAGCCTGCCGCTGGCTGCCAGAACGCTTGGGGACATTTCGCGTTTACCCAAGTCCTTGAAAGTTTTGCTGGAAAATCTCTTGCGCTGGCAGGACGGTGACTCCGTGACCCTTGACGATATTCAGGCGCTGGCAGGGTGGCTTAAGAATGCCCATGCCGACAGAGAAATTGCCTACCGCCCGGCAAGGGTCCTGATGCAGGACTTCACCGGCGTTCCTGCCGTGGTGGATCTCGCCGCCATGCGTGAGGCGGTTAAACGCCTCGGCGGCGATACGGCTAAAGTGAACCCGCTTTCACCCGTCGACCTCGTGATTGACCACTCCGTAACCGTTGACCACTTCGGTGATGACGATGCCTTTGGCGAGAACGTGCGTCTCGAGATGGAGCGAAATCACGAGCGTTATGTCTTCCTGAAGTGGGGTCAGCAGGCGTTCAGCCGCTTTAGCGTGGTTCCACCCGGCACCGGTATTTGTCACCAGGTTAACCTTGAATATCTCGGTAAAGCCGTGTGGAGTGAATTGCAGGACAAAGAGTGGGTGGCTTATCCGGACACGCTGGTGGGTACAGATTCCCACACCACCATGATTAACGGCCTCGGCGTGCTGGGCTGGGGTGTCGGCGGTATCGAAGCGGAAGCCGCCATGCTCGGTCAGCCGGTCTCCATGCTTATCCCTGATGTTGTGGGCTTTAAGCTCACCGGGAAGCTGTCTGAAGGCATTACCGCCACCGATCTGGTGCTCACCGTTACCCAGATGCTGCGTAAGCATGGTGTGGTGGGAAAATTTGTTGAATTTTACGGTGACGGGCTGGATTCGCTGCCGCTGGCTGACCGCGCGACCATCGCCAACATGGCGCCAGAATATGGCGCAACCTGCGGATTTTTCCCCATTGATGACGTCACGCTGGAGTACATGCGCCTGAGCGGACGCAGCGAAGAGCAGGTGGCGCTGGTGGAGGCGTACACCAAAGCGCAGGGCATGTGGCGCAATCCGGGGGATGAGCCGGTATTTACCAGCACGCTTGCGCTTGACATGGGAAGCGTTGAGGCGAGCCTCGCCGGTCCGAAACGTCCGCAGGATCGCGTAACGTTAAGCGACGTGCCAAAAGCGTTTGCCGCAAGCAACGAGCTGGAAGTTAACGTGGCGAAGAAGGACCATCACCCAATCGACTATGTTCTGAACGGACATCAGTATCAGCTCCCGGACGGCGCGGTTGTCATAGCCGCCATTACCTCCTGCACCAACACCTCAAACCCCAGCGTATTAATGGCTGCCGGCTTGCTGGCTAAAAAAGCGGTTGAGCTGGGGCTGAAACCACAGCCCTGGGTAAAAGCCTCCCTGGCACCGGGCTCCAAAGTGGTCTCGGATTACCTGGCGCAGGCCAGGCTAACGCCTTATCTTGATGAGCTGGGCTTTAACCTCGTGGGCTATGGCTGTACCACCTGCATCGGTAACTCTGGCCCGCTGCCTGAACCTATTGAAACGGCGATCAAGCAGGGCGATCTGACGGTTGGCGCAGTCCTTTCCGGTAACCGTAACTTTGAAGGACGTATTCATCCGCTGGTGAAAACCAACTGGCTCGCTTCGCCGCCGCTGGTGGTGGCCTACGCGCTCGCCGGGAACATGAATATCAACCTGGCTACCGATCCTATTGGTCACGACCGCAAGAATGAGCCGGTCTATCTGAAAGATATCTGGCCATCCTCACGTGAAATTGCGATGGCCGTTGAAAAGGTCTCCACCGAGATGTTCCGCAAAGAGTATGCGGAAGTGTTTGAAGGCACGCCGGAATGGAAAGCCATCAACGTTGTGGGCTCGGACACCTATGACTGGCAGGACGATTCCACCTATATCCGCCTGTCGCCGTTCTTTGATGAAATGCTGGCCGAGCCTGCACCGCTTCAGGATATTCACGGGGCGCGCATACTGGCGATGCTGGGGGATTCCGTCACCACTGACCATATCTCTCCGGCGGGGAGCATCAAAGCCGACAGCCCGGCGGGCCGTTATCTGCAAAGCCGGGGCGTGGAGCGCCGCGATTTTAACTCCTACGGATCGCGCCGCGGTAACCATGAAGTAATGATGCGCGGGACGTTTGCCAACATCCGCATTCGTAACGAAATGGTTCCGGGCGTGGAAGGGGGGATGACGCGCCATCTTCCGGGGACGGAAGTCGTGTCGATTTATGACGCAGCCGTCAAATATCAGCAGGAAGGTACGCCGCTGGCGGTGATCGCCGGGAAAGAGTACGGTTCCGGCTCCAGTCGTGACTGGGCGGCGAAAGGTCCGCGACTGCTTGGCGTTCGCGTGGTCATCGCCGAGTCGTTTGAACGTATTCACCGCTCGAACCTGATTGGCATGGGGATCCTCCCGCTTGAGTTCCCGCAGGGCGTCACGCGCAAAACGCTGGGCCTGACGGGGGAAGAGCAGATTGATATTAGCGGCCTGCAAAACCTGCAGCCGGGCAAAACGGTGCCGGTGAAGCTTACGCGAGCAGACGGGAAAAGCGAGGTACTGGAATGCCGGTGTCGTATTGATACTGCAACCGAACTGACCTACTACCAGAACGACGGCATTTTACATTATGTGATTCGTAAAATGCTGGATTGATAAAAAAAGCCCGGCATTTGAGCCGGGCTTTTTACTTTCACTCTTTCAGAAGATGGCCCATTTTAGCCGCCTTGGTATCGAGATAGTGGGCATTTTTCGGGTTGCGGCCGACAATCAGCGGTACGCGCTCGACGATGTTGATCCCGGCTTCGGTGAGGATTTCCACCTTTTTGGGATTATTGGTCAGCAGGCGAACCTCGTCCACGCCCAGCAGCTTGAACATATCGGCGCAGAGGGTGAAATCACGTTCATCGGCGGCAAAACCGAGCTGGTGGTTGGCTTCCACCGTATCGTAGCCCTGGTCCTGCAGCGCATAAGCGCGGATTTTATTCAGCAGACCAATGTTACGACCTTCCTGACGGTGATAGAGCAGCACGCCGCGGCCTTCTTCGGCAATATGGGTAAGGGCAGCTTCGAGCTGGAAACCGCAATCACAGCGCAGGCTGAACAACGCGTCGCCGGTCAGACACTCCGAATGGACACGGGACAGCACCGGCGTCTGCCCTGAAATGTCGCCGTAGACCAGCGCGACATGATCCTGTCCGGTTGCCAGTTCTTCAAACCCCACCATCAGGAAATCGCCCCATGGGGTTGGCAGTTTGGCTTCTGCCACACGTTTAAGCTGCATGTGATTCTCCAGAGTAGGCTGACACGTTTCGTGCCTTGCGCCTGTTTTGCTTTCTGTATTTGTCCATTTTGCCACAAGCTCAGCACGTTCGCCTAATGGGCGCCATGCTATATGAACGTTAAACGCACGATCCGACATATCCACCCATCGAATGAATTTCAGTTATGATTGTGAGGCTTAGCGAAAAAGGAGAAGACATGCTTTCAATCGCCAGACGTACGGCAGCAGGCGCGGCCATTTTACTGATTATGCCTTTGGCCGTGTGGGTCTCCGGCTGGATGTGGCAGCCGGGGCAGAATGCCACGTGGCTGAAAACGTTATACTGGGTAACGGAGACGGTCACGCAGCCGTGGGGAATTATTACCCACGTTATCCTCTGCGGCTGGTTCTTGTGGTGCCTGCGCTTTCGACTTCGCGCGGCGTTGATGCTCTTTGCTATCCTCGGTGGCGCGATCGTTATTGGACAGGGCGTGAAGTCCTGGGTGAAGGATCACGTTCAGGAGCCAAGACCTTTTGTCGTCTGGCTGGAAAAAGCGCACCATGTTCCGGTGGATGAGTTCTACAATTTAAAGCGTAAAGATCGCGGCGCGCTGGTGAAAGAACAGCTTTCAGAACAGGAAGATATTCCAAAGTTCCTGCGTAAGCACTGGCAAAAAGAGACGGGATTCGCGTTTCCTTCCGGCCATACGATGTTTGCAGCCAGTTGGGCGTTGCTGGGCGTTGGGCTGCTTTGGCCTCGACGTCGCACCATGACCATCGCGATTTTACTGGTTTGGGCGACAGGGGTGATGGGCAGCCGCTTGCTGCTGGGAATGCACTGGCCGCGGGATCTGGTGGTCGCTACGCTGATCTCCTGGATGCTGGTGACGCTGGCAACCTGGCTTGCAGAACGGTTCTGCGGCCCGCTCACGCCACCACCTGAAGAGAAAGAAGAGATCGCCGAAAGGGAGCAAAGCGACGCCTGACGGTTGATATTGTGCATTTTGCCCATAAATCCATGACGTGCGCGTTACTTTTTCCGTTTCGCGCCCGTCGCTAAAATGGTAGTTTATAAGGCTGATTGCGGTGAGTTGAACACACTTTATTCGCTTGAACCACATAACGGGAAGTAATGTGAAATATTTACTCATTTTCTTACTGGTATTGGCGATTTTTGTCATTTCAGTCACATTGGGTGCACAAAACGATCAACAGGTGACGTTTAACTATCTGCTGGCGCAGGGTGAGTATCGGGTCTCCAGCCTGCTGGCGGTCTTATTTGCTGCAGGCTTTGCCATCGGCTGGCTGGTTTGCGGTCTTTTCTGGTTGAAAGTTCGTGTTTCTCTTGCGCGCGCTGAACGTAAAATTAAACGACTTGAACAGCACATTGCGCCTGCGTCCGACATGCCGGAAAGTTCAGGTGTGCCGGTCGTGAAGGAATAATCGACTATGCTGGAGTTGTTGTTTCTGCTTTTGCCTGTAGCCGCAGCCTATGGCTGGTATATGGGCCGCAGAAGTGCGCAACAAACGAAACAGGATGAGGCTAACCGACTCTCCCGCGACTACGTTGCGGGGGTGAACTTCCTCCTGAGCAATCAGCAGGACAAAGCGGTAGACCTGTTCCTCGATATGCTGAAAGAGGATACGGGGACCGTCGAAGCCCACCTCACTCTCGGTAACCTTTTCCGCTCGCGCGGCGAGGTTGACCGCGCTATCCGTATCCACCAGACCCTGATGGAAAGCGCCTCCCTGACCTACGAACAACGTCTCCTGGCGGTACAACAGCTGGGCCGAGACTATATGGCCGCGGGGCTGTACGATCGCGCTGAAGATATGTTCACACAACTGGTGGATGAAACGGATTTCCGTATCGGCGCGTTGCAGCAGTTACTGCAGATTTACCAGGCCACCAGCGACTGGCAGAAAGCCATTGATACGGCCGAGCGTCTGGTGAAGCTGGGCAAAGACAAGCAGCGCGTTGAAATTGCGCATTTCTACTGCGAGCTTGCCCTTCAGCTGATGGGCAACGACGACATGGACAAAGCCATGGCGTTGCTCAAGAAAGGCGCCGCCGCAGACCGCAATAGCGCGCGTATCTCTATCATGATGGGGCGCGTTTTTATGGCCAGCGGCGACTACGCTAAAGCCGTTGAAAGCCTGATGCGGGTGATTGACCAGGACAAAGAGCTGGTCAGCGAAACGCTTGAAATGCTGCAAACCTGCTATCAGCAGCTGGACAAGCAGGAAGAGTGGGTGGCATTTCTGCGCCGTTGCGTGGAAGAGAATACCGGCGCGACCGCTGAGCTGATGCTCTCTGACGTGGTTGAGCAGTATGAGGGGAGCGACACCGCACAGGTTTATATTACCCGTCAGCTGCAGCGTCATCCCACGATGCGCGTATTCCACAAGCTGATGGACTACCATCTGAACGATGCGGAAGAAGGGCGCGCGAAAGAGAGCCTGATGGTGCTGCGCGACATGGTTGGCGAGCAGGTGCGCAGCAAGCCGCGCTACCGTTGCCAGAAGTGTGGTTTTACCGCCTACACGCTCTACTGGCATTGTCCGTCCTGCCGGGCCTGGTCCACCATCAAGCCAATTCGCGGCCTGGATGGGCAGTAATTTTTTTAAAAGCCTTCATTTTAGTTACAACATACTGATGGCTTTTACTGCTTTTTCAACACCGTGCGGCTTGCTGGCCTGGCAGGGGCATAAATGGATTCTGTCAATTTACGGCGACGGCAGGTAGAATGCAGGCCGTTTATCTGTTCCGCGCCGCTGCGCGCCCATAGACGAAAAGGGCTGGTCATGACGTCTGTTACTTCCTCCACTTCCCGCGTTATTACGGATTCTCCTGTTGTTGTTGCGCTTGATTACAATAAGCGTGACGCAGCGCTGGCCTTTGTCGACGGTATCGATCCTCGCGATTGTCGTCTGAAAGTTGGTAAAGAGATGTTCACGCTGTTTGGACCGCAAATCGTCCGCGATCTGCAGCAGCGCGGTTTCGATGTCTTCCTCGATCTCAAATTCCATGATATCCCGAACACCACGGCGCACGCGGTTGCCGCCGCTGCGGAACTGGGTGTATGGATGGTCAACGTCCACGCGTCGGGCGGGGCGAGAATGATGACAGCCGCTCGCGAAGCACTCCTGCCGTTCGGCAACGATGCGCCATTACTGATTGCGGTTACCGTGCTGACCAGCATGGACGACAGCGACTTGCGCGACCTTGGTGTGACGTTGTCACCTGCCGGGCACGCCGAGCGACTCGCGCATCTGACGCAGAGTTGTGGTCTCGATGGCGTCGTTTGCTCCGCGCAGGAAGCGGTACGCTTTAAGTCAGAGTTGGGCAAAGATTTTAAACTGGTCACGCCAGGCATTCGTCCTGCTGGCAGCGACGTGGGCGATCAGCGACGCATTATGACGCCTGAGCAGGCGTTGGCAGCAGGCGTTGACTACATGGTTATCGGCCGGCCGGTGACGCAGTCTGCGAACCCGGCAGAGACGCTTAAGGCTATCAACGCATCACTGAAAAAGGGGGCGCAATGACGGATTCCAACAGTCGGCTGGTCTACTCGACGGAAAGCGGGCGCATAGACGAACCGAAAACGAAAGCAGAACGTCCGAAAGGTGACGGTATTGTTCGTATCCAGCGTCAGACCAGCGGGCGAAAAGGAAAGGGGGTCTGCCTGATCTCCGGGATTGATCTGGATGATGCGGAGCTGAACAAGCTGGCAGCAGAGTTGAAGAAAAAATGTGGCTGCGGCGGCGCCGTGAAGGACGGCATTATCGAAATTCAGGGTGATAAACGCGATTTAATTAAATCGCTCCTTGAAGCCAAAGGCATGAAAGTTAAACTGGCAGGCGGCTAAAATAAATAAGCCACGGCAAATGCCGTGGCTCGTGTTATATACGTGCGTTAGTCAGACCTGAAATGCGAGGCTAAATCGCCTTAACGGGAAGGCTGATAGAATAATTATTTGCCAACCTGGTGACCGATAATACCACCGACAGCAGCGCCGCCTAA
This sequence comes from Enterobacter cloacae complex sp. P17RS, assembly GCF_014895885.1. NCBI lineage: Bacteria > Pseudomonadati > Pseudomonadota > Gammaproteobacteria > Enterobacterales > Enterobacteriaceae > Enterobacter > Enterobacter cloacae complex sp. P17RS. The sequence continues at coordinate 224,452 of NZ_JADBQK010000003.1, forward strand.
TGTACCCAGCGTACTACCATCCGTTAATACTGCACCACCGAGCGCACCAGCACCGGCGCCAATTGCGGTGTTACGGTCACGTTTAGACCAGTTAGAGCACGCGCTCAGGGACATTGCTACAGTGATTGCCAGAACAGCGGCGGCTAATTTTTTGCTGGTTAAGGTCATAATACTTTCTCCTGAATTATCGATTCACGGAAAGATGTACACATTAAGTATAGTCAAAATGAATACTCAATTCTTTTTTCCGTGAAAGCTGGTCGCGCAGGCGTTACGTAATCACGCAGGTGATAGTCACTTCCTGTTATATCGCTAACATTAATTTTACGACTTTACGGCAGGTTAAACAGGTAAAAACTCTTAAAGGATGGATAGGAATCCTCTCAGACGAAGGGGGCATATGCGCCCGGAATACGGGCGCAAATGGACTCAGGCGGGCGTTTTTATAATATCGACAATGAGACCGTCATCTTCCAGTTTATTACGATGTTCGTCGCTTAACCTTTCATCGGTAATTACGCGGCTAAAGCGTGAGGCTGGACCCATGGTGTAAGGATGGACGGCGCCAAATTTAGAGCTGTCGGTCAGCACAATGGCTTCACACTCTTTTTCCAGAACGGCATTCACAACGTCAGATCGCATCATATCCCGTCCGGTGAAGCCTGTCTCCGGCTGCCAGCCGTCAATACCGATAAACGCCTTACTGAAATGAACCTGCTGGACATACTGCCGGGTTAGCGGGCCTACCATGCTCTCACTTTTTTTCTGGTAAATGCCGCCCAGCAAAATCACCTCACAGCGCGTCTCTTTGAGCAAATGGGCGATATAGCTACTGACGGTGATGATGGTAACGTCTTTTTGTTCGGCGAGCGTACGTGCCAGAAGAGCGTTGCTGCTGCCGTTTTCAATAAAGACCGTCTCGCCAGGGTTTACCAGCGATGCGGCAAATTCTGCCAGTTCTCGTTTAAGCGCGTAGTTATTCATCATGCGCGTCTCAACGTCGTCGCTGTCCAGCGGCACGGCATAGCCATGCGCACGGCGCAGGTAGCTCTGTTTTTCCAGCAGATTAAGATCCTGACGGATGGTGACTTCTGAAACGCCGGTGGTTTTAGCCAGCTCAACGACGCTTACGCGCCCCTGATCGATGACCATCTGCAAAATGAGTTGTTGTCGGGAATTCATAGCATCCAATTAATAAAGCGAAACGAGGTCTGAGACAGTGGGTTTAGACTTCCCACGGCGCTTTAGGCTGTCGGTTTTCGGGGGCATTGTCAGCGCCATCCTGAGCGAGAAGTTCAGACTTCAGGATCTCGAGATTACGGATTGCAGAGTGATAATCACCCGCCACCAGGATATCCAGCACGGTATCAATACGTTGTGCTACAGCTTGTGGATCAATAGTAGACATCATCTCTCCCCAGGAGCGAAAAGTTAATAATTTCAATGATGCAGAAAATAGGTTCAAAAGAGAAGGGAAAAAACGCCATAACGAAATTACCTATACGAAAGTGAACCTCTGTATGACGTTAACGTTGTTGTCGCGCTTGATATCGTTTTAGCCAGCGCTCGAATGCGGCAGCGGGCATCGGCTTAGCGAAAAGAAAACCCTGCCGTTCGTTGACGCCGTTTTTGGTCAGAAAGGCATCTTCTTTTGCGTTTTCCACCCCTTCGGCAATCACCTGCAGGTTTAACGCCTGCGCCACTGCGACAATGGCGCGTACCAAAGACTGGGAGACAGAGTGCTTATGAATATCTCTGACAAAAGCCTGATCGAGTTTAATGGCATCAATAGGAAAACGCGCCAGCTGGGAAAGGGAAGAGTAGCCGGTACCGAAATCGTCCAGATGAATTTGTGCCCCGAGCCGACTGAATTGCTGGATCACCGAGAGCGCCAGCTCTTCGTTTTCGATAAGACAGCTTTCGGTTAACTCAACGTCGATAGGGCAGTACTCAAAATGCAGATCCTTAAGCGCCTGCTTTAGCTCGCTGAAAATCGTCTGGTCGGCCAACTGACGTGCAGAGACGTTCACGGCCACGCGCAGGTTAATTCCCTTGTCACGCCATTTTGCCACCTGGCGAACCACATCAAGCATCACCCAGCGACCCAGCGGCACAATCAAACCGGACTCCTCGGCATAAGAGATAAATTCCAGAGGGGGGATCAGCCCGCGCTCGGGCGACTGCCAGCGGACCAGCGCTTCAAGGCTTCTGACTTCGCCGCGCCAGGTCATTTTCGGCTGGTAGTGGATCAGGAGCTGATCGTTATCCAGCGCTTTACGCAGGTTGGTGTCCAGCCACAGGTACTCAAACACGCGCTGGTTCATCTCGGGGGAGAAGACGCAGAATTTGCCACGGCCATTCTCCTTGGCGGTGTACATGGCGATGTCGGCATTGCGAATCACGCTTTCCCGATCGTTCCCGTGCTGCGGCGCGAGGGCGATCCCCAGGGAGCAACCGGTGTAAACCTCAATCAGACCGATTCGGAACGGCTGGCGCAGGCGGGTCAGAATACGCGACGCCATCGCTTCCAGCGAGCCCTGAGAGGTATTGGTGGCCATAACGATAAACTCATCGCCGCCGAGCCGCGCTAAAACCTGCCCTTCATCCAGACAACTCAGAAGGGCAAGTGCAACCGCCTGCAGGAGCTGATCGCCGAACATATGCCCGTAGGCATCGTTAACCTTTTTGAAGTTATCGAGGTCGAGGTACACCACGCCAACCTGCGTATCGCCGCGGCTATTGATGGCGTCTGAAATCAGCTCATGGATCGCATTGCGGTTGGGCAGGCCGGTGATGGTATCGGTATTGGCCAGCACGCGCAGGCGCTCCTGTGCCCTTCGTTCTTCGGTAATGTCGGTCCCGGAGCAGATAAGGAAAATTTCATTTTTACCGCTGCCGCTGTGAACGAATTTATTTCTGAACAGAAACAAGCGTTGCCCTTTTCGCGTTTTAATCCAGCGTTCGACTTCGTAGGAGCTGCCGTTGCGAAAGAAACCCGCAATGTTGCGCTTCGAGGCTGCCGCTTCGCTGCGGCTCATGAACAGTTCAAACACGTTCTGACCAATGACTTCATGTTCTTTCAGACCGGTATACTCTTCGCTCAGGCGGTTAAAGCGCTGGATATTGCCGTTTTGATCGAGAATGACAATGACGGAATTCGCTTCAGAAACAACCTGTTCCGCAAAGGAGAGTCCCTGAGCCAGATCGCGTGCCACGGAGGGCGTATCGTTCCAGGCGGAAGCCGTTCCGGCCCACTCGTTTCGGGTGATTTTGCGTCCGACAAGATGGACGGGAACTTGCTCGCCGTAAAGAGAGAGGTTCAGGGAAATGCTGGTGGTCATTACCGTTAGCTGACGGATCTGTGCGGCCTGTTCATCATCCAGTACGATCTCCTGAGTCACGTCAGCATTTTCGCTGGCGGCAAGGTGCAGAGCGTTGCTGTCAGCCGACAATCGCCACCACGGGCTGTGAGTACCCATGTAACGAAACAGCAAATTTTGCTCAAGTTCGTCGATCATGATTTCTCCCGCCGCGACGCATTAGCGAACAAATTATTCATTAGTCGTCGACTTTTCCGTTGAAAATAGCGGCAAAGCCGCAGTGAAAGTATTGTTTTTCTGAGCTTTTTTATAATAAAACGCATCAGGCATATAAAAATGCTGAGCGTATAAAATCCACGTGCCCGAACAGGGCAGCACTCTTTAACTGTAGATAATTATGGCTGTTTTGGGCGGGCTGGGGCCGAAAAAGTAAGAAAAATGATGCTTTTGCGAGGGGAAAGACAGGGAGAAAATTGTCGGCCTTTCTGAACGGAAATGACCGACAATTGAGCAGGTTATCAGGCGACAGGGCGCGCAATAATACTGCGGGTTTCCATGCGAACTTCAGCGATAGTTACATCAATCACGTCAGTGACTTTGTAAACCGTCTCGCCTTTAATTTGCACGGTGCCGCTTTCCTGACTGCAGACCAGTTCGTCACGAACGGCGTGCAGGAACGGGGCAGGGATAAAGGCGACCGCACCGTTATCCACCAGACGTACGCGCATTCCCCCGCGGCTGATATCAATAATTTCTGCCGCGAAGCGGGTATCGGTACCGGCTTTATCCTGCAGGAAGCGCGCGTATAGCCAGTCTCCAACGTCACGTTCCGCCATGCGGTTCAGACGGCGACGCTCGGCCATCTGTAGGGTCGTGTCGTCCTGAGGACGGGCAATGGTTTCGCCCTTAATAATCGCTTTCAGCAGGCGGTGGTTAACCATATCGCCATACTTACGGATCGGGGAGGTCCAGGTGGCGTAGGCTTCCAGACCGAGGCCAAAGTGCGGGCCTGGCTCGGTGCTGATTTCCGCGAAGGACTGGAAGCGGCGAATACGGCTATCCAGGAAACCGGACGGCTGAGCGTCCAGCTCGCGGCGAAGCTTGCAGAAGCCCGGCAGTGTCAGCACTTCTTCCGGATCAACATGCACATCGTGATTCTTCAGCAGGGCCGCGAGCGCTTCGGTATTGGCCGGATCGAATCCGGTATGAACGTTGTAAATACCGAAGCCCAGCCTGTCGCGCAGCACGCGCGCGGCACAGATGTTGGCGGAAATCATCGCTTCTTCGACGATGCGGTTAGCAATGCGTCGCGGCTCGGCCACGATATCCAGCACTTCGCCTTTTTCACCGAGAACAAAACGATAATCCGGACGATCCTTGAAGACCAGGGCGTGAGTCTTACGCCACTCGCCGCGGTTCAGGCAGATGCGGTGCAGCAGACGAATCTGTGCCGCGATAGCATCGGATTCAGGTTTCCAGCTGCCGGTGTTTTCCAGCCAGTCGGAGACATTGTCATAGGCCAGCTTGGCTTTGGATTCGATGGTGGCGGCAAAGAATTCGATATCGTCTTCAATCGTGCCATCTGCGGCAATGGTCATGCGGCAGGCGAGAACCGGGCGCACCTCATTTGGGCGCAGCGAGCAGAGGTCGTCAGACAGTTCGCGCGGCAGCATCGGGATGTTAAAGCCCGGCAGGTAGTTGGTGAACGCGCGGATTTTCGCCGTTTCGTCCAGCTTGCTGCCTTCCACAATCCAGGCGGTTGGATCGGCAATGGCGACGGTCAAATGCAGTTTGCCATCGGCGCTCTCTTCAGCGTAGAGCGCATCGTCCATATCTTCTGTGCTGGCGCTGTCGATGGTGACAAACTCCAGCGCGGTAAGATCGCGGCGCGCCAGGCCTTCATCCTGCATCTCAGTTGCCACGCCGTTCGGCGCTTCTTTTTCAAGATTATGGCGCGCCAGGGTGACCCACCACGGGACGAAATGGTCGTCGCCAAAGGTGATGAACTGGGTCAGTTCAGCATAGAAACCGCGGTCGCCTTTCAGAGGATGACGGCGCATTTCTGCCACGGCCCAGTCACCTTCTTTAAAATCATGCTCAACGCCGCGGGCGGCGCGGCAGGGAATGGCATCTTTCAGCAGGGGGTGATCCGGCACGACAGAAAGACGATCGTCCTTTCTCTGCACTTTGCCCACAAAGCGGGTCAGGAACGGCTCGATCAGTTCTTCCGGCTCGGCGGATTCACGTTCCTTCTCGGTATGGATGACGGCCATGACGCGATCGCCATGCATCACTTTCTTCATCTGCGGTGGCGGAATGAAGTAGCTTTTCTGCGCGTCAACTTCAAGGAAGCCAAAGCCCTTTTCCGTGGCTTTCACGACCCCTTCTGCACGCGGCGTCTGGGAATGCAGTTGCTGTTTAAGCTGCGCTAGCAGCGGGTTGTCCTGAAACATAATGTTCTATTTTCGTAGCCATTGAGCGGCTGACAGTTTTACGCGATTCTCACTGCTACAGCAAGCGCTCTTTGGGGAAAGAGTGTGGTTATTCCGCTTTGCCGGACGCGACTTTTAGTCGATTGAGCCAGCCCTCCAGCGCGCATTGGCTGAGCAGGTTGATCGACTGAACGGCAGTAAGTCCTTCTTCCGTGAGCGGGGTAAATTGTGCGGCGCTGAAGCGGTCCGGCGAGCGTGTCAGCAATTCGGCTGCTGCCGAAAGCGCCGGAGGAGGCAGCGAAATCGTTTCCCGGCTGTTTATCAGGATCTCCCCCATCAGGTCGAGCAAGGTCGGTTCATGGCACAGGACCGGCGTCAGCGCCTCAAGCGTGGGCTCTGCCTGCCAGCGGGAGAGGGACTCAAGCTGATGCGCACTGGCATAGCGAAGCTCGACCACGGGCAGAAGCGAGATCCACGCGTCGGAGGACGTTGGCAGGGTGTGCGGCTGAATATGATGGCCCGGCAGCCAGCGGACGGGATGGCCTAGCAGTGCCTGAAAGACGGCGACCACGCGCGCCTGAAAACCGATAAAGCCGATTATCTGGTTAATCACCACAACGTCATAGATAGACAGACCTACCTCATCAAGCTGGTTTCGCGCCTTATCATCAATGACGTCAGGTGAGCTGGCGAGCTGGCGGGCGTACTGCGTGATTTGCGCCAGCCGTCGGTTACTTTCGCGGGAGGAGTCAGGGCCCGGCAGCGGGGCGAGGAGGGCGGCGTAGTGGTTGCACAGCCGCTGAACGCCGCAGGCCTGCGCCACCGTCAGCGCGGTACTTAACCGATCGTAGGCGCTAAGCGTTCGCAGGCGGTTTACGGGAAGTGAGAGCGGGAACAGCTGGTGACATAAGGATCTGGCAGGAGCAAGCCAGCCGGTACAGGCGGCGACAATCTCATCTGGCAGGGCTAAATCGAGCAAAAAACGATCGTCGACGTTAGCGGCTTCGGGCACCAGGGGCAGCACATCTGGCTGCGCGTGGTTAGACTGGGTTTCGTGATACCAGTGGCCTTTGCCGGAAAAACGGCGTTGTTCCATGGGCGTTCCTTGATCTCAAAATGGCGATCAATATCCTGGCGTAAGGCAGATAAAGGGAAAAATATTGTTAGGTGATAACAAATAGCAGAACGGAATAACGAAGGGGAGTGCGGAGGGGGAAAGCTCTCTTCCCGTGCGGGAAGAGAGCCACAGCTTATTTAATTTCCAGCTCGTTCATTGCAGCGATGTTGAAGCCGCCGTCAACGTGAACCACTTCGCCGGAGATACCTGCGGAAAGGTCAGAGCACAGGAATGCAGCAGAGTTACCCACATCTTCAATGGTAACGGTACGACGAATCGGGGTAACCGCTTCGCAGTGTGCCAGCATTTTACGGAAATCTTTGATGCCGGACGCCGCCAGGGTGCGGATAGGGCCAGCAGAGATGGCGTTAACGCGCACGCCTTCTGGACCCATTGCGTTCGCCATGTAGCGGACGTTGGCTTCCAGAGATGCTTTCGCCAGGCCCATAACGTTGTAGTTAGGGATAGCACGCTCTGCGCCCAGGTAGGACAGGGTCAGCAGCGCTGCGCCCGGGTTCAGCATTGCGCGGCAAGATTTCGCCATTGCAACGAAGCTGTAGGAGCTGATGTCGTGCGCGATTTTAAAGCCATCACGGGTTACCGCGTTCACGTAGTCGCCGTCCAGCTGGTCGCCAGGAGCGAAGCCGATGGAGTGAACGAAACCGTCGAATTTCGGCCATGCTTTTGCCAGTTCAGCAAACATGCCGTCGATGCTTTCGTCTTGTGCAACGTCACATTCCAGAACAATGCTGGAACCCAGCTGCGCGGCAAACTCTTCAACACGGCCTTTCAGCTTGTCGTTCTGGTAGGTGAACGCCAGCTCAGCGCCTTCGCGATGCATTGCCTGTGCGATGCCGTATGCGATGGACAGTTTGCTGGCAACGCCAGTCACCAGAATGCGCTTACCGGAAAGAAAACCCATAGCTTTAATCCTTATATTCATTGCTTATTTTGCCTTGTAATTCATAGCGTTACAGGCAGTATTTCAAAATCATTCGAAATTAGCTCGAAATTATAGCCCACTCACGGCCCCTTGTGTCACGATATTTCTCGTCGATCTCCGAAGAGGAATGCCCCAAAAGGTGAGGCGCGGGCTGGCGGGGGCTCAAAATTTCAGCATTCGTCCAGTATATCACCCGGCAGCAGCTTCGCCTCATCCAACCAGCAAGGTTCCGCGATCCATCAGCGGTATTCACACTTTCCTGGCGTTCTCAACGAAACGCGCAACGACAATAAAGAATACCGGGACGAAAAAGATCGCGAGAAGCGTGCCGCTGATCATGCCGCCAAACACCCCGGTGCCGATAGCGTGCTGCGTGCTGTCACTCGCGCCACGCGCCAGCATCAGTGGCACCACGCCTAACGTAAAGGCTAACGATGTCATCAGAATAGGGCGCAGACGCTGGCTTGCGGCCTGTATTGTTGCCGCCAGCAGGGGTTGTCCTTCCCGGTGGAGCTGCCTTGCAAACTCGACAATCAGAATAGCGTTCTTGGCGGACAGGCCTATCAGGGTGATAAGGCCGACCTTAAAGAAAACATCATTCGTCATGCCCGCAACGGAGACGGCAACCACCGCACCGATAAGCCCCAGGGGAACGACCAGCATGACCGCAAAGGGAATTGACCAGCTCTCATACAGGGCGGCGAGCACCATGAACACGACCAGTATCGACAGAACGATCAGACCCGGGAGCTGAGATTCGGATTTTCTCTCCTGCAATGAGCTCCCGGCCCACTCGCCGGCCATCCCCTGCGGTAAATCCCGTGACAACGTCTCCATGGCCTTCATTGCAGTACCGCTGGATTTGCCCGGGGCCGCACTGCCGGTAATGCGGATAGCAGAATATCCCTGATAACGCGTCAACTGCTGCGGCGCAACGTTCCAGGAAAGCGTCGCAAACGTAGATACTGGCACCATCTGCCCCATACGGTTTTTTACCGATAATTTCAGGATCTGCTCAGGCTGCATGCGGTAAGGGGCGTCGGCCTGAATAATGACCTGCTGAACGCGGCCCTTGTTCGTGTAGTCATTAACGTAGTTCGATCCCATGGTGACCGAGAGCGTCTGGTTGATTTCATCAAATGAAACGCCCAGCGCTTCCGCTTTTTCCCGGTCAATCTGAAGGGCCAGGCTTGTTCCTTCCGGCAGACCGTCTATATACACGTCACTCAGTTCAGGACGTTGATTAGCTTTCATAACCAGCGCATCGGCCGCTCTCTTTAACGCCTCGTAGCCCAGTCCCGCCCTGTCCTGCACGTACCAGGTGAAGCCCGAGGAGGTGCCCATATCCGAAATGGCCGGCGGGAGAAGGCTCATCGTGACGGCATCAGAGACGTTAGCCATGCTGGCCTGTATATGGTCGGCTTCATTCTGTGCGGTCGTACCCTGCCGATCTTTCCAGTCCTTCAGCGTGGTGAAGGCCATGGCCGAATTCGGTCCCGAGCCTGAAAACCCAAATCCCAGAATCATAATGTTGCTTTCAATATCCGGCCGGGCCGCAATTTCCTCTTCAAATTTTTTAACCACTCTCAGGGTGCGCTGCATTGTGGCATCGGAAGGCAGCTGAATTGAGGACATAAAATAGCCCTGATCTTCATCCGGAAGAAAGGACGAGGGCAGCGAAGAAAGCCCCAAACATAGGGCAGCACATAGCGCAACGTACAACAGCAGCATACGCCCGGTACGTCTCAGCACCGCGCCCAGCCCGGATTCGTACCACGTCGTGAGGGTACGAAAGCGGGCGTTAAACCCTGCCGCGAACCTGCCACCAACGTGCTTTGCTGCGCTGTGAGGCTTAAGTAGCGTCGCGCATAGCGCGGGGGTAAGCGTGAGGGCAAGAAATGCCGACAACAGTATGGAGACCGCCATGGAAATACAAAATTGTCGATAAATAATCCCGACGGATCCTTCGGCGAAACCCATGGGAATAAAGACGGCGGTAAGCACCAGCGTGATCCCGATAATTGCCGGCGTGATTTCTTTCATGGCCTCCCGGGTCGCGTCGCGCGGAGAGAGTTGTTTTTCTTCCATCAGGCGCTCAACGTTCTCCACGACCACAATAGCGTCATCTACGATAATCCCTATCGCCAGAACCATGCCGAACATGGTCAGAATATTGATGGAGTATCCACTCAATAGCATCACCGTGAAGGTGCCAAGCAGTGCGACGGGGGCAACAATCGCCGGGATAAGCGTACAGCGTATCTTATGCAGAAATAGCAGCATTACGAGGAAGACCAGAACCATCGCTTCCACAAAGGTCTGCACCACCTTCATGATGGAGAGCTTCACAAAAGGCGCGGTATCGAAGGGAACCGTAAAAGTCATTCCTTCCGGCAACACCTGAGAAAGTTCGTCGATGCGTGCGCGTACGCCTGCAGCCGTGCTCATCGCATTGGCGCCAGGCGATAGCTGGACTGCCGCAGCCGTTGCGGGAACCCCATTTTCGCGGATACCGAAAGCGTAGCTTTGCAGTCCGGACTCAATGCGCGCGACGTCAGACAGCTTCAGCCTTGCGCCGGACGCCTCTGATTTCAGAGTTATATTACTGAAAGCCTCTACGGAAGTGAGTTGCCCCTTCACGGTGATCGGATACGTTACGCCTTGCCCTTCAGATGCCGGTTCATCTCCCGTTTTGCCGGGCGAAACCAGGGCATTTTGCTGGCCAACGGCGGTAAGCACATCGCTCACCGAAAGTCCGTAGCTATGAAGCTTCATCGGGTCCAGCCAGATGCGCAGCGCTTTTTCGCCACCAAACAGCTGAATTTTCCCTACTCCAGGTACGCGGCGAAGCTCGTCGCTTACATGCCGGGCAAAGTAATCGCTTAAATCGGCTTCCTCAAATTTACCGGTTGCGGACTTCAGCCCCACCATCATTAAAAAACCGGAATTGGCCGCCTCGACGTTGATGCCATTTTGCCTGACCGCCTGTGGCAAACGCGGCTCCACAATTTTAATCTGGTTCTGAAGGTCCATCAGCGCCAGCTTGATGTCCGTGCCGGGCTTAAACGTCACGGTAATAGACGCAGAACCGGTTGTGTCACTGGATGATTCGAAGTAAAGCAAATTATCGACGCCAGATATTTCGCGCTCAAGTAACGACACCACCGACGTATTCATAATATCGGGGCTGGCGCCCGGGTAGGTGACAGAAATAATAATCCCAGGCGGTGCCACCGCCGGATACTGCGCAACCGGCAGCCGGGGGATAGATAATACACCCGCCAGGACGATAAAAAGCGCCACGACCCAGGCGAAAATGGGACGTTCAATAAAGAAATGAGGCATTAATTTAACTTCCAGATACGTGACTATTTCAGTGAGTTATTTTGTTCAAGATGGTGTGATGGAGAGTCTACAACTCGCCTGTTTAGCGGACATGGGCGGTTTATGGAGAGAGTGTGGAGCGAAACAACACGGTTGTTTAAATCATTCTCACGATGAGGTACAACGGTGAACCGCCAAAAAAGAGAATTAAATAACACTCATAGTAAAACACCAAATCGTTAAAATCTGGCGTAGCGTTCAGCAGCACAGTGAACGTAATAATGAGATAAACAAAAATCACCATTAGCCAGAAGGCGATGAGAAGTAATTCAGTGAACGCGCCTGCTTTGTTTTGTATTATCAGAGAGACAACCGACAAGGCAATGCAGCCATAGATCATGGGGGAAGAGAGTAGCGTTGCGGCGACTTTCTCATCCATTTTATGCATCAATACCAGCCAGGTATAAAGTAATCCCCACGATAGCAGCAGGAAGAGAGAAAATATGCCGATTTTTTTAGGAGAGAAGTATTTCGAAAGTTCCATGTTCATTATCTCAGCCAAATTCAGAAAGCCTTTAAGCGACAGGGGTATTTACCACGTTAAACGAAAGACGGTTTAACTCCGAATAACTATTGTGGACTGACATTGTCGAGTCTTTATTGACTGAATGTGTAGGCTGTATGGAGAAATTGCCGGGCACTTAAATTAATCCAGGAAATTTTCGCGGTCACGGCACTTTTTCCCGGAGCCTGTGTCTTATTGTGCTAAAGATATCTGATAGCGTGCTCAAAGGGATTTCACCCGCGGAGATAAAATGAACAAAAATACTCTAATCCTTGTTGTTGAAGATGAAAACGAAATTGCCGAAATATTGATGAGTTACTTAGAGCGTTCTGGGATGAAAACGCTGAGAGCCCGGCAGGGCGAGCAGGCGATAGCGCTTAATCGGCTCCATAAACCGGATCTTATCTTGCTGGATATCCATCTGCCCGTATGCGATGGCTGGAGCGTACTCACGACGCTCCGTCAGGAAAGTTCTGTGCCCGTCATTATGGTGTCCGCACTCGATCAGGACGTGGATAAGCTGATGGGGCTGAGGCTTGGCGCGGATGATTACGTCATCAAACCTTTCAACCCTTCCGAAGTGGTCGCGCGAGTTGAAGCCGTGCTGCGCAGAACCAGACCCGCTCTCCAGCAGGCGGGTGCCGTGCCTCTCAGGACGCCTTTTATTACGGTCTATCCGGACGATTTCTACGTTGAGGTCACCGTGGGCGAAGAGGTAGTCTCCCCAGTATTAACGACGACGGAATTTAAACTTCTTACTTACCTGGTGAGATACCCGCGAAAGGTCTGTTCCCGGGAAGAGTTACTTAACGCGTGTCTACCGGAAGGCGATACGCTCGACAGAACGGTAGACAGCCATATGAGCAAGCTGCGTAAAAAGCTGGAGCTTGCAGGCCTTTATGGCGTTCCTGAGAGCATCAGGGGGATGGGCTATCGGCTCGGGGAGAAAAAATGAACAGAGATTCTGTCCTGAGTCGGCAGATCTTAACGTATATGCTGCTGCTGACGTTTATGATCATTGCCATTGCGGTACTGGGCTCCTGGTTTTTTTACTCTTTTATTCTCGATCACCTCCCCGGCGGTGCCGTTGAGGGCGATGACGAGCAAATGACGATGTGGGACTGGGTGTGGATCGGGACCGCGACAACAATCAGTCTAATAATCGCGATATTTTTAACGATAAAACTTTCTTCACGAATACTCACCCCGTTAAACGCGGTAGCGTCCAGCCTGAGAAAAATTTCTCAGGGCCAGCTGGATGCCCGTGCTTATTGCGCCAGCTCCCGTCTGGGAGAGGTCAATCATCTGGTCACGGATTTCAATGAAATGGCGGAAAAACTCCAGACGCTGGATATTCAGAGGAAATCCTGGAACGCCGCCATTGCCCATGAGCTGAGAACCCCGGTCACGATTTTACGCGGGCGGCTTCAGGGGCTGGTTGACGGCGTTTTTGAGCCGGATCCGCTGCTTTTTAATAATCTTCTCAAGCAGACTGAGGGGTTAACCCGTTTGATTGAAGATCTTCGGGTGATCAGCTCTGACGGCGGGGCGGGTTATACGCTGTATAAATCCAGAACGGACCTCAAAGGCACAATCCAGGATGCGCTTGATACTTTCATGCCCGAGTTCAAGCACAATCAGTTTGTGATTAAAACAGAGTTGAGGGAACAGCGATGCGTGTTCGATCCGTTGCGCATCAATCAGTGTCTGGCCGTTCTGTTTGACAACGCATTACATTATTCAACTTCGCGGAAACTCATCGTAAAAAATGGCGTCTCTGATAAAGGCAATTATATCCTTATTGAGGATGGCGGGCCGGGCATCCCCAGGGAATTTCATGATTTCTTATTTCAACCCTTCCAGCGGGATAATGGTGCCAGAGATGTGAATCCTGAAGGATGTGGTTTAGGCTTATCGGTGGTAAAAGCCATCATGCTGGCTCATGGTGGCGATGTAACGTATACCTTATCGAAGCAAAACCACTCCCTATTCAAACTGACCTGGCCCGATGCCTGAGCCCTGGCGGCAGGTCAGCCCGGCCTGCCTGCCGATAGCGGCAACTGCCATATATCGCCTAACTTTGTATCCCATTCCAGAGGGGTAATTCGCAATTTGCCCCGTTTTGGGCTTAAGGTTATTTCACTGAAGTAAATTTCATCGCTTTTCAACATGAGGTCAACGCGGCAGTAGTCAAGACCCTTCGCCAGCTCCTGAGCGGCCAGCAGAGCCTCACGGAACAATTTCGGCTCGCCGGGCGCGACCGGCGTATTAGGATATTCCATCTGGAAGGGCTGTAAATTCCAGTGTCGGTCGTAAACGTTGATAAACTCTCTGCCGCGGTCATCTGTAAAATCGGCCTCAACATAGTGTGCGACGCCGTGAAAACAGTGAATTCTCAGCATTTCCGGCGTGCTGTTCCTGTCCGCATTATTGAAAAGATCGACATAGGGCTCACACAGTATAACGGGTGTAATATTTTTGTACTGCCACTCGCGCGTGGTGTAATACAAATTCTTCTTTAATGCGAGAGTGAGCTTTTTTCGGGCCTGCCGGTAATTGAACTGGTTTTTGTTTGTACAGATTATTGTGCTTCCACTGTCATGATTGCACTTAAGGACGAATTGATCGGGCAGTGTTGAAAAATCGATATGCGAAAACCTGCGGTATACCCCAATCAAAGGCACCGCTTTTACTCGCGTTGTTCTGGACGCAACGTATTCGCGGACGGCGAGTTTATCGGCAAGCATTGTGTAGAGATTATTATGGTCATAGACCAGGCGATGACATATTTTTTCACTCAACGTAGTGGGTGATTTAATGTCAGGGGTTATGCCTGATGTCTTTTTGAGTTTTGCAGTGTGAAAATTGAGGTCCGTCATGAAATATGAACGGCATTTTCTGATGAGATACTCCGTATATTTTAGAACATATGTGGTGGTGTTCATTTCTTCTCCTCCGTAATGTCCCGGTATTCTGGAGAAGAACTATTGATGGATATTGCTTAAAATATGGAGCAGGGATGGAGATAAAAATAAAAGGATTAAATAGCGCACGCAGGCTATTTAATCCTTATTTGAGCGGAGCAATCCGTGTTTACCGCCGCGCTTAACGGTCTTTTCTCCACGCATCGGCGGTCAATGCTTCACCGAAATGCCCGGCAATCAGCCTTTTCGTCAGCTCATGAAGCGGGGAGGCCATCACATCCGCCGTGCTGCCGCGCTCGACGACTTCCCCCTGGTGCATGACCATTACCTGATCGCTGATGTGCTTCATCATCCCCAGATGCTGGGTGACGTAGATGTAGGAGATACCCTGCTTTTCCTGTAATTCGAGCATTAGGTTAATCAGCTGCGAACGCATCGACATATCCAGCGAGGCAAGCGCTTCGTCTGCAACGATCACTTTCGGGCGCAGAATCAACGCGCGGGCCAGACCCAGACGCTGTTTCTGACCGGGGGCCAGCATATGCGGGTAGTAGCTTTCGTGATCCGGTAACAGCCCAACCATACGCAGCGTTTCGAAGATACGCTTGCGGCGCGCCTCTGGCTCCAGTTCGGTATTCAGACGCAGAGGGAAATCAAGGATCTGCGAAATGCGCTGGCGTGGATTAAGCGAGGTAGACGGATCCTGGAAGATCATGCGGATGCGCTGGCTGCGAAAAGAGTAATCGCCAAACTGCAGAGGATGATCGTCAATCAACACTTCTCCAGCAGTGGGCTCGACCATGCCGGCAAGCATTTTCGCCAGCGTGGATTTGCCGGAGCCGTTTTCGCCGATGATCGCCAGCGTCTGTTTTTCACGCAGGGTAAAACTCAGTGGCTTAACCGCTTCGACAGTCTGACGATGAAACAGCCCCGTGCGATAGCGAAAGGTCTTACTCAGATTGCGGACTTCCAGCAAGGTTTCGACCATTTCACTCTCTCTCCATGTTCAGCGGGAAATGACAGGCGTAAAGATGATTTTTGGCGCCGGTCAGGCGCGGCGTTTCGATACATTTACGCTGAGCATACGGACAACGCGGCCCCAGACGACAGCCTATCGGCAACGATTCCAGCAGCGGAATCGCTCCGGGTAGGGTATTCAGACGGCTCTTGTGCGGCATGGCGCTGCCAAAATCAGGAATGGCGCGGATAAGCGCCTGCGTATATGGATGGTGCGGCGCGGCGATCAGCTCCTCACTCGGGGCAGTTTCGACCGTTTGCCCGCAGTACATCACGTCAATTTTATCCGCCCATTTGCTGAGCATTTGCAGGTCATGGCTGATCAGCAAAATGGTGGTGTTATTGTTCTGGTTCAGGCGCGACAGCAGGCGGAAAATTTGTGCCTGGGTGGTCGGCTCCATCGCGTTGGTGGGTTCATCCGCAATCAGCAAACGCGGCTGATTAGCCAGGGCGATGGCAATCATCACCTTCTGGCATTCACCGTCGGTCAGCTCATACGGGAAGCTGCGCATCGCGTCTTTATGGTCTTTGATCCCGACGCGGTGTAATAGCTCAATGGCGCGGCGCTTGCGCCAGCCGAAACGCTGCCACCAGCGGCCTTTATAGGTCCAGCCGGGAATATTCTGCATCAGCTGTTTGCCTACGCGCTCGGACGGATCGAGGCAGGACTGTGGCTCCTGGAAAATCATCGAGACGTTATGGCCGACCAGCTTGCGACGCTCGCGCGGAGAGAGGCGCAGCAGGTCTATATCGTCGAACCGCATGCGGTCGGCGGTCACGCGCCAGTTGTCTTTCGCCACGCCGCAGATCGCTTTGGCGATCAGGCTTTTTCCCGAACCAGATTCACCCACCAGCCCGCGAATCTCGCCCTCGGCGAGAGTAATGCTGATGCGATCGACAGCTTTAACCCAGCCTTCACCGGTTTTGAATTCAATGGTGAGGTTGCGAATATCAAGAAGCGGCATTATTGCACCCCCGCGTTAATTGCACGGCGAATACCATCGCCCAGCAGGTTGATCAGCAACACGCTTACCATAATCGCCGCCCCCGGCAGCATAACCGTCCACGGCGCCACGTAGATCAATTCCAGCGCGTCACCGAGCATCGCACCCCATTCAGGGGACGGCAGCTGCGCGCCGAGGTCGAGGAACCCGAGCGCAGCGATGTCCAGGATCGCCATCGACAGCGCACGGGTGATCTCGGTGACCAGCCCGGCGGCGATGTTTGGCAGAACGGCAAACCACAAAATATTGAAGGTCGTCGCGCCGTCCAGACGGGCCGCAACGACATACTCTTTTTCCAGCTCGTCATGCACCATGCTGTAAACCGAGCGCACGATGCGGGGGAGGATAGCCAGCCAGACGGCGAACATGGCATGCGACAGATGCGGACCGGCAAAGGCAACCACAATGATTGCCAGCAGCAGAGACGGAATCGACAGCAGCGTGTCCAGAATGTGGTTCAGCACCGCCGAGCGCAGGCCGTGCGTGGAGCCCGCGAAAATACCGAGAGCCAGTCCACAGAGCGTCGCCGCGAGCGTCACGACAAACGCGCCGCCCACCGTCGGGGCAGCCCCGCTTAACAGACGGCTCAATACGTCGCGTCCGAGATCGTCAGTGCCGAGGAAGAATGAGACTTCGCCGTAGCGTGACCAGGAAGGCGGCAGCAGCTGATAGCCAAGGAACTGCTGATCGATGCCATAAGGCGCAAACCACGAACCAAAGAGGCAAAGCAATACCAGACCGGCGCAGCCATAAAGGCCGATCATTGCCGTGGTGTCACCATAGAACTTTCGCCACACGGTACGCAGCGCACCGGGCGTGCGCTTTTCACTGTAAACGTTATCGTAAGGCATACCATTCCTTATGCTTCAATGGGTTAGCCATCGCACCCAAAATATCGGACAACACGTTAACAATAATGACCAGCGAACCAATCACCATCACACCCGCTGATATAGCAGCATAATCCTGCTGACGGATGGCGTTAATCAGCCAGCGTCCCAGCCCGGGCCAGCTAAAGACCATCTCGGTGATCATGGCCAGCGTAAGCATGGTGGAAAACTGCAGCCCCAGGCGCGGAATTACCGGCGGCAGAGCGTTGTGCAGGACGTTGCGGCGCAGTATGGTCAGGCGCGACAATCCGCGCGTGGCGGCAGCTTTGACATAGTTCTGCTCAAACACCTCGATGGTGCTCAGGCGCATCAGGCGGATCACCTCGGTTGTCGGCGCAACCGCCAGCGTCAGCACCGGCAGTACCATATGACGCAGGGCGCTGACGATCATCTCATGGCGCCAGACGGAATCGGACAGCCAGGCGTCAATGATGGCAAAACCCGTTACCGTTTTAACCGTATAGAGCAGGTCAAAACGGCCAGAGACTGGTAGCCAACCCATCGTCAGCGAGAAGAACAGCGTCAGCAGCAGCGCCAGCCAGAATACCGGGATAGAGAAGCCGAGCAGGGCAAGGGCGCTGATAAACTTATCCTGCCACTTGTTGCGGTAGATCCCGGCCAGCATGCCCACGGGAATACCTACCATCAGGGCAAAGCCGAAGGCCAGAATGCACAGCTCCATCGTGGCCGGGAACACCTCCTTCAGCTGCTCGGAGATAAGCTGCCCGTTGATGCTCGACACGCCGAAATCCCAGTGCAGCAGACCGTTAAACCAGAACAGCCAGGCATCCCACAGCGATGAGCCCTGTAGCGGGGCGTGCGGCGTGAAATAGCTCAGGCTGAAGCCGACAAAGTTCAGGAAAAAGAGCGTCACCAGCAGTAAAAGGAGCCGACGCAAGGTAAAAATAATCATGGTTTTTTCACCTCTTGTTCTTTTTCACGCGATACGCCGGCGAACGAGGCGTTGCCGAACGGGCTCAGCACCAGGCCTTTAATATCATAGCGGTAGGCCTGAAGGCGCAGGGAAGAGGCCAGCGGAAGCACCGGCAGTTCCTGAGCGAGTATCTTTTGCGCTTCATCGTAAGCGTCAATGCGCGATGCCAGCTGTTGGGAAGAGAGCGCTTTTTGCAGCACGGCGTCGAACTCCCGGTTACACCAGTGGGCGTAGTTGGTCTGCGAATTTATCGCAGCACAGCTCAGCAGCGGCCGGAAGAAGCTGTCCGGATCGTTACTGTCGGTAGCCCAGCCTGTCAGGGTGAGGTCGTGATTCATATCCATCAGGCGCGCCTCCTGGAAACGGCCCTCAACCGGTACGATGATCACCTTGACGCCCACCTGCGCCATATCCGCCTGCAGCAGTTCAGCGGTTTTCAGCGGGCTCGGGTTCCACGCCTGGGAGCTGGTGGGCACCCAAAGCTGGAGCGTCAGGTTTTCCGCGCCCAGCGCTTTCAGTTGTTCACGCGCTTTTGCCGGATTGTATTCCGTAATTTTAGCCTCACCGTCGTAGGCCCACGAGGCGCGCGGTAAAATTGAGGCGGCGGTTTCCGCCGTGCCGTAGTAGATCGACTGCATCAGACGCTGGTTGTTGATCGCCAGCGCCAGAGCGTGACGTACGGCAGGGTTGTTCAGCGGCGGCTTATCGGTGTTAAAGGCCAGATAAGCGATGTTCATCCCCGGGCGTAACGTCAGACGCAGACGCGGATCGTCGCGCAAAATGGTGAGCTGGCTGGCAGCGGGCCAGGCGAGCACGTCGCATTCCCCGGTGAGCAGTTTCGAGAGCCGTCCCGTTCCGCCAGACCCGAGATCGACCACCACCTGCGGCATCAGCGGCGTACCGCGCCAGAAATGTTCGTGGCGCTGCAGGCGAATATATTGCCCCGCGCGGTATTCGGCCAACTGGAATGGACCGGTACCGACCGGCTGGCGGTCGAGCAACTCCTGACGATCTTTTTTCGTCAGCTTCGCCGCGTATTCGGCGGACATAACGGACGCATAGTGGGTCGCCAGGTGCCAGAGGAAGGAGGCATCCGGGCGCGTCAGCGTAAATTCAACCGTCCGGCTGTCCAGCTTGCGCACGCTTTTAACGGTGTCGGCAAACTGCAGGCTGTCGAAATAGGGGAAATTATCCCCGTTAACGTTATGCCACGGGTGGTTACGGTTAAAGATACGCTGGAAGGTGAAGACCACGTCATCCGCGTTCAGCTTGCGCGTAGGGGTAAACCACGGCGTACGCTGAAACGCGACATCATCGCGCAGGCGAAAACGGTAGGTTGCACCGTTATCCAGGACTTCCCAGCTTTCCGCAAGTTCAGGCACCAGGCGATAGGTGTACGGGTCGACATCAAGCAGACGGTCGTAAAGCTGCGCGGCGAGCGTATCCACAATCAGGCCGCTGCCCGCTTTTTGCGGGTTGAAGGTGTCCACCTGGCCACTGACGCAATAGACGAAGCCGCTGTCACGAATGTCAGGCTGCGTAGACTGCCCGGGCGCAGCAAACGCCAGGCCGCTGAACAGACCGAGTGCAAAAAAGGACGATAAAACCAGACGCATAATTTTTAAGGTTTTTAGGTTCGATCTGCAAAGTGTATCGCACTTACGCCTGCTTCGTAAAAATGTCTGCGGGTAAGTGCCGATATTGTCAGCGCATTTGATGTTTTTTAAGCAATGCCCGTAACTGATGGTAGGTCAGGCCCAGGAGTTCGGCCGCGCGTTTCTGGTTATATTTCGCCGCCTTCAGGCTTTGCTCCAGCAGCTGTTGCTCCTGCTCGTGCTGGAACTGGCGCAAATCAAGGGGCAGCGCGGGAGTATCGCCTGACGATGACGGGGAGGAAACCGGCGGCGCATTGCGCTGAAAAGGATCGATAATGATATTGTCCAGCTCCGTCTCGCTGCTGCCGTGGCGGTAAACAGAACGCTCCACAACGTTCTTCAGTTCGCGGATATTTCCCGGCCAGCGGTAGGCCAGAAGCGTCTCCCGCGCATGATCGCTGAAGCCGGGGAAAAGAGGGAGACCGAGCTCGCGGCACATCTGAATCGCAAATTGTTGAGCAAGCAGCATGATGTCGCTCCTCCTGTCGCGCAGGGGCGGAAGCTGAACGACGTCAAAGGCCAGGCGGTCAAGCAGATCGGCACGAAATTTCTCCTTCGCGACCATCTCCGGCAGATTGGCGTTGGTGGCGCAGACCAGGCGCACGTTAACCTGCAGCGGCTGGCTGCCGCCGACGCGCTCCAGTTCACCATACTCAATCACGCGCAGCAGCTTTTCCTGCACCAGCATCGGCGCGGTGGCGAGTTCATCAAGGAACAGGGTACCGCCGTCGGCGCGCTCAAAGCGTCCCGGATGGCGCTTTTGAGCGCCGGTAAACGCGCCCGCCTCGTGGCCGAACAGCTCGGTGTCGAGCAGGTTTTCATTCAGCGCCGCACAATTTAGAGAAATGAAGGGGCCGTCCCAGCGTCCGGATAAATAGTGCAGACGGTTGGCAATCAGTTCCTTACCCGTGCCGCGCTCGCCGATAATCAGCACCGGTTTGTTGAGCGGCGCAAGGCGAGAGACCTGTTCCAGCACCTCAAGAAAACTGTTGGCTTCGCCGAGTAAGTTATCTTTGTATTGAGCCATGATGAAATTAACCACTCCTTAGCGATATTCACCAGGTCAGCATAGTTCTGTGATGAATAAAAATCAATCACATCGTGTAAAATCAATAAGATAAAAAACTGGCACGGAAATTGTATTATCAGTACAGCAGGGCATAGCCCGATAACAGAACTATGAGGATTTGATTATGGGTATTTTTTCTCGTTTTGCCGACATCGTGAACGCCAACATCAACTCACTGCTGGAGAAAGCAGAAGATCCGCAGAAGCTGGTGCGCCTGATGATTCAGGAGATGGAAGACACGCTGGTTGAAGTGCGTTCTACCTCCGCCCGTGCGCTGGCTGAGAAAAAGCAGTTAACGCGCCGTATTGAGCAGGCCACCGCTCAGCTCAATGAATGGCAGGAAAAGGCGGAACTCGCCCTGCGCAAAGATAAAGAAGATCTTGCTCGCGCAGCGTTAATTGAAAAGCAGAAGCTGGCGGACATGATCGCTACGCTGGAGCATGAAGTCACGCTGGTGGAAGACACGCTCACCCGCATGAAAAAAGAGATTGGTGAGCTCGAAAATAAACTGAGCGAAACCCGCGCGCGTCAGCAGGCGCTGACCCTGCGTCATCAGGCGGCAAGCTCTTCCCGCGACGTGCGTCGTCAGCTGGACAGTGGCAAGCTGGATGAGGCCATGGCGCGTTTTGAGTCATTCGAGCGTCGTATCGACCAGATGGAAGCGGAAGCAGAGAGCCACGGCATCGGTAAGCAAAAGTCGCTGGATCAACAGTTTGCCGATCTGAAAGCGGACGATGAAATCAGCGAGCAGCTGGCGGCATTGAAAGCCAAAATGAAGCAAGATAACCAATAATAATGTTGCGGCACCTGAGCGTGCCGCTAAGCATCCGACGACAAGGAGTACACATGAGCGCGCTTTTCCTGGCCATTCCCCTGACGATTTTCGTGCTGTTTGTTTTGCCGATTTGGCTATGGCTGCACTACAGCAACCGTTCTTCAGGGAACGATTTATCCCAGAGTGAACAACAACGTCTTGCGCAGCTTACCGACCAGGCTAACAAGATGCGCGATCGCATTCAGGCGCTGGAAGCAATCCTGGATGCAGAACATCCTAACTGGAGGGACCGTTAATGTCAGGACTGAATCTGAACAAAAAATTGTGGCGAATTCCACAGCAGGGCATGGTGCGCGGCGTTTGCGCCGGGCTGGCCCATTATCTTGACGTTCCGGTAAAGCTGGTTCGTGTGGTCACGGTGCTGTCGATATTTTTCGGCCTGGCGTTTATCACTTTCGTCGCCTACATCGTGCTGTCGTTTGTACTTGACCCGATGCCGGAAGGCGAACTGGCTGCGGAAGGCGCGCCTACCAGTAACGATCTTCTCAATGCGGTTGACGATCGGCTGGCTGAAGGGGAGAAGCGGTTACGTGAAATGGAACGCTATGTCACATCCGATACCTTTACGCTGAGAAGTCGTTTTCGTCAGCTTTAAGAGAGAATATACATGAAGAAAAACTGGCAACAGGCCGGTCAGAAGGTAAAACCCGGCCTGAAAATCGCAGGTAAACTGGTTCTGATGACGGCGTTACGTTACGGCCCGGCAGGTGTGGCGGGCTGGGCGATCAAATCTGTTGCCCGCAAGCCGGTCAGAATGTTGCTGGCCGTGGCGCTTGAACCTCTTTTGCAAAAAGCGGCAAAGCGGCTGTCACGCCGCTACTTATCCCGATAATTCACGCTCGCGTTAGCCCTTTCTCTCCCCGGAAGGGCTAACGACATTTCATCCCTTTCCCTCACTTTCTTTGCGGCAGCTCACATTACTGCACAGAGCTGCTTTGTAATTGCGTTTTTCAGCCTCCCGGTTCGTTGACAGATATTTTTCAGGGGAGTAGATTGCCCTTCGTGGGACCGCTACCATGGAAAATAATGTGAACGCAAAAATTAAAAAACTTATCAAGCATATTTACGGTGAATCATTTTCTGAAGCACATTTTAAAGTGTTATTAACAAAGCTTGAACAAGCTGCTGTTGATATTACAGAAAAGCGTAAATCAGGCTGGGATGAAAAAGATGTCGTTCTGATCACCTACGCCGATCAGTTCTCCGCGAAAGGGGAGAAAGCGTTGCCGGTATTTACCCGCTTTTATAATGAGTGGCTTGCTCGCACGTTTTCCCATGTCCACCTTTTGCCTTTTTATCCGTGGTCCTCTGATGACGGATTTTCCGTTATTGATTACCACAACGTTGCGCCTGAAACCGGGACCTGGCAAGACGTTGCTGATCTAAAACAGTCTGCCAGCTTAATGTTTGATTTCGTCTGCAACCATATGTCAGCAAAAAGTGAATGGTTTGCTAATTATCTTGCGCAGAAACCTGGCTACGAAGATTTCTTTATTGCTGTCGATCCAGAAACTGATTTATCTGCGGTGACGCGTCCTCGCGCATTACCGTTGCTGACGCCGTTTACGCTGCATGATGGCAGCGTGCGTCATCTTTGGACCACCTTCAGCGATGACCAGATCGATCTTAACTTCGCCTCGCCTCAGGTGCTGATTGCAATGGTTGACGTGCTGCTCCATTACCTGGCGGAAGGGGCGCGTTATATCCGTCTGGACGCCGTCGGATTTATGTGGAAGATCCCTGGAACAAGCTGTATCCATCTGGAACAGACTCACTGCCTTATCCAGCTTTTCCGTGCTATTACCGAGGCCGTGGCGCCGGGTACCGTGATCATTACTGAGACGAACGTTCCGCATAAGGACAATATCTCTTATTTCGGTGACGGTGAAAATGAAGCTCAGATGGTCTACCAGTTCTCCTTGCCGCCGCTGGTGCTGCATGCAGTGCACCGTCAGGATGTTAACGCTCTCTGTCAGTGGGCGGGATCGCTGGCGCTGCCTTCAACAAAAACGACCTGGTTCAATTTCCTGGCGTCTCATGACGGTATCGGTCTGAACCCACTGCGCGGCATTCTGCCGGAATCAGAAATCCTCGCACTGGTTGAGAAACTTCAGCAGGAAGGGGCGCTGGTCAACTGGAAAAATAATCCTGACGGTACGCGCAGTCCTTACGAAATTAATGTGACCTATCTTGACGCGTTAAGCGCGCAAAACAGTTCAGATGATGAACGCATTGCGCGCTTTATTCTGGCGCATGCGGTGCTGTTAAGTTTTCCAGGTGTACCTGCCGTGTATATTCAAAGTATTCTTGGCTCCCGTAACGATTATGAAGGGGTCGAGCGCCTCGGCTATAACCGCGCGATAAACCGCAAGAAATATAATGCCGGTCAGGTTGATCTCGAACTTAATAATAAAAATAGCATTCGTCATAAAATTTATTCCCGTTTAAGCGAGTTTATTGCGATTCGTCGTGGGGAAAGTGCGTTTCACCCTGATGCCCAGGCATTTTTTGAATCACTGGATGAACAAATTCTTAAAATTGTTCGCGTGGCTGATAACGGTGAGAGAATTACAGCCCTGTTTAATTTTAGTAATAACGTTCATACCGTTTATGGGGACACGCTTACTGGTATGGAATTACTATCAGGACAAGCTGTTAGCGGTAAAGAGCTGACTCTCAATCCATGGCAGGTTATGTGGATTAAAGAAAACTAAAAAGGACCCTAAAATGAAAATGCCCAAAATTGTGCTGTTATCAGCACTGGTTTCGTGCGCCCTGTTATCAGGCTGTAAAGATGATAAAGCGTCTGCTGTGACCATTGAGTTCATGCACTCGTCAGTAGAGCAGGAGCGCCAGGCGGTTATTACGAAACTGATCGAAAAATTCGAGAAAGAAAACCCCGGCATTACGGTGAAGCAGGTGCCGGTGGAAGAAGATGCCTACAACACCAAAGTGATTACGCTCGCCAGAACGGGCGCGCTGCCTGAAGTTATTGAAGTCAGCCATGATTACGCGAAAGTCATGGATAAGGAACAACTCCTGGATCGCAAGGCTATCGGTGAAGCCATTGAAGCGGTAGGCGAAAAGACCTTCTATGACGGGATCCTGCGCGTTGTGCGTACTGAAGACGGCACAGCCTGGACGGGGGTGCCGATGAGCGCCTGGCTGTCCGGCGTCTGGTATCACAAAGATGTGCTTGCCGCTGCGGGTATTCAGGAACCGCATAACTGGGAACAGCTGCTGAAAGCCAGCCAGAAGCTTAACGACCCGGCCAACAAACATTACGGTATTGCGCTGCCCACCGCGGAAAGCGTCATGACCGAGCAGGCGTTCTCCCAGTTTGCGCTTTCCGGCGGCGCGAACGTTTTTGATGCCAACGGAAACGTTGAAATTGACACCCCTGAAATGGCAAAAGCGCTGGCGTTCTACAAAGCGCTGGCCGCGACCACCATGCCGGGCTCGAACGACGTCATGGAGATCAAAGATGCCTTCATGAACGGTTCTGCACCGATGGCCGTCTATTCCACCTACATCCTGCCGGCGGTATTCCAGGATGGTAACCCTGCCAACCTTGGCTTCGTTGTCCCGACAGAAAAGTCCTCTGCCGTTTATGGCATGGTCACCTCGTTGACGATCACCAGCGGACAAACCGAAGAAGAAACGCAAGCGGCTGAAAAGTTTGTGACGTGGATGGAGCAGGCTCAAAACGCAACCGATTGGGTCATGATGTCGCCGGGCGCGGCGCTGCCGGTGAACACGCTGGTCGTAGGAACGGATACCTGGAAAAACAACGAGGTGATTAAAGCGTTTGGGCAACTGCCTTATGAACTGATTGCCCAATTCCCGAACGTACAGGTGTTTGGTGCTGTCGGCGACAAAAACTTCACGCGCATGGGCGATGTGACAGGGTCCGGCATTATCAGCTCCATGGTGCATAACGTCACCGTGGGTAAACAAGATCTCAGCGCAACGCTTAGCAAGAGCCAGACGCGACTGACTGACCTGATTTCACAACGATAGGAGCGCTCTGCGGAAGGAAATTATGAAGACGTTGTTTTCTGGTCGTTCAGATATGCCTTTCGCCATGCTGCTGTTGGCCCCCAGCCTGATTTTGCTGGGGGGCCTGGTGGCCTGGCCAATGATTTCCAATATTGAAATCAGTTTCTTACGCCTGCCGCTTAACCCGCGTATTGATGCGGTGTTTGTTGGCCTGGATAACTACATCCGCATTCTGGGGGATGCTGCGTTCTGGCACTCGCTGTGGATGACGTTCTGGTATACGGCGCTGGTCGTGCTCGGCAGCACCGGGCTGGGGCTTGCCGTCGCCATCTTCTTTAACCGTGAGTTTCGTCTCCGGAAGACGGCGCGTTCGCTGGTGATTTTATCCTACGTGACACCCTCTATTTCCCTGGTATTTGCCTGGAAATACATGTTCAACAACGGCTACGGCATTGTGAACTATCTGGGCGTCGATCTGCTGCATCTGTATGACCAGGCGCCGCTCTGGTTCGACAACCCTGGCAGCAGCTTCGTGCTGGTGGTGCTGTTCGCCATCTGGCGCTACTTCCCGTATGCCTTTATCTCATTCCTGGCAATTTTGCAGACCATTGATAAATCGCTGTATGAAGCGGCAGAGATGGACGGAGCCAACGCCTGGCAGCGTTTCCGTATCGTCACGTTGCCCGCCATCATGCCTGTACTGGCAACGGTGGTGACGCTACGAACCATCTGGATGTTCTACATGTTTGCGGATGTTTATCTGCTGACCACGAAGGTCGATATTCTGGGCGTGTATCTCTATAAAACTGCCTTTGCATTCAACGATCTGGGCAAAGCAGCCGCCATTTCTGTTGTGCTGTTTGTGATCATCTTCGCCGTCATTCTGCTGACCAGAAAAAGGGTAAACCTCAATGGCAACAAATAAACGCATACTGGGCCGTATTGGTTTCTATCTGGGGCTGGTGGTATTTCTGATTATCACGCTGTTCCCGTTCTTCGTGATGCTGATGACGTCATTCAAGAGCGCGAAAGAGGCCATATCGCTGAATCCGACTATTCTGCCGCAGGCGTGGACGCTTCAGCATTACGTTGACATCTTTAACCCGCTAATTTTCCCGTTCGTGGATTACTTCCGCAACAGCATGGTGGTGTCGCTGACGTCATCGGTAATTGCGGTGTTTCTCGGCACGCTGGGCGCTTACGCCTTGTCCAAGCTGCGCTTTAAGGGGCGCGCGACGATCAACGCGAGCTTCTACACCGTCTATATGTTCTCCGGGATTTTGCTGGTGGTGCCGCTGTTCAAAATCATCACCGCGCTCGGCATTTACGACACTGAACTGGCGCTGATTATCACCATGGTGACCCAGACGTTGCCTACGGCGGTATTCATGCTGCGCAGCTATTTCGACACCATTCCGGACGAAATAGAAGAGGCCGCGATGATGGATGGTCTGAACCGCCTGCAAATCATCTTCCGCATTACCGTGCCGCTGGCCATTTCCGGTCTCGTGTCGGTGTTTGTTTACTGCTTCATGGTGGCATGGAACGAC
Organism: Enterobacter cloacae complex sp. P17RS; assembly: GCF_014895885.1. Taxonomy (NCBI): domain Bacteria; kingdom Pseudomonadati; phylum Pseudomonadota; class Gammaproteobacteria; order Enterobacterales; family Enterobacteriaceae; genus Enterobacter; species Enterobacter cloacae complex sp. P17RS. The sequence continues at coordinate 252,030 of NZ_JADBQK010000003.1, forward strand.
TACCTGTTTGCCTCCATTTTCCTGTCCAGCGCCAGCAACTTTACCCTGCCGGTCGGGCTGAACACGCTCTTTAGTACGCCAGATTATATCTGGGGTCGCATGATGGCGGCATCGCTGGTGACGGCGCTTCCGGTGGTCATCATGTACGCACTCTCTGAACGTTTTATTAAAAGTGGTTTGACCGCCGGTGGCGTCAAGGGCTAAGGCGGCCAATTTTTTATCAGGAGCAAGTTATGAAGAAGTTAGTTGCGACAGCGCCACGCGTAGCGGCGCTGGTGGAGTATGAAGATCGTGCTGTGGAAGCACATGAAGTGAAAATTCGCGCCCGCTTTGGCGCCCCGAAGCACGGAACGGAAGTCGTGGATTTCCGCGCGGCAAGCCCGTTTATTGATGAAGAGTTCAACGCAGAGTGGCAGATGTTCACGCCGCGTGAAGAGGGCGCTGCGCGCGGTATCGAATTCGGTAAGTTCCAGCTGGGCAACATGATCGTTGGCGACATTATTGAATGCGGTGCAGACGTAACGGAATACCAGATCGGCGACAGCGTCTGCTGCTACGGCCCGCTGCAGGAGACGGTCATCGTTAACGCGGTGAACAACTATAAGCTGCGTAAAATGCCGCAGGGCGCGTCCTGGAAGAATGCCGTTTGCTACGATCCGGCGCAGTTCGCCATGAGCGGCGTGCGTGATGCCAACGTCCGTGTGGGTGACTTTGTTGTCGTGGTCGGTCTGGGAGCCATCGGACAGATTGCGATTCAGCTGGCGAAAAAAGCCGGTGCGTCAGTGGTTATCGGCGTTGATCCGATTGAACACCGCTGTGAGATCGCTCGCCGTCACGGTGCGGACCACTGCCTGAATCCAATCGGTACCGATGTCGGTCTGGAAATTAAAAAGCTGACCGGGAAGCAGGGCGCGGACGTGATCATCGAAACCAGCGGGTTTGCGGATGCGCTGCAGTCCGCGCTGCGCGGGCTCGCCTACGGCGGAACCATCTCCTACGTGGCCTTCGCCAAACCGTTTGCGGCAGGCTTCAACCTGGGCCGCGAAGCGCACTTCAACAACGCGAAGATTGTCTTCTCCCGCGCCTGCAGTGAACCGAACCCGGACTATCCGCGCTGGAGCCGCAAGCGTATCGAAGAGACCTGCTGGGAATTGCTGATGAACGGTTATCTGAACTGTGAAGATCTGATCGACCCGGTCGTGACCTTCACCACCAGCCCGGAAAGCTATATGAAGTATGTCGATCAGCATCCGGAACTCAGTATCAAAATGGGCGTCACTTTTTAAGCTAAGGACAGCAAATCATGAAGATCGCAACACAAAACCAGGCCTTTTTCCCGACCAACATCATGGAAAAATTCGAGTACATCAAAGCGATGGGTTTTGATGGCTACGAAATTGACGGCCGTCTGCTGGTGGAAAATCTCGACGAAGTGAAAGCCGCTATCAAAGCCACGGGCCTGCCGGTGACGACAGCATGTGGCGGGTACGATGGCTGGATCGGTGATTTCATCGAAGAACGCCGTCTGAACGGATTACAGCAGATCGAACGCATTCTGGAAGCGCTGGCAGAAGTGGGCGGAAAGGGCATTATCGTGCCTGCTGCCTGGGGCATGTTTACCTTCCGTCTGCCGCCAATGACCTCTCCACGCAGCCTGGACGGTGACCGCAAAGCCGTAAGCGCCTCGCTGCGCTGGCTGGATGAGGTGGCCGCGCGCACCGGCACCACCGTCTACCTGGAGCCGCTGAACCGCTACCAGGATCATATGATCAACACCCTGGCAGACGCGCGTCGTTATATCGAAGAGAACGGCCTGAAGCACGTGCAGATCATCGGTGATTTCTATCACATGAACATTGAAGAAGACTCGCTGACGGACGCGCTGCATCAGAACCGCGATCTACTGGGTCATGTTCACATTGCAGATAACCACCGCTATCAGCCGGGCAGCGGCAGCCTCGATTTCGCCAGCCTGTTCGATCAGCTGCGTGCCGATAACTATCAGGGATACGTGGTGTATGAATGCCGTGTTCGCGCCGAGGATCCGGCTAAGGCTTATCAGGACTCTCTCACTTATTTGCGTGAATGCTAAGGATGACGAGCGTGATGAGTGCTTCTACACCTTCGCCTCTGCGCGTCGCCATTATTGGCGCCGGGCAGGTCGCGGACAAAGTGCATGCCTCGTATTACGCCACGCGCAGTGATGTTCAAATGGTGGCTGTCATGGACAGCCGCCTTGAGCAGGCACAGGCGTTCGCGGAACGTTATGCTATTCCATCGGCATGGCAGGACGCTCACGAGATGTTGCAGGCAGTAAAACCGGATGTGGTGAGCGTCTGTTCGCCCAACCGGTTCCATTTTGAACACGTGATGGCGGCGCTCGAGGCGGGCTGCCATGTGATGTGTGAAAAGCCCCCGGCGATGACCCCGCAGCAGGCTGATGAGATGCGCATCGCGGCGCGCAAGGCAGGAAAAGTCCTGGCCTATGATTTTCACCATCGCTTTGCCCTGGATACCCAACTCCTGCGCGATGCGGTAATGAACGGAACGCTCGGTGAAGTTTACTTTACCTCAGCGCAGGCGCTGCGTCGCTGCGGTGTGCCGGGGTGGGGCGTTTTTACCAACAAATCGCTACAGGGCGGTGGACCGCTGATTGATATAGGCATTCATATGCTCGACGCCGCAATGTATGTCCTGGGTTTCCCGGCGGTAAAACGGGTGACTGCGCACAGCTTCCAGAGGCTGGGAAACCGTAAAAGCACCGGTCAGTTTGGCGAGTGGGATCCTGCGCAATTTACCGTGGAAGATGCGCTGTTTGGCACGATTGAATTCTGCAACGGCGGCATTTTGCGTCTGGACACCTCCTTTGCGCTTAACATTCGCGAGCAGTCAATCATGAACGTCTCTTTCTGCGGTGAAAAGGCGGGTGCAACGCTGTTCCCGGCGCACATCTACAATGACGAAGCCGGTGTTTTAGAAACCCTTACCCAGCGCGAAGAGGCGGACGATCAGCGCCATCTGCGCAGCATGGATGCTTTCGTACGTCACGTGCTGGGAGAGCCCGTGATGATTGCCGATGCAGAACAGGGACTGGTAATTCAGCAGCTTGTTGGCGCGCTTTATGAATCCGCAGAAACAGGGGAAAGCGTAACACTATGCTGAACGTCTCTGTATTAACCGATCCGGGCTTTTGTCCACACAGCCTGAATAAATACGCCTCCATCATGGCATGCGGCAATGGCTACATGGGTATTCGCGCCGCGCACGAAGAAGAGTACACCCAGCAGACCAGAGGCATGTATCTCGCTGGGCTGTATCATCGCGCGGGGCGCAACGAGACCACCGAGCTGGTCAATCTGCCGGATATCACCGGTATTGATGTAGAGCTGGACGGCGTCAATTTCACCCTCCTGGCCGGGGAAATTCTTGAGTGGCAGCGCGAGCTGGCCTTCGCTAACGGCGAACTGCATCGTAACGTTGTCTGGCGTTCACCCCACGGGAAACGCTATCGGCTGGAGAGTCGTCGTTTTGTGTCGCTGGACCAGCTGCCTTTAGTGGCTATGCAGCTCGCGATCACGCCTCTTGATGCCGCCACGCATGCCGTGCTGAAAACCGGCATTGATGCGACGCAAACGAACAGCGGCAGACAGCATCTGGATGAACTCTCGGTCAGGGTCTTTGATCAGCACTATATGCAGGGGGTGTATGAAACGCAGGACCGGGCGTCGGAGGTTGTTGTTTCGGCGTTTTGCCAACTCTCCTCGAAAAGTGACAGCTGTTTCACCGCCAAAAATCGGCGTCTCAGCGTACATCATTCACTGACCATTGCTCAGGGTGACACTGTCACGCTTGAAAAGATCGTCTGGGTGACGCATCGCAGCGATAAAGCGCTGTCGCAGGAGTCTTTTGCGCGCAACGCGCTGGCCGATCTCAAAGTTTCTGCCGCAAGAGGTTACGAAGCATTGCTTGAAAGCTCAGCGTATGCCTGGAAAGAGGTCTGGCGTGATGCCCGGGTGGAAGTGACTTCCGCAGAGCAACAGGATCAGATGGCGCTGGATTATGCGGTCTGGCACCTGACCGCGATGACGCCTGCCCATGATGAGCGAAGTAGTATTGCCGCAAAAGGACTGACGGGCGAAGGGTACAAGGGGCACGTCTTCTGGGATACCGAAATTTTCCTGCTGCCTTTCCATCTGTTTACCCGCCCGCAGGTTGCCCGCAGCCTGCTGCGCTATCGCTGGCTTAATCTGGCTGGCGCACGGGAAAAAGCCCGTCGTAACGGCTGGCCGGGCGCGTTGTTCCCATGGGAAAGCGCCGCAAGCGGAGAGGAAGAGACGCCTGAGTTCGCGGCAATCAACATCCGCACCGGGGTACGCCAGAAGGTGGCTTCCGCACTTGCAGAGCATCACATCGTGGCTGATATTGCCTGGGCCGTCGTTGCGTACTGGCAGGCGACGCATGATGACGCCTTTATGCGTAACGAAGGCCTGACGCTGCTGATGGAAACGGCTTTGTTCTGGATGGGACGCGCAACGGACGTCAATGGTCGTCTGGAAATCCATGATGTGATCGGACCGGACGAATACACCGAGCACGTGAACAACAACGCTTACACCAACTATCTGGCCTGGCACAACGTTGCCTGCGCGCGCCAGTTTATGGCGATGTTTGGGCGTGAGGATGAGCGTTTTACGGTGAATGCCGCGCAGTTCCTGGCGCGCTTATGGCTACCGGAGGCCGATGCAGACGGTGTGATCCCGCAGGATGATACCTTCATGGCAAAACCTGCCATCGATCTGAGCCGTTACAAAGCCAAAGCGGGTAAACAGACGATTCTGCTCGATTATTCCCGCGCGGAAGTGAACGAGATGCAGATCCTGAAGCAGGCAGATGTGGTGATGCTTAACTACCTGCTGCCAGAACGGTTTACGCCACAGCAATGCGCCGCCAATCTGGCGTTCTATGAGCCACGCACGATCCATGATTCGTCCCTGAGCAAGGCCATTCACGGGATTGTACTCGCGCGCTGCGGTGACACGCAGGGGGCCTATGCCTTCTGGCGCGATGGCATCGCCATTGATTTGGGCGAGGATCCGCACAGCAGCGATGAGGGCATTCATGCTGCGGCAACCGGTGCGATCTGGTCTGGCGCAATTCAGGGATTTGCTGGCCTGCAAATCATTGAAGGGGAACTGCATCTCGCGCCAAAACTGCCTGGTCACTGGCAAAAACTCGCTTTCCCGCTGCGGTGGCGGAACGCATCAATGCACTTCACGTATGAAAACGAGGTGTTAACCATTGAAACCACGGCGCCTGCCACGCTGACGCTGTGGGGCAAAACGCTACATATCCCGGAGCGAGAAGTCTTCGCGTATAAGGAATTTCTTGCGTCCGTGAATGGGACCGCTACCACGGAGGGGCAACATGACGCTTAAGGCTGTTGTATTCGATTTGGACGGTGTGATCACCGATACCGCGCATCTTCACTTTCTGGCCTGGCGTGCCGTGGCGGAGGAAATTGGCATTACCTTCGACGAAGTGTTTAACGAACAGCTTAAGGGGATAAGCCGCATGGATTCCCTCCAGCGCATTCTGAAGCACGGCGGAAAAGAGGGGATGTTTAGTGAGGAGCAGTGCCTGGCGCTTGCGACGAAAAAAAATGCGCTTTACGTCCAGTCGCTGGCATCACTGACGCAGGATTCTCTGCTGCCGGGGATCCGCGACGTGCTGGCGGAGATCCGTGCCGCGAAGGTCAAGATTGGGCTGGCATCCGTATCGCTCAATGCCCCAGGGATTTTGCACGCGCTGGGCATTCATCAGGCCTTCGATTTTTGCGCTGATGCTTCCCGCATTTGCCGTTCAAAGCCGGACCCGGAGATCTTCCTTGCGGCCTGTGCGGGGCTGAACGTGCATCCTGCAGAGGCGATTGGCATTGAAGATGCCGCTGCGGGTGTTGAAGCAATCAACGCCGCAGGAATGCTGTCGGTCGGGATTGGGCCTGGCCTTAACCATGCGGGATTACAACTTCATTCAACGCGGGAACTGACCTGGAAATGCCTGACAGAATTCTGGGCGTCCCGGGCGTATTGATAAGGAATAAATTATGGCTCAACTTTCTCTGAAACATATTCAGAAAATCTATGATAACCAGGTCCACGTGGTTAAGGATTTCAACCTCGAAATTGAAGACAAAGAGTTTATTGTTTTCGTCGGTCCGTCGGGCTGCGGTAAATCCACGACGCTGCGAATGATTGCCGGTCTTGAGGAGATCAGCGCGGGTGAACTGATTATCGACGGCGTGTGCATGAATGACGTGCCTGCCAAATCGCGTGATATCGCGATGGTATTCCAGAACTATGCGCTTTATCCGCATATGACGGTCTACGACAACATGGCGTTTGGCCTGAAAATGCAAAAAATAGCGCCCGCGGTGATTGAAGAACGCGTGAACTGGGCGGCGCAGATTTTAGGGCTACGCGAATACCTGAAGCGTAAACCTGGCGCTTTATCGGGTGGTCAGCGCCAGCGCGTGGCGCTGGGCAGGGCGATCGTGCGCGAAGCGGGCGTCTTCCTGATGGATGAGCCGTTATCCAACCTCGATGCCAAGCTTCGCGTGCAGATGCGTGCCGAAATCAGCAAGCTTCACCAGAAGCTTAACACCACCATGATCTATGTTACGCACGACCAGACGGAAGCCATGACGATGGCGACCCGCATCGTGATCCTGAAAGACGGCATCATTCAGCAGGTGGGTGCGCCGAAGCAGGTATACAACGAGCCGGCTAATATGTTTGTCGCAGGGTTCATTGGCTCTCCGGCAATGAACTTCATTCGTGGCGCTATCGACGATCGCTATTTCGTAACGGAAACGCTGCGTCTGGAGATCCCTGAGGGCAAGCTGGCCGAGTTGAATGCGCAAGGTTACCAGCGTAAAGCGGTCGTCTTCGGGATCCGTCCGGAAGACATTCTTACCCTACAGAGCAGCGGAGAAGATATTGCGGCGAAAGTCAGCGTCGCTGAGCTTACCGGTGCCGAATTTATGCTTTATGCCACCGTGGGTGGACATGAACTGGTTGTCCGCGCAGGCGCGGCCAATGACTACGTTGCCGGAGATACTATCGGCATTCAGTTCGATATGAATAAGTGCCATTTCTTCGACGCCGATACCGAAGCGGCTATTAGATAAGAAAGGTGTTTGCCGGAAATGCAAATTTCCGGTTTTTTTTGTTTGTTAATTATAAAGGGAATATTTTATGAGTACTCTACTAAGAAGTGCTGCGCTCGTTCTGTGCGCAGGGGTTAGCTGCGCGCAAGCAACAGAACCCGCAAAGCAGTGGGCGTTTAATATCGGTGCCATGTATGAAATTGAAAACGTCGAAGGTCAGAGCGACGATAAAGATGGATTATATGAACCCTCCGTATGGTTTAATGCAACATGGGATGCCTGGACAATCTCTCTGGCAATGTATCAGGAAGGGCCGGTTGATTATAGCAGCATGACGCGTGGCACCTATTTCGATCGCCCGGAATTTGAATTGCGCTATCGCTTTATCGGCACCGATGATTTTACGTTCGGTCTGACCGGTGGCTTCCGCAATTATGGTTATCACTTTAAAGATGAACACGGCGCCAAAGACGGTAGCGCTAATATGCAGCGCTACAAAGTTCAGCCTGACTGGGATATTAAATTAACCGACGACTGGCGCTTTGGCGGCTGGTTTGCCATGTATCAGTTTGCCAACGATCTGGATAAAACCGGTTATTCTGACAGCCGCGTCGAGACCGAAACCGGTTTTACCTGGACCATCAACGAAACGTTCTCTGCGAAAGTAAATTATTATTTAGAGCGCGGCTTCAATATGGACAGCTCACGTAATAACGGCGAGTTTTCTACCCAGGAAATTCGTGCCTACCTGCCGATTTCGTTAGGCCAGACGACGTTAACGCCTTATACCCGTCTGGGACTCGATCGCTGGTCAAACTGGGACTGGCAGGACGATCCGACGCGTGAAGGACATGATTTCAACCGTCTGGGTATGCTGTACGCCTATGATTTTAACAACGGTTTATCCATGACGCTGGAATATGCCTACGAATGGGAAAACCATGACGAAGGTGAGAGCGATCGCTTCCACTATGCGGGTGTCGGCGTGAACTACGCGTTTTGATCATGATTTACCAGGGGCGATTGCCCCTGGTTATTAGCGCAAGGACGCCGCTTCCGAAAAATGCGTATCAACCAAAATCTTATGCGGCGCAGGTTTACCCGCAATACGCTTAAACAACACGTTGCAGCTCTCTTCGCCGAGCTTTCTCGTCGGAATATCAAACCCGCCTGGCGCAGGGGTTAAAACGAGAGACAGCATCGGATCGCTGTAGCCTGCCATAGCAACCTGCTCGGGAACCATCAGATTTAACTCATCCGCTGCACGATATAGACCCAACAATTTCATACTGTCAGTAGCAAAAACGGCATTGGGCGGGTTGTCAGACGAGAGTAATTTGCAGGCTGCCTGGAGCGCGCTTTCATGGGTATATCCGCCATCAATGACCCAGTCCGGGTTTATGGCGATACCCTGCTTCTCAAGGCTGGATTTATAACCCGCAAGGCGATCGATAGAAACGTGATAATCGAGCGGGGCATGCAGACAGGCAATTTTTGTTCGCCCATGTTTAATAAACGAATCGACCAGAATAGCGCTGTCGTGAAAATTGTCCGTATCAACAGAATAAATATTCTGGAACTTTCCTTCTACTTTTCCAATAACCACCACGGGCACACCGTATTCGTCCAGCGTGGTGAAAAAAGATTCGTTTGCGGGTGAACTCAGCATGATGATCCCTTTGATCATCTTCTGCTTTATTTTTCCCACGCACTTCTGCAGATCGTCCTCACTGCTTTTCGAGGTTTGTAAAATAACGTCAAACCCTTCCTCTTCCGCTTTTGCCGTAATGGCGTGAAGAACATCGGAGAAAAAAGGGTTACCGGCAGTAGTTTTGGTCGAGCGGGTCGAAATAACCATAATGGCATCAAAGCCAGAAGAGGTCAGGGCGCGGGCCAATTTGTTGGGCTGATAATTTAATTCGTCTATGGCCTTAAGCACTTTGTCTCGCGCTTCAGGGGAAATATTCGTTTGTTTATTCAGAACGCGGGAAACGGTTGATTTCGATACGCCCGCAACCCGTGCGATATCATAGATGGTGGGTGACATACACCTTACTCACTCCGGACTGACAGCAATGTCGTTCATCTTACTGGAGAGAAAACGGCAATAGCAATAAATAAGAATTGATAATCAACGATCTGCCCCCATTTATTGTATTCTGAAGCCATACATTCCTGGCTTCCGGGCAATGAAGGATGGCGATGAAGCGATTTAAGAACGAACTCAATTCACTGGTGAACCGCGGCGTTGATCGACATCTGCGTCTGGCCGTTACCGGCCTGAGCCGCAGCGGTAAGACGGCGTTCATCACCGCGATGGTAAACCAGTTGCTGAACCTGCACGCCGGCGCGCGACTGCCGTTGCTCAGCGCCGTGCGCGAAGAGCGTCTGCTGGGCGTTAAGCGCGTCCCTCAGCGTGATTTTGGCATAACGCGTTTCACCTACGACGAAGGGCTGGCGCAGCTTTACGGCGATCCGCCCGCGTGGCCGACGCCAACGCGAGGCGTCAGTGAAATTCGCCTTGCGCTGCGCTTTCGTTCTAATGAATCGCTGATACGTCACTTTAAGGATACCTCAACCCTGTATCTGGAAATCGTCGATTATCCCGGCGAATGGCTGCTCGACCTGCCGATGCTGGCGCAGGACTACCTCAGCTGGTCCCGCCAGATGACGGGCTTGTTGCAAGGGCAACGCGCAGAGTGGTCAACGAAATGGCGACAGCTGTGCGAGGGCCTTGATCCGCTGGCGCCTGCGGACGAAAACCGTCTGGCGACCATTGCTGAAGCCTGGACGGACTATCTGCATCAGTGCAAACAGGAAGGGCTGCACTTCATCCAGCCGGGCCGTTTTGTCTTGCCGGGTGATTTAGCAGGCGCGCCCGCGCTGCAGTTCTTCCCGTGGCCGGATGTGGACGGCGCAGGCGAGTCGAAGCTGGCACAGGCCGACAAACACACGAATGCCGGCATGCTGCGCGAGCGTTACAATTACTACTGCGAAAAGGTGGTCAAAGGTTTTTATAAAAACCACTTTTTACGTTTCGACCGCCAGATTGTGCTGGTGGATTGCCTGCAGCCGCTCAACAGCGGGCCGCAGGCATTTAACGATATGCGCCTCGCGCTGACGCAGCTGATGCAGAGTTTCCACTACGGGCAGCGGACGCTGTTTCGTCGTCTGTTCTCACCGGTGATCGACAAGCTGCTGTTTGCGGCCACGAAAGCCGATCACGTTACGGTCGATCAGCACGCCAACATGGTTTCTCTGCTGCAGCAGCTGGTGCAGGACGCCTGGCAAAACGCCGCGTTTGAAGGCATCAGTATGGATTGTCTTGGGCTCGCATCGGTGCAGGCGACCCAAAGCGGCCTGATTGACCTTAACGGCGAGAAAATACCAGCATTACGCGGGAATCGACTCAGTGACGGCGAGCCGCTTACCGTCTATCCCGGCGAAGTCCCCGCGCGGCTGCCGGGTCAGGCCTTCTGGCAGAGTCAGGGCTTCCAGTTTGAAGCCTTCCGCCCTCAGACCATGAGCGTCGATCGGCCGTTACCGCACATCCGTCTGGATGCGGCGCTGGAGTTTTTGATTGGAGATAAACTGCGATGACGGAACCCTTAAAACCGCGCATAGACTTTACCGGAACGCTTGAGCCCGAGCGTCAGGACGCCTTTAAAACGGCGCAGACGTTCAGCGGCGCGCAGGCGGAGAACTTCGCCCCGGCGCTGCCGGACGATCCCTCCGTCGAGGAAGGTCCGGCGGAGGCGGTCGTGGAAGCCGCTCTGCGTCCTAAACGCAGCCTGTGGCGCAAGATGGTCACCGCCGGTCTGGCGCTGTTTGGCGTCAGCGTGGTCGGGCAGGGCGTCCAGTGGGCGATGAACGCCTGGCAAACCCAGGACTGGGTTGCGCTGGGAGGATGTGCCGCGGGCGCGCTCATCGTGGGGGCGGGCGTCGGGTCGGTTGCCACCGAGTGGCGCCGCCTCTGGCGTTTGCGACAGCGCGCGCACGAGCGCGATGAAGCGCGGGATCTCCTCCACAGCCACGGCGCCGGCAAAGGCCGCGCCTTCTGTGAAAAACTGGCCAGCCAGGCCGGTATCGATCAGTCGCATCCGGCGCTCCAGCGCTGGTACGCCGCCATCCATGAAACCCAGAACGACCGGGAGGTGGTTACGCTCTATTCCCATATGGTTCAGCCGGTGCTGGATGCCCAGGCGCGGCGTGAGATTAGCCGTTCGGCGGCGGAATCCACGCTGATGATTGCCGTCAGCCCGCTGGCGCTGGTGGATATGGCCTTTATCGCCTGGCGTAACCTGCGCCTCATCAACCGTATCGCGAACCTTTACGGCATAGAGCTGGGTTATTACAGTCGGCTCAGGCTGTTCAAACTGGTCCTGCTCAATATCGCGTTTGCGGGCGCGAGCGAGCTGGTGCGCGAAGTGGGAATGGACTGGATGTCGCAGGATCTGGCGGCGCGTCTTTCAGCCCGTGCAGCCCAGGGCATTGGCGCGGGCTTGCTGACGGCGCGTTTGGGTATCAAAGCGATGGAGGTGTGCCGTCCGCTGCCGTGGATTGATGGCGATAAGCCGCGGCTGGGGGATTTCAGGCGTGAACTGATCGGTCAGCTGAAAGAAACGCTCAATAAAAAACCGTCTCCTTAAGGCGTTGTTCACTAATCGTGCTGGCTGTCAATATTTCTTGACAGCCATCTTCCGGTTCACCGAGTTCTGACATATCATTTTAACGTTATTGGCTTAAAACGGTGAATTTCCCATGCGTCTTGAAGTCTTCTGTGAAGACCGTCTCGGTCTTACCCGCGAATTACTCGATCTTCTTGTTTTACGTAGCATTGATTTACGTGGCATTGAGATCGATCCTGTCGGGCGAATTTACCTCAATTTTGCCGAAATTGAATTTAACACCTTCAGCAGCCTGATGGCGGAAATCCGCCGTATCGCTGGCGTTACGGATGTACGCACCATCCCCTGGATGCCCTCCGAACGTGAGCACCTCGCCCTGAGCGCGCTGCTTGAAGCGATGCCCGAACCGTTCCTCTCTTTGGATCTGAAAAGTAAAGTCGAGCGCGTTAACCACGCGAGCTGCCAGCTTTTCGCGCAGAGCCAGGAGAAGCTCAGCAGCCACCACGCCGCGCAGCTGATCCCCGGTTTTAACTTCCAGCGCTGGCTGGACAGCAACCCGCAGAATACGCACAGCGAGCATGTGGTGATTAACGGGCAGAATTTCCTGATGGAGATCACACCGGTCTATCTGAAAGGAGAAGGAAATAGTCGCGTATTGACCGGGGCGGTGATCATGCTGCGCTCGACGCTACGCATGGGGCGCCAGCTGCAAAACCTCTCCAGCCAGGACGTTGGCGCATTCAGCCAGATTATTGCCGTCAGCCCGAAGATGCGCCACGTGGTTGACCAGGCGCGCAAGCTTGCCAGCCTGACCGCGCCGCTGCTGATTACCGGCGATACCGGTACCGGGAAAGATCTGCTGGCGCACGCCGTGCACCTGGCAAGCCCGCGTGCGGCAAAACCGTATCTGGCGCTTAACTGTGCCTCTATTCCAGAAGATGCCGTCGAAAGCGAGCTGTTTGGACACGCGCCGGAAGGCAAGAAAGGGTTCTTCGAGCAGGCCAACGGCGGCTCCGTGCTGCTGGACGAGATCGGCGAAATGTCGCCGCGTATGCAGGCTAAACTGCTGCGTTTCCTGAACGACGGCACCTTCCGCCGCGTCGGTGAGGATCACGAAGTGCATGTGGACGTGCGCGTCATTTGCGCCACCCAGAAAAACCTGGTGGAGCTGGTGCAAAAGGGGATTTTCCGCGAAGATCTCTATTACCGCCTCAACGTCCTGACGCTGAATATTCCACCGCTGCGCGATTGTCCGCAGGACATCATGCCGCTAACGGAGCTGTTTGTGGCCCGCTTTGCCGACGAGCAGGGCGTTCCACGTCCGAAACTGTCTGCAGATCTCGGCACGGTGTTAATGCGCTACGGCTGGCCGGGCAACATTCGTCAGCTTAAAAACGCCGTTTATCGCGCGCTGACCCAGCTGGAAGGGTATGAACTGCGCCCGCAAGATATCCTGTTGCCGGATTACGACGCCGGAACGGTATCGGTAGGCGAAGAGGCGATGGAAGGGTCGCTGGATGATATCACCAGCCGTTTCGAGCGCTCCGTGCTGACGCAGCTGTACCGCAGCTATCCCAGCACCCGAAAGCTGGCAAAACGGCTTGGCGTCTCGCATACCGCGATTGCGAATAAGTTACGTGAGTATGGATTGAATCATAAGAAAGGTGACGAATAACAAAAAGCCTCTGTAAAGAGGCTTTTTTAATGCTTATTCCTTCGCCAGCGGCGTGGTCACGATCTCTGTTTTTGTCTCGCCCTGAATCGACGCAATCCTGCTTTCGACGTCCTTCACCTGCTGCGCGCTGTGTAGCAGGGTATAGGTCAGGTCAAATTGAGCGCTGGCGCCTGGTTGCAGCTGCTTAACCCGCTTCTGCTCGCGTTCAATGGTGACGGGGTAGGCGTAGCTGGTGCCTGGCTCAATCCCCGTGACATAGCCCTGTTTTGGCGTATCGGTATTTTTCCACAGGGTCAGCACGGGCAGCTGGCGGGTATCAAACTGAATTGACGCGCCTTTGTCACCGGCTTTATTCACCACCGCCGCGAGGGTTTCATGGTTGCTGTCCGCAAGCGGTTTGATGTTAAAGACCATCTCATCAAAGCCTTTTGTCGGCCCGGCGTAGGTTTGCCAGTCGTTAACGCCCGCTTTCGCGTAATCATTGAACGGGCTCACGCTTGCCGCCGGGGCAAGGAAGCGCGCGCCTTCTTCGAGGACAGGCGCCCCGAAGTTGCTATGGTAGATGATCTGATAGTCATGAGGGTAATCGGCATGGTTCGTCAGAACGTCATGCAGGCTGAACTGGTTGGTTCCTGGAACGTAACGCAGTTCGGTCATGGTTTGCAGATCCGCTTTTTTAAAGGTGCTTTCTTTGATGAGACCGCGAATACGAATTTCATGCGGGGCAGCATCCGCAATTTCTACCTCCACCTGGGATGCCGGTGTATTCCCCGCCTTGCCATGCAGGGTGTAAATCTGGCCGTCAGCGGTGACCGGGTGCCCCGTCCATTCGTAGCCACAGCGGACCATCATCTCGTTGAAACCTTCCAGCCAGCCAAGTCCGTTTCGGCTTTCCAGATTAATGTACGCCGGGTTAACGACCTCTTTAACGGGGGAGTTCCAGCCCAGCCTGGTGCCAAAGCCCTCCACATGCAGAAGGTTCATCCCGCGCGTCGGGCTTAAGGTGATGGTCAGGCCGTTTTTACTGCTAATAACGATCACTTTACTGCCTTCCTGCTTGCCGCCGTGCAACACTTTTTGCTCAATGCTGAACATTCGATCGTTAATTTTCAGCTCATCGCTGGATATCTTCCAGTTTCCTTTTTCCACGCTGCTTTCAGCGCTTGTCAGCACCCAGGTTTTTGCTGCGGCATGGCCCGAAACCAGTACCGAAAGGAGCGTTAAAGCCAGTTTTATTTTCATATTTATCCCTTTTTGCTGAAACGATTATTTAACTTCGTAAGCAAATCTAATGTTTTGGCGATAAGGGAAATGTGATGCGCCTCACTGAGGGTAAATTCAGGGTTGTTTAACGATCAATATGCGGGTGTGATCGCTATTTTGCTGAATTCCAGAAACTTAATTGCGTTAATTTTGTGACGCAAGCTCATTATTGCTATAACGATTCAGCCAGTAATTAATAAAAAACCCCGCCATAGCGAGGTTTTGAAAAAGCGGTATAGAATGCTAAGTAATGATTATGCTTTCAGCTTTTCCAGCGCGGCGGTGTAATCCGGCTCGGTAGTGATTTCATTAACCAGTTCGCTGAAGATGACAGTGTCGTTTTCATCAAGAACCAGTACCGCGCGTGCTGCCAGGCCTTTCAGAGGGCCTTCGGCGATGCTGACGCCATAGTTTTCGAGGAAATCCGGGCTGCGCAGGGTGGAGAGGGTGATAACGTTGCTCAGGCCTTCAGCGCCGCAGAAGCGAGACTGGGCGAACGGCAGGTCAGCAGAAATGCACAGCACAACGGTGTTGTCCATTTCAGTTGCCAGCTGGTTGAACTTACGCACGGATGCGGCGCAAACACCGGTATCAATGCTCGGGAAAATGTTCAGCACTTTGCGTTTGCCCGCAAACTGAGCCAGTGTGACGTCAGACAGATCTTTAGCCACCAGAGTAAAAGCCTGCGCTTTGCTGCCAGCCTGCGGAATGGAACCTGCAACAGCAACCGGGTTGCCCTGGAAATGAACGAGTTGTGACATAGATATCTTCCTGTTTACATATAGTTAACGTCGGGGCTAGTGTATGCCATCCGCGGATAACACGGCAAACCAAATTTTTTCGCCTTTCCGGGCTGCAAGGAGTCAGTGATGAGAAGCGTTAAGGTCTATGAAGAAGCCTGGCCATTGCATACCCCGTTTGTGATCTCCCGCGGCAGCCGAAGCGAAGCCAGCGTGGTGGTCGTTGAAATCGAAGAGGACGGTTTTAAAGGCGTAGGGGAGTGTACGCCTTACCCGCGCTATGGTGAAAGCCTCGCGTCAGTGATGGCGCATATCATGACGCTGGTGCCAGACCTGCAAACCGGGCTCACGCGCGAGGCATTACAGCATCGTTTGCCCGCCGGGGCCGCACGTAACGCCATTGATAGTGCGCTGTGGAGTCTGGAGGCGGCGAAACAGCAGCAACCCCTGACAGCATTGCTGGGCGTGGCGCTGCCGGAATCGGTGGCTACCGCGCAAACGGTAGTGATTGGCGAGCCGGAACAGATGGCCGCCAGCGCCAAAGCGCTGTATGACGCCGGGGCCCGGCTGCTGAAGGTGAAGCTCGACGATCGTCTGATTAGCGAGCGGATGGTCGCCATTCGCGCGGCGGTACCCTCAGCCACGCTGATTGTTGATGCCAATGAATCATGGCATCCAGAAGGGCTGGCCGCCCGCTGTCAGCTGCTGGCCGACCTGGGGGTGGCCATGCTGGAGCAGCCTCTGCCAGCAAAAGATGACGCGGCGCTGAAGAACTTTATCCATCCGTTACCCGTTTGTGCGGATGAAAGCTGTCACACCCGCGCGAGCTTGAGCGAGCTGCAGGGCCGCTACGAGATGATTAATATTAAGCTCGACAAGACCGGCGGGCTGACAGAGGCGCTGGCCCTGGCGGCAGAAGCCCGGGCGCAAGGTTTTTCACTGATGCTGGGCTGTATGCTCTGTACGTCCCGGGCAATCGGCGCGGCGCTACCGCTGGTCAATCAGGTCCGTTTCGCCGATCTGGACGGCCCGACGTGGCTGGCGGTTGACGTCTCTCCCGCGCTCCATTTTACCAGCGGCGTGCTTCATCTCTGAGGCTGCCAGCGTAAAAGATCCACCATGGCTTTTAAGTATTTTTCGCTGGCCTCGTCGGAGGAGATCGGCGGGAATTCAGCGGTTATGCAGGGCAGGCTCAAATCGGCGCACCAGCTACCGAACGAGCCCGGCGTTTCATAGCCCACGCTGGTCACGAGCGGCAGGGCGAAAGCGTCTGCCAGCCACGCGCCAAGCTCGGAGTGACGCGGATCTTCAATACAGGCCAGCGGATCGTGGAAGGAGACCACCCACGCGGGATGGATCTTATGGATTAGCTGGCACAGCGCCTGGGTTTCCGGCTCTGAGCCCGGCTTATCTCCCGTTAGCAGAACCACATCACGCTCCTCGGCGGAGCTGTTCCAGCGATACACCGTTTCCCCGGCGCGCCAGTTTGCTGATGGAAAATTACGGTTTAAGTCAACGCCTCGCGCATTGGCGCGAAGACCCAGCTGGCAGCCGTCCGGGTTAACCGCCAGAATCACGTGATGACGTCGCAATGACGGCGTCAGCGTCCGCAGCGCGCAGGAAAGCGTCACGATGGAGGAGTTTTCATCCCCGTGCGTGCCGGCAAGAATCAAGCCGCTTTCGCGGTCTGCATCGGGGGCGGGGAACCAGATCAGCGATGCGCCTAAAAAGGAGCGGCCATATTGCTCAGCGCCCGGCGGAAAGGCGCCGCGTTCCGCTCTCGGTCGGGTGGTTGCCATACGAAATCCTGATAAAGAAGTCACTACTGGCAGTGTTGTGCAAAACCCGCTGTTAATCAAATAGTTTCCGTAATGGCTAAGAATTGCCTTAAATCACTATTCAGGCGTAAGTTATTTGCATTTCTCTTTGTCGAAACAAATAATTACGCATCTGCTTAATACCTGAATTCATTAAAGGGGATCTTATGAAGCATCCTGTTTCGCGTCTTTTTGCCGCACTGTGCCTGTGCGGGCTCTCTTCACTTTCTTTCGCAGCTGACGTGCCGCAGGGCACTGCGCTGGCGCAAAAACAAGAGCTGGTCAGGCATATTAAAGACGAGCCGGCTTCGCTGGACCCGGCGAAAGCCGTGGGGTTGCCAGAGATTCAGGTGATTCGCGATCTCTTTGAAGGCCTGGTTAATCAGAATGAGAAAGGGGAGCTGACGCCGGGCGTGGCGACACGCTGGCAGAGCAACGATAACCGTGTCTGGATGTTTACCTTACGCGATGACGCGAAATGGTCCGACGGCTCCCCTGTCACCGCCCAGGATTTTGTCTACAGCTGGCAGCGTCTGGTTGACCCGAAAACCACCTCTCCGTTTGCCTGGTTTGCCGCGCTGGCGGGAATTAATAACGCGCAGGCCATTATTGACGGCAAAGCCGCGCCCGATACGCTGGGTGTGACGGCGGTGGACGCCAGAACGTTACGCGTTCAGCTGGACAAACCGCTGCCGTGGTTCAGCAACCTGACGGCGAACTTTGCTTTTTATCCAGTACAAAAAGCTAACGTCGAAAGCGCTAAAGAGTGGACGCGACCGGGCGCGCTGGTGGGGAACGGGGCTTACGTTCTGAAGGACCGCGTGGTGAATGAAAAACTGGTTGTGGTGCCCAATACGCACTACTGGGACAATGCCAAAACGGTACTGCAGAAGGTGACCTTCGTGCCGATTAATCAGGAATCGTCGGCGACCAAACGCTACCTGGCAGGGGATATTGATATTACCGAATCGTTCCCAAAAAACATGTATCAGAAGCTCATGAAGGACATTCCGGGGCAGGTTTATACGCCGCCTCAGTTGGGAACGTATTACTATGCCTTTAACACCCAAAAAGGCCCGACGGCGGATGCACGGGTTCGTCTGGCGCTGAGTATGAGCATCGACCGTCGTATCATGGCAGAAAAGGTGTTAGGGACGGGGGAGAAGCCCGCCTGGCACTTCACCCCAGACGTGACGGCAGGGTTCACTCCGGACGCCTCGCCGTTTGAGCAGATGTCGCAGCAGGAGCTGAACGCCCAGGCCAAAACCTTGCTGCAGGCTGCAGGATACGGTCCTCAGCGTCCGCTAAAGCTGAACCTGCTGTATAACACTTCGGAAAACCACCAGAAAATCGCGATTGCGGTGGCCTCCATGTGGAAGAAAAATCTCGGTGTGGATGTCAAACTGCAAAACCAGGAGTGGAAAACCTACATTGATAGCCGTAACACCGGCAACTTTGATGTGATCCGCGCCTCATGGGTGGGCGATTACAACGAGCCATCAACGTTCCTGTCATTGTTGACCTCCACTCACAGCGGCAATATCTCCCGCTTTAATGACCCTGCCTACGATAAGATCGTCCAGCAGACGACGCTGGAAACCACCGCGAAGGCGCGCAATGCGGACTACAACATGGCGGAGAAAATCCTTATGGAGAAGGCGCCCATCGCGCCAATTTATCAGTACACTAACGGTCGCCTGATTAAGCCCTGGGTGAAGGGCTACCCCATCAATAACCCGGAAGACGTGGCATATAGCCGGACGATATATATTGAAAGGCACTAATCGGTACTGGCTTCCTGTTAACGCAAGGTAACCACGGCTAAACGAGAGCTGGCGCGGCTGACAGCGCCAGTTTTCATTAGCGTCCTGAAAAGAGATGTCCTCAAATGACGGTTTTTAGCCATGACGCTATATCCTGGGTCGGCAGGTTATTCTGTACATTCCAGGTATCTTTCATCGGCCACCATACACCGTCTCCCCTGGCGAAGGCCGTGCGATAGCCTGTCATCGTATCATCCGGTTTCAAACGCAGCTCACCCAGTAACGCAGAGAGGGGGAATACGTCTTTAGTGAACGTTTGGCCGGTCACACGTTCAACGGTTTCTGCCAGTTTTCCGTATGAGGTTGTTTCACCTGCGACAAATATCACTTCATTTACGATCCGCGGCTGATGCAAATAAATTTCGGTGGTGAGTCGGCCAATATCCGCAGGTGATGTCACGGTGACCTGTGTGTCCCATCCTCCGAGCGCATTAATGGTTTTTTCGGATAAATTCACCACATCAAATGCCGGTTCGAAGAGAAAACTGGTAAACATGCCGGTTGAAACAATCACCCATTCCGTCGCGTTCTGTTCCCGCAGTAGCGTCCTGACATCATACTGCTCGTCCCAGACGGGCTGACCGCTCCCTTTGCCTACCACATCGTAATTCACGCCAAACTGCCAGGGAAAATAGCGTTTAACGCCAGCCTCCAGTACCGCGCGAGTAATCTTTATCTGTGTTCCCGCGCCAGCGACAAACCCCATGCAGTTGATAACAGTATCAAAATCCGCGAAGTGGTTTTTTAACGCGTCAATCGTGCTGGCAGCGACATCGACAGAGATAAATTTGGCCCCTGCATCAGCCAGTTTTTGATGCGTTTCGGACTGAAGCTTACCCCGTCTGTCCCTGGAGCCGGGCGATACGATAACAGAGACAGCGCCGTCGCGCTGCGTGACTGCCGGAACCAGATACTCCAGCACGGCAGCGCCCAATTGTCCTGCACCAAGCACTAATACTTTTTCGCCTGTCGTGATATCACGTTCTTTCATACTGAGCCTCTCTTTGTTAAATCGCTTGATTACTTCAACTTGAGCAAGGTTATGTCAGATGGCTGCATTCGATAAGACGACAAGCATAAGTTAGACTGTTCGTAAAAATGGGATAATCGATCTTTTCAGGCGCGGTGGGAATATGGATAAACTGGAATCAATGCGGGTATACGTTTGTGTGGTCGAGACCCACAGCTTCGCCAGGGCGGCAGAAGTGCTGGGGCTACCGCGTTCAACCGTATCGCGGGTCGTTAAGGAGCTGGAGACATACCTGGGCATTCAGCTTTTACAGCGCACCACCCGGAAACTCAGCGTGACCGCAGAAGGCCGACGTTACTATGACGAGAGCAAACGGCTGCTGACGGATATTGCGACAATGGAGTCTTCCTTTCCCGGCAGATCCGCGCAGCCCAGAGGCCGTTTTAAAGTCGGGATGCCGCAGTCTCTCGCCCGACATTGCATTCTTCCCAGTCTCCCTGAATTTCTCCACCAGTATCCCGAGCTGGAACTGATACTCTGTTCCAGCGATAACGTGGAGGACATTATTCAGGAAGGGTATGACTGCGTGATCCGCACCGGGAGGATCGAAGATTCAACGACGCTGGTCGCGCGCCCTCTGGCGAACTTCAGATGGGTTGTTCTGGCTTCTCCGGGCTATATAGCCGCCTGTGGTAAGCCGGAAAATCTCGACCAACTGGAAAAGCATTACGCAGTCGGCTACCTGAACCACCGCACCGGGCGTACCATTGACTGGTTTTTTACGCGTGATGACGGCGATTGTGCAATCCGCATGAAGGAGACGCTGATCGTTGATGACACAGACGCCTATATCCAGGCCGGAATTCATGGGCTCGGATTAATTCGCGTGGCCAGCTATCTGGCTGAGCCGTATCTGAAGAGCGGGGCGTTGGTCCGCTGTATGGAGGACGTCTCTTTCGATTTACCGCTTTCGCTTGTCTATCCACAAAACCGCTATCTCCCGCCTTCGGTACGCGCCTTTTATGACTGGAGCAGAGCGGTGCTACACCAACATGGTGACTGACGGGCGAAAACCCTGATTTTGCTTAATAGCCGGAAATAAAAAAAGCCCGTCAGAGAACGGGCGAAATAAGCAAATGATTTAGTGATTCGTTATCAACATTGTTGGAGGATAACGCCGCGTATCTTACGTGGCTGAGGGCAATGCAGATACCTGACAAATTCGGTAGGTGAAACAATAAATTAAACGTGCACTACAGTGCGTCAAAAGTGGGGTAGAGACTGTTTTCCAGATATTCAACGAAAAACCAAATCTCACCGCTGAAAATAAACCATAAGCCAAATATAATAAGCAATAAAATAATTAAGGTGAGTATTATTTCTGTCTTTCCCATTGTTGCCACAACCCACCCGTCGTTAATTTACTTAAGCTGGGCATTGTAGCGGGGCTTTTCACGATACTCCAGTTTCATGCCGCAAGGACTTTATTACGCCCATCGTTTTTGGCGCGATAGAGCGCATCGTCGACACGTTTAAACAGCGCGTCAATACTCTCTTCCGGGTCATGCCGAGCCACGCCAATACTGACGGTAAAGCGTGGTAAGCCTGGGAGGGTAATATGGGCGACCGCCGCACGGACGGATTCGGCAATCTTCAGCGCCGTTTCGAGAGACGTACGCGGCAACAGGATGACAAACTCTTCACCGCCCCAGCGGAACACCAGGTCATCTTGTCTGCTGCAGGCTTCCAGCGTTCGGGAGAGGGCGATGAGCACCTCATCACCCTTCAGGTGACCAAAGAGGTCATTGATGTTTTTAAAATGATCGGTATCCACCAGCAGCAGGCTAAATTGCTGCTGGGCGGAGAGGTGGCTCAGGTTGGTTTGGTCGATAACATTATAAAACTGACGTCGGTTGAGTAACCCCGTCATCGAGTCACGTAATGCAGCATTTTCCAGCTCCTGCTCAAGCCTCTTTTGCTCAGTAATATCATGGATTATGCACAGCATCAGTTTGTCGCCGTAGATCTCAATGGGCCCCGCGTAGGTCTGGACGTGGCGGGTGGTGCCATCGGCAAGGCGGTGAATAAAATTGAGCGGCTTATGTCCGCCGGGCAGCGCGGCAATCTCCGTCATGATGGGCATGACGCCTCTGCCAAGCGTGTTAATTTCCCAGGTGTGCTTCTGGCACATCTCATCATGTGAATAACCGTAAAAGCTGAGCGCGGCCAGGTTTGCATCGACAATTTGCCCGTCACGGGCAGGATCAATTAGCAACATTGGTGCGCTGTTGGTCAGGAAAAAGCGGGCGTAAAACCCCTGTTTTTTGCGTTGATAGGTTGCGGAACGGCTGGCTTTCAGGCCTGAGGGGGCGTGCGAAGAGATCCCTTCGAAAACGATAACATCACCATCCGGCGTGACGTGGGTGAGGGAGAGGCGACAGCTTATCGGTACGTCCTGCCCGCCCCGGCTAACTGTCCAGATCTCGACAATATCGTGATCGTTTTTCAGTTCGGGAACATACATCGACAGTACGGTTTGCGCACTTGCAGAACAGGACCCTTTACGCAGGTCATTCAGCGTTTTATTACCCGTTAGCTGTATTGCGGCCACATTTGCAAAAATAATCTGTTCCGAAACAGGAGAAATGAGCCACACGGGCGTTTTAATTGCATTAAGCGCATCAAAACTATTTTGCGACATAGTATTTTCCCGTTCATCGGCACGATATGCCTGGCAATCATGGCAGAACTGACCCGCATGTACTCCCTTGAAACATACTCTACTCAATCCCGTCAGGCATGATTTTTTTGTGAAATAAATTCGGGGTCCGTTTGAATTTTACTTAAGGGTATAATTTGTTTGTCTGAGTTTTTTTGTAGCAGCAGCCACGGAACCTGTTCAGCGGGCAAGGGGCGGGAGAAAAGGTAGCCCTGGAGATAGTCACAGCCGAGGCTGGTCAGTATTGCCTGCTGTTCGTCCGTTTCAATCCCCTCGGCAACGACAGCCATCTCCATGGTGCGCGCAATATTAATAATGGTTTCCACCAGCTTGCGGCTTTTTTCATTTCCCAGCATAGAGGATACAAAACTCTTGTCGATTTTAAGCTCTTTTGCCGGAAGAACGCTCAGCATCAGCAGGTTGGAATAGCCCGTGCCAAAATCATCAATAGAGACGGTGATCCCCGCATGGTTAAAGGCGTTGAGCAGCTCGATGCTGCGGTCGAGATTTTTTAGCGCGGTACTCTCCGTGACCTCCAGGATCAGCCTTGAGGGCGAAAGATTATATTTATCCAGCATGGACGACACGATGTGAAAGATATCCGGCTGTTCGAACTGAATAGGGGATAAATTGAGCGATAACGTCCACTGGCTGAAACCTTGTTCAGTCCAGAAATGAAGCTGCCGACACGCGGCTTCAATAGCCCAGTTGCCAACCGGAATAATCAAACCCGTTTGTTCCAGAGTGGGTAAAAACAGACCTGGCAGCAAAACGCCTTGCTCCGGATGCCGCCAGCGCAGAAGAGCCTCAAAACCGTGGATCGT
Source organism: Enterobacter cloacae complex sp. P17RS (assembly GCF_014895885.1). Classification (NCBI taxonomy): domain Bacteria; kingdom Pseudomonadati; phylum Pseudomonadota; class Gammaproteobacteria; order Enterobacterales; family Enterobacteriaceae; genus Enterobacter; species Enterobacter cloacae complex sp. P17RS. Next base: position 275,654 of record NZ_JADBQK010000003.1, read on the forward strand.
CTTATCTTTAGCATGCCAGGTTGGCTGATACCACAGTTCAAACCGATCGCTTTCCAGCGCCTGATAAAGTTCCTGCAGAAAACCCGGCTGCGCCGGAACCGCCGTTGACATCTCAGGGCGGTAAAACGCCCAGCCGTTACGACCATCTTGCTTAACGTGGTGTAAGGCGGCATCCGCCTTAAACTTCAGTTCATGCAGCGTTTCGCCATCCTGAGGATAAAGGCTTACACCCGCGCTGAGGGTGGTACTCAGCGTATGTCCGCAAAGCGAAAGCGGGCGGCGCATATCCGCGAGCAGCGTCGTGAGCAGGGTAGTGAGCTTTTCTTCGTCGTATTCGGGAACCAGCAGGATAAAGGCATCCCCACCCAGCCTGGCCAGCGTCATCTCTCGGGTAAGTAGGGAGGTGATGCGCTGGGCAATGGTAATTAATAACTCATCACCGACGCTGTGACCCCAGGTATCATTCACGCGTCTGAAGCGATCGACATTCAGAAAAATCACGGCAAATTGTTTGTTACTCAACAAGGCGCTGTGCAGACAATCCTGCATTCGAATATCCATCTGCTGGCGGTTTGCGAGGCCGGTGAGAGCGTCAAAGCGAACCTGTAGCTCAAGCTGCCGGTTGAGTTGGCGCAGATTATCCGTCAGCCGGCTGGTCCGCCAGTGCGAATCGATAAGCGAAATAATTAACATCATGCCGAGCAGGGCGAGCGTGGTGACGGAAACCCAGATGGATAACCCCAGCTCGCTGACCCCGCCGGGGAGCGTATGCGCCATCTCATGGAAATGCGCGGCGCTCATGCCCGTATAGTGCATCGCGCAAATGGCGGCGCCCATGACTAACGCGGCGAGAATGCGAGTCACAAAGACCCCTTTGTGCTTATCTCTAAGGCGAAAAGCCAGCCACAGCGCCACACCGGAGGCGACCACGGCAATCATCACGGACACACCCACAATGCGCCGATCCCAGAGGATGCTTCCTTCCAGCATCAACGCGGCCATGCCGATATAGTGCATAGCGACCACGCCAGCGCTGAGGATAACCGTGGCGAAGAACAGCCGAAAGGGAGAGAGGTGTTTGCCCGTAACGGCAATATTTATTGCTATCGTGGAGGCAACGATCGCCACGCCGAGAGACGCAAGGGTTAGCCATAGGTCATAGCTCATCATCATCGGCATTTGCATCGACAGCATACCGATGAAGTGCATTGACCAGATCCCGATGCCCAGCGTGATCCCGCCGGCAATGCGCCAGAACAGAGCCGCTTTACGGCTGGAAAGGGGAATTTTCCCGGCGCTGTCCAGGGCCACAAAGGAGGCGATAAACGCCACCAGATAAGAGACAGCGATCAACACAGGGTCCCACGATATATTGAGCATTATGCAATCCCACGCCTGAGAGGGTTACCGATTTTGCCGGCCGGCACGTCTTTATCTGGCAACGAACATGCGCATTCAAACCATATTAGTTATTTATCGTGGAAAAGAGCCACTTATATAAAAGGTCAAACTTAGCCGAAATATAAAATATATTCTTTATGTTAATGCATTAAGTACTGCTAAACATAGTCGATAGATTGTAGCAAAGCGTCTTAAATATGTGTGCATGCACCGCAGATAATGGTATCGCTTCAGGGGGCTTTGGACCAGCAATACAGTTTATAGGGCATGACATTTCTACTAAAACCCCTTTTTTATCTGACTTAAGTTAAATACAGGGTGGGTAACGGCGAAACGAGAAACCAGCGTATTATGTGAGGACAAACGCAAAAGTGAATGCTATAAATCTAAATGCCGACCAAAATATAAGTTGTGGGTAAAATCATGCTAAGAAATATTAGTGTCAGGACCTTTATTGCCTGGTTCCTGCTGTGCCTGTTTTTAGTGAATGCAGGTATCGTTGCTCTATTTTCCAGCAATCTTCCTCTTTTCGTTTCGATTAATCTGGTCAATTTCGTTGGATTATTTTTGCTCTGGAGTTATATGACGAAGTTTCTTGTGACGCCGATCAATACTGTGAAAAAAAGTATTGAAGAAGTGACCGCAGGCAACTTAGGCGTCTCTATCCCCGAGTTTGGCAATAACTGCGCGGGGCGATTAATTCCCGGGATTAATACTCTTTCCAGCAACATCGCTACGCTGGTGCGTGAGATCAGGGCATCATCACAAAACGCCATGGCCTTGTCGGATCAGCTCTCTTCCCGCAGTGCTCAGCTCTCGGTGAAAACAGAGCAGCAGTCTGCATCTTTGGTGCAAACTGCGGCAAGCATGGAGCAGATGGCGGCAAGTACCCGAAACAATGCCGATAATACCCGGCTGGCGAGCGAGCAGGCGAATGCCGCGACGTTGCAGGCGCGCAAGGGCGGAGATCTGATGGAACAGGTTGCCAGCAATATGCAATCCATTACCGAGTGCGCGCAGCAGATGACGGAAATTATCTCCCTGATCGACGGGATTGCATTCCAGACGAATATTCTGGCGCTTAACGCGGCCGTCGAGGCCGCGCGGGCGGGCGATCACGGGAAAGGGTTCTCCGTGGTCGCAGAGGAAGTCCGAAACCTGGCTCACCGCAGCGCCGAGGCGGCGAAAAACATCAAAACGCTGATTGACGTTACCAGCAGTAATGTCACCCAGGGTGCCAGCGTTGTGTCGGAAGCGGAGAAGAATATGCGTGACATCGTGACCGGCTCCGGCAACGTCAGCCGGTTAATGGACGAAATTTCTACCTCAACCGCAGAGCAGGAGAAGGGCATTTCCCAGATCACGCTGGCGCTGTCCGAACTGGAGCGGGTCACGCAAAGCAACGTGGCGATGGCGGAGGAGCTCAACGGTTCCTCTGATGTGCTGCGTAATCAGGTGATCGAACTGCAGACGCGGACCCGAAATTTCAGGCTGGACCAGGGGCACCCCCCGTCACCAGTCGCCAGCCCTGTCTCGTTTCATCCGCGCCCCGAGCACTCTCATTGACAGCTTCCCGAAGCCTGGCATGCCAGGCTTTTTTATTCTCAAAATATAGCGTGTACAATTCCTGAGCGATTTCAGCGCGATGCGAAACATAGTTGTTGCTTAACCCCTGATGGAAGCTAGACTGACATCGAAAGAGCCAAACAGGGGAGGCGCTGTGGAGAGCATTAAAGGATCCGAACTTAACGTTCCTGACGCAGTTTTTGCGTGGGTGCTGGACGGTCGCGGCGGTGCCCGACCGCTGGATGATGATGATGTCATTGATAAAGAGCATCCCTGCTGGCTACATCTGAACTATACCCACCCGGACAGCGCTGACTGGCTGGCCTCGACTCCGCTGTTGCCTAACAATGTACGTGATGCGCTGGCGGGGGAAAGCCTGCGGCCTCGCGTGAGCAGGATGGGTGACGGGACGCTTATCACCCTGCGCTGTATAAACGGCAGCACGGATGAACGTCCCGATCAACTGGTTGCGATGCGCGTTTATATGGACGATGGGCTGATTGTTTCCACACGTCAGCGTAAGGTTCTGGCGCTGGATGACATTGTGAACGACCTCAAAGAGGGGACCGGACCGGTTGACTGCGGCAGCTGGCTGGTGGACGTCTGTGACGCCCTGACCGATCATGCGAGCGAATTTATTGAAGAGCTGCACGATAAAATCATCGACCTGGAAGATAATCTGCTCGATCAGCAGATCCCGCCGCGCGGCTTTCTGGCGCTATTGCGCAAGCAGCTGATCGTGATGCGTCGGTATATGACGCCACAACGGGATGTGTATGCCCGTCTGGCCAGTGAAAGACTCAACTGGATGAATGACGATCAGCGCCGCCGGATGCAGGACATTGCTGACAGGCTGGGCCGCGGACTGGATGAGATCGATTCCTGTATCGCCCGAACGGCGGTGATGGCGGATGAAATCGCGCAGGTGATGCAGGAGTCGCTGGCGAGAAGAACCTACACGATGTCCCTGATGGCGATGGTCTTTTTACCCAGCACATTTCTGACAGGGCTTTTTGGCGTCAATCTGGGCGGTATACCCGGCGGCGAATATCGGTACGGCTTCACCGCGTTTTGCGTCATGTTAGTTGTTTTGATTGGTGGTGTTGCATGGTGGTTGCATCGTAGTAAATGGCTGTAAATTTACGATTTTTTCACCTTTTTCGAGGATTAAAACGCTCTTTTAATTGAGCGAAGTCAATAAACATCACCCCCGTAAGGTGCAATATTACTCCCGCAGGTGAATGCAACGTCAAGCGATGGGCGTTGCGCTCCATATTGTCTTACTTCCTTTTTTGAATTACTGCATAGCACAATTGATTCGTACGACGCCGACTTTATAGTCGGCTTTTTTTTGCCTCCTGTTTCTCAGCGTCTACCCTAAAAGGGACGACAGCAAATCCTGGAGGGAAAGATGAGCATTTTACTCGCTCTGCTACTGCAACACGCGCGTCAGTCCGATCCTGTCCCCACCGATCCCGTGCCGATGCCCGATCCCATTCCGCGTCCGCAGCCGATGCCAGACCCGCCGCCGGACGAAGAACCGATTAAATTGTCGCATCGAACCCCGAGATCTGCGAGGATACGCGCCATCTGACCGTAAAGATGACCACGAGAGATTATTGTGACCGCTTTTTCTACCCTGAATGTTCTGCCTGCCGCCCAACTCGACAACCTCAACGAGTTGGGATACCTCACGATGACGCCTGTTCAGGCGGCCGCGCTACCCGCTATCCTTGAAGGCCGGGACGTGCGTGTGCAGGCGAAAACGGGCAGTGGGAAAACGGCAGCTTTCGGTCTTGGTCTGCTGCAGCATATTGACGCGTCGCTGTTTCAGACCCAGTCACTGGTCCTGTGCCCGACCCGCGAGCTGGCAGACCAGGTCGCGGGTGAACTGCGTCGCCTGGCGCGTTTCCTGCCCAATACCAAGATCTTAACCCTCTGCGGTGGGCAGCCGTTTGGCGCACAGCGCGACTCTCTCCAGCACGCGCCGCACATTATTGTCGCCACGCCCGGCCGCCTGCTTGATCACCTGCAAAAAGGCACCGTTTCGCTCGATGCCTTAAGCACGCTGGTGATGGACGAGGCGGACAGGATGCTGGATATGGGCTTCAGCGATGCCATTGATGAAGTGATCCGCTTCGCGCCGGCCGGGAGGCAGACGCTGCTGTTCTCTGCGACCTGGCCTGAAGCCATCGCCGCGATCAGCGGTCGCGTGCAGAATAATCCGCTCACCATTGAGATCGACAGCGTCGATGCTCTGCCGGCCATCGAACAGCAGTTCTTTGAAACCTCGCAGCAGGGAAAAATCCCGCTCCTGCAGAAACTGCTGAGCCAGCACCAGCCTGCGTCATGCGTGGTGTTCTGTAATACCAAAAAAGACTGCCAGGCGGTTTGTGATGCCCTGAATGCGGCGGGGCAGAGCGCGCTGTCGCTGCACGGCGACCTTGAACAGCGCGATCGCGATCGGACGCTGGTGCGCTTTGCTAACGGCAGCGCGCGCGTGCTGGTGGCGACCGACGTGGCCGCACGCGGCCTGGATATCAAATCCCTTGAGCTGGTGGTCAACTATGAGCTGGCATGGGATCCCGAAGTGCACGTCCACCGTATTGGTCGCACTGCTCGCGCCGGAAACAGCGGGCTGGCCATCAGCTTCTGCGCGCCGGAAGAGGCGCAGCGCGCCAATATTCTCTCAGAAATGTTGCAGATCAAACTGAACTGGGTGAACGCGCCGGGGAACGTCAGGCTCGTGCCGCTGGAGGCCGAAATGGCGACGCTGTGCATTGATGGCGGCAAAAAGGCCAAGATGCGACCGGGGGATGTGCTGGGCGCACTGACCGGAGATGTGGGGCTGGAAGGGGCGGATATCGGGAAAATTGCGGTTCATCCGGCACACGTGTACGTGGCGGTTCGCCAGGCGGTTGCGCATAAGGCGTGGAAGCAGCTGCAAAACGGCAAGATTAAAGGCAAAACCTGCCGCGTACATCTGCTGAAATAAGGCATAAAGCGTCTCAGAAGGTCTTTCTGAGACGCCCATCGCTTATTTCACTTCAAGCACGTTCAGACGCAACTCTTCGAATTGATTGTCCTCGTCTTCCGGCTGCCAGCCCGCAGGCTGCATTGGGATCTCTTCCCGGTCAAACGCCAAATCGCCACCATTCACCACCTCCGAGCCGTGGTTGATACCTTTGAAGTCGAACAGCTCTACGTCCGCGAGGTGGGAAGGAACCACGTTCTGCATCGCGCTGAACATGGTCTCAATACGGCCCGGATAACGTTTGTCCCAGTCGCGCAGCATGTCGCCGATCACCTGACGCTGCAGGTTCGGCTGTGAGCCGCACAGATTGCATGGAATGATCGGGAACCCTTTCGCCTGAGAAAAACGCTCAATGTCTTTTTCCCGGCAGTAGGCAAGAGGACGGATCACAATATGCTTGCCGTCATCGCTCATCAGCTTAGGCGGCATGCCTTTCATCTTGCCGCCGTAGAACATGTTAAGGAACAGCGTTTGCAGGATATCGTCGCGGTGATGGCCCAGCGCAATTTTGGTCGCGCCCAGTTCCGTTGCGGTACGATAGAGGATGCCGCGGCGCAGACGGGAGCAAAGCGAGCAGGTGGTTTTCCCTTCCGGGATCTTCTCTTTCACGATGCCGTAGGTGTTTTCTTCGACGATTTTGTACTCAACGCCCAGCTGTTCAAGATATTCCGGCAGAATGTGCTCCGGGAAGCCCGGCTGTTTCTGGTCAAGGTTGACCGCCACCAGAGAAAAATTCACCGGCGCGCTTTGCTGAAGATTACGCAGGATCTCCAGCATGGTGTAGCTGTCTTTACCCCCTGACAGGCAAACCATGATGCGGTCGCCTTCTTCAATCATGTTGAAGTCCGCAATGGCCTCGCCCACGTTACGGCGCAGGCGCTTTTGCAGTTTATTCAGGTTGTATTGCTCTTTCTTTGTATTTGATTGATTTTCTTGCATTTATTACTACCTTCGGAGCCAGTAGCGGCGAAAGACGGGTTAGCGCCGGCAGATAATAGCCAGCAGGCAAAAGTATGCCGCGTATGGTACGGATTCCGGCGGCGAATGCCAGCACGTTTTACACTCTGCGCAATAGCTAATAAAGCGTAGTCGGCTTTCTGTTCGCCATCCGGGAGGGGGGACCAAAACAAACTGGCGTTATCGTTGAACGCGGAAGCCATAAGGTACTGCTTGCTCATGATGGCGCGTATGCGCAGCTTCACAAAATGCAATTCGGTGCGTCGAAGACGTCATTCATTTTGAGGTCCGCATGCAAAAGCGGGCTGATAGCACCTGACCGGATACATGCGTAAGATAGCGTATAATGCTTTCCCGACATACGCTTACATATTCCGTGACTGACCCTATGACATTGAATCGCTTTTGTTTTGTTCTGCTGATCTTCGCTGCGATCGGCAGCTTTTTTTCCTCGTATCCTTTTGCCATGTGGTTTCTGCTGATTAATATGCTGACGATAGCGATTTATGGTGTCGACAAAACGGCGGCACGAAAAGCGATGCGCAGGATACCGGAAGTCACTTTACTGACGTTTGGTACTGTGGGAGGGTGGCCAGGCGCCATATTGGGCCAACAGCTCTTTCGCCATAAAACGCAGAAGCAACCCTTCAAAACCTGGTTTTTGCTGAGCATCGTCGTGAATATTTCAGCCACGGCGGCGCTTTATCATTTCTGTCCCTTTATTCTTTTTTGAACATCATCAGGACCGCACAAATTCACCGTTGACCTCAAGTTAACTTGAGCTTTTAAGATGGCTACGACATGTTGATACAGGAGTAACATCTTAAAATGAAAGATATTGATGTAGGATTCACTCATGTTGCGTTTATGGTCAGGGATCTGGAGAAGAGCCTTGCTTTCTATCGCCGATATGCCGGGATGGACGTCATCCATTCGCGTGAGCCCGATCTTCCAACTGCCCGTAAAGTGGCGTGGCTAACTGACCATACGCGTCCTTTTGCGCTGGTTCTGGTGCAGGCGGACACCGTGATCGATACGCCGCTGGGGCATTTTGGCCACCTTGGGATTGCCTGCGCCACGCGCGAAGAAATTGACAGAAAAACCGCGATGGCCGCTAAAGAAGGGGTGTTGAGGAAAGCGCCGGAAGATCTGGGTGACCCCGTCGGCTATTATGTATTTTTTGCCGATCCTGACGGTAATACCTTAGAGCTCTCATACGGCCAGCGTGTCGGAATAACAGCGATCCAGGCGAAATAGTAAAACGCCTGAAAACGGTCTGAAAAATCCTGCTACGCTTGTTTGTTGTATCAGGAGCATGAGTATGAAGAACAAAGACGAACAAACAGGATTAGTGGGGTTGGCGATTGGGGCCGCCGTTATAGGGCTAGTTTCATCGCAAAAAACGATCGATCGTGACAGCATTGTCAACGAACTTGTCAGGCTGGGCAGGCAGAAAGGCGATGGTGTAGAAGATGAGGTTTTTCTCAAAGCTGCCGAACTGGTAAGAAAAGGGGTATAGCCAATGGCTGACATTCGTCATGCACAGTGCCACTGTGGTGCGGTAGCTTTTACCGTCGAATTGACTGACGGCTTGAATACCGCGCGGCGCTGCAGCTGCTCTTTTTGCCGTATGCGGGGCGCGGTTGTGGTCTCTGCACCGCTGTCGGGTATCACCGTGACCAGAGGTGAGGATAAGCTGACGGAGTATCGGTTCAACACGGGGACGGCGCGCCATTTCTTCTGCTCGGTCTGCGGGATTTACACGTTCCATCAGCGTCGCTCTAACCCAAATGAATACGGCGTCAATGTGGCCTGTTTTAAAAATGTGTCGCCGTTTGATTTCCCAGAAGTGACGGTGATGGATGGCGTAAACCATCCGAGCGACGGCGAAAGCGGCGTTTTTGGCTATCTCTCGTTTCGCAAAAAAGAGACCAATCAAGATTAATTACCGCCTGGCCTTTTTTTTATCAGCCTGGCTATAGTGGGAAGTGGGTTTCTAAAACAGGAGAAATTATGCTCTGTGTAGAAAAAGACGATCCGCGTGAGGCCCCGGAATCAGGGGATAAAAAACCTCAACCCGTGAAAAAATAACGCTCGAAATGCGTATGACCGCCACCGGCATTGCTGGTGGCTTTTTGCTGGGAATCACTGTTAATGATGATCCAGATGGTTTAGCAGCGTGCCGAGATGCCCAACAATATCTCGAAAATCAAAGATTAACGCCATCCACAAGCATGCTAAAAGTGTCAGAATGGTAACGGATATACGACCAAACAACGCAGGTATCCTTAATGAAGAGGGGGATATCGGCGCAGTCTAACCCGCTTTCTTTCAACTTATCCTCAACAATATCGCGATAAAGCGCTGTTGTAAGACAAACATCAAAAAAAGGAGAGCCCGCATGACGCTGCGGGCTCTGACCATCAGAACTGGTAAACCAGGCCTAATGCAACGACATCGTCGGTGCTGATACCGTTGTTTTTGTAGAAGCTGTCATCTTCATCCAGCAGGTTGATTTTATAATCAACGTAGGTGGACATGTTCTTGTTGAAATAGTAGGTCGCGCCTACGTCCGCATATTTAACCAGGTCCTGATCGCCCTGACCGTTGCCCAGGTCTTTCCCTTTAGACTGCAGGTAAGAAATGGCCGGACGCAGACCGAAATCGAACTGGTACTGTGCGGTCACTTCGAAGTTCTGAGTTTTGTTGGCAATACCGCCGCCTGATTTGCTATCACCTGAACCGTACGGCGTCATATTACGGGTTTCAGAATACATCGCCGCCAGGTAGATATTATTTGCGTCATATTTGAGGCCTGCAGTCCAGGCATCCGCTTTATCACCACCCGCATATTGAGACGCAGCGCCAGTACCTGCGCTTACCTGGTCATTTGTACGGTCAGATGAGGCGTAGGCGGCACCGGCACTGAACCCCATGCCGAAATCATAGGTGGTTGAAATACCGAAGCCGTCGCCATTCTCATAACGCATGTCGCGGCCGTTGTTGGTGCCTTCCTGATTGTTGCTGGCATCTTCATTGTTGCCCTGATACTGCAGCGCGAAGTTCAGACCCTGCACCAGACCATAGAAGTCAGTGTTGCGGTAGGTTGCCACGCCGTTGGCGCGGCCGGTCATAAAGTTATCCGCATAGGTGTAAGAGTCGCCGCCGAACTCAGGCAGCATATCGGTCCAGCCTTCCACGTCGTACAGCACGCCATAGTTACGACCATAATCGAAGGAACCGTAGTCACCCACTTTGACACCCGCGAAGGCCAGACGCGTCCAGGACTGATTATCAGACCCTTCGGTGTTATTCGCCTGAATGTTATATTCCCACTGCGCGTAGCCGGTCATCATGTCGTTAATCTGCGTTTCACCTTTGAAACCCAGACGCATGTAGGTTTGATCGCCGTCTTTTGAGGCATCATCGGAGAAATAGTGCAGACCATCTACTTTTCCGTACAGATCTAATTTGTTGCCGTCTTTATTATAAATTTCTGCCGCATGCGCGGCGCCAGCCATTAACAGAGCTGGAATCATCAGAGCCAGTACTTTTCTTTGCATCGTGATATTCCTTTGCAGTTGTTTTTATTTGATTACCTGTTGAACTTTCAAAAACCGAAAGTTGTCCCATGCTAAATCACTCCTGCGAAAGAGTAATAAAATATAATTGTTACTAATTGAGTAAAATCTCAAAGGAATAAATCCACGGAAATGATCATTGTTGTGGTGAATGATTGAAAATGATTCATATTAAATAAAAATTATTAATTGGTGATTAAATCAGGTAATCTCTGCGCCGTTATATGCCTTTAAGATTATTTATCCATAATTATCGTGAATGTCATTTGGGAAACTAAAGAGAGATTCATTAATTATCTGGATTAGCCCGATGTGAAGACATCGGGCTTTTTTTATGGCAAAAAAATGCCCGGACAAGCCGGGCAGTGGAGTTAGTCGCTGGTTGATTTTTCGGCTTTACCCGCCATTTGTGCCAGGAAGTCATACCGTTTTTGCAGATCTTCGGCGGCGTCTTTCCAGAGCTGTTCTGCCACCTCAGGCTGTTGCGCATTCAGACGGCGAAAGCGCTGTTCCTGCATCAGCGTCTCTGCCAGGGCATCTGACGGCGGACGTGAATCCAGCGCCAGCGGTAATTTGCCCTCGTCCGCACGGCGAGGATCGAACCGGTAGAGCGGCCAAAAGCCGGTGGCCGTCAGCTGACGCATCTGATCGTGGCTGAGAGCCAGGTCGTAGCCATGCTCTTCGCACGGGCTGTAGGCAATGATCAGCGACGGCCCCGGATACGCTTCAGCCTCCTGAATGGCTTTCACCGTCTGGTTAAGCTGCGCCCCCAGCGAGATTTGCGCGACGTAAACGTGGCCGTACATCATCATGCTCACGCCGAGATCCTTACGTGCCTTGCGTTTACCGTGTTCACCAAATTTCGTGACGGCGCCCAGCGGCGTGGCTTTCGATGCCTGACCACCTGTATTGGAATAACATTGCGTATCCAGAACCAGAATGTTGACGTTTTCGGTCAGGCTTAACACATGATCCAGCCCGCCAAAGCCGATGTCGTAAGCCCAGCCGTCACCGCCAATCAGCCAGATCGATTTTTCGACCAGGGCGTCAGCGTCGGTCAGAAGCTGTTCAGCGCCGTCAATTCTCTTGAGTGCGCTGCGAAGTGCAGCTACCTGCTCGCGACGAACCTCTGGCGTGGCTTCTGCGTGTAGCGCCGCGTTAAGTTCAGCCGGGATCTTATCGGCAAATTGTTCAAGCAGGCGCATCACACGCGCGCGGTGCTGGTCAACGGTGAGTCGGAAGCCCAGGCCAAACTCGGCATTATCCTCGAACAGGGAGTTTGCCCATGCCGGACCGCGCCCATTCGCATCGGTGGTGTACGGCGTGGAGGGCAGGTTACCGCCATAGATAGACGAGCAGCCGGTGGCGTTGGCAATCAGCATCCTGTCACCATACAGCTGGGTAAGCAGTTTGATGTACGGCGTTTCACCGCAGCCGGAGCAGGCGCCGGAGTACTCGAACAGCGGCGTGATCAGCTGCGAGGTACGAATATCAATGCGTTCCAGCTTGCTGCGATCGATTTCCGGCAGGTTCAGGAAGAAGTCATAATTCACTTTTTCTTCTTCAACGTGTTCAAGGCGCGACATCATATTGATGGCTTTGATGTCCGGGTTCTGCCTGTCCTTCGCCGGGCAGACCTCAACGCAGAGGTTACACCCGGTGCAGTCTTCCGGTGCGACCTGCAGAACGTATTTCTGGCCGCGCATGTCGCGGGATTTTACATCCAGAGAGTGCAGGCTGGCCGGGGCATCTTCCATTGCTTCCGGTGACACCACTTTGGCGCGAATGGCCGAGTGCGGGCAGGCCGCAACGCAGTGGTTACACTGGGTACAGAGTTCTTCTTTCCAGATGGGGATCGCTTCGGCGATGTTGCGTTTTTCCCAGCGGGTGGTGCCCATCGGCCAGGTTCCGTCCGGCGGCAGCGCAGAGACGGGCAGGGCGTCACCCAGCCCGGCCAGCATGGCGGCCGTGACGGTCTTCACAAAATCAGGTGCGGCATCCGAGACCACCGGAGGGCGATTCGGGCTGGCGTCATTGACCGGCTGCAGCGGCACCTCGAACAGCGACTCGCGCGCCAGCGCCAGCGCCTGCCAGTTTCGCTCCACCAGCTCCTGCCCCTTGCTGCTGTAGCTTTTGGCGATGGCGCCCTGAAGTTCCACCAGCGCGCTGTCGCCCGGCAGGATATTGGTCAGATGGAAGAAGGCCATTTGCATGACGGTATTAATACGGGCGGCCAGGCCACATTCGCGGGCAATTTTCGCCGCGTTAACCACATAGAATCGGGCTTTTTTCTGATTCAGCACCGTCTGTACTTCCTGCGGCAGGCGCGCCCAGACCTCATCCGCATTGTATGGCGTATTGAGGAGGAAAATACCGCCGGGCTTAAGGCGCTCAGCCATCTGGTACTTGTCGATAAACTGCAGCTGATGGCAGCCAACAAAGTCGGCCTGAGAAATAAGGTAGGCCGAGCGGATGGGCTGCTCGCTGACGCGCAGGTGAGAAACGGTCAGACCGCCGGCTTTCTTGGAGTCGTAGACGAAGTAACCCTGCGCGTACCACGGGGTTGAATTGCCGATGATTTTGATGTTGTTTTTGGTGGCCGAGACGCTGCCGTCGCTGCCCAGGCCGTAGAACAGCGCTTCAAGTTTGGCTGTCGCAGGCAGGGTATTTTCCGGTAAAGGCAGGGAAAGATTCGTTACGTCATCATAAATGCCGACCGTGAAACGCGGCTTAGGTTTCGCTTCCCTTAGCTCGTTAAACACGGCCAGCACGCAGTCCGGGCCAAACTCTTTGGAAGACAGGCCATAGCGACCGCCGATAACGCGCGGTAGCGTTTCACGTTCGCCGCTATTAAAGGATTCAGCGAGGGCGGTCATCACGTCAAGATACAGCGGTTCCGCGTGTGCGCCAGGCTCTTTGGTTCGATCGAGCACCGCCACGGTACGCGCGCTTTCCGGCAGGGCAGAGAGCAGATGTTTAGCCGAGAACGGGCGGTAAAGACGCACTTTAAGCACGCCGACCTTTTCGCCGCGGGTCAGCAGCTCGTCAACGACTTCTTCACAGGTGCCGATAGCAGATCCCATCAGCACAATCACGCGCTCAGCCTGCGGATGGCCGTAGTATTCGAACGGCTTGTACTCGCGTCCGGTTGCGGCGGCAAAGTCATTCATTGCCTGCTCGACGTGGTCATAAACCGCGTTGTACCACGGGTTTGTGGCCTCGCGTGACTGGAAATAAGTATCCGGGTTTGCTGATGTCCCGCGAATTACCGGATGTTCCGGGTTAAGGGCGCGGGCGCGATGCGCGTCAATTTCCGCCTGTGGCAGCAGATCCAGGATAGTCTCGTCCGCCAGCGGGACGATTTTGTTGATTTCGTGAGAGGTACGGAAACCATCAAAGAAGTGAATAAACGGAACGCGACTTTTAAGCGTGGCGATATGCGAAATTAAGGCAAAGTCCTGCGCTTCCTGAACGCTGCTGGCGCACAGCATCGCGCACCCGGTCTGGCGCACGGCCATCACGTCCGAGTGATCGCCAAAAATTGAGAGTGCGTGGGTGGCCACCGTACGCGCCGCGACGTGCAGGACGAAGGGGGTCAGTTGACCCGCGAGTTTGTACAGCGTTGGGATCATCAACAGCAATCCCTGAGAGGAGGTGAACGAGGTGGAAAGCGCGCCAGTCTGCAGCGCACCGTGGACCGTAGCAATCGCACCCGCTTCAGACTGCATTTCAACCACTCTCGGGACATCGCCCCAGACGTTTTTTAACCCGTTTCCCGCCCAGGCATCCGCCTGCTCGGCCATAGTTGAACTTGGCGTGATCGGATAGATGGCGATAACTTCACTGGTGCGAAACGCGACTGAGGCAACTGCACCATTACCGTCAATAGTTTGCATAGGACGACACCCTTACATTGCGCAAAAAATAGGGGGCTGTCATAAGGCGACAAACCCTGAATATTATCTGTGTAGTCTAGCAAACAGGGGGTTTTACGATTTTCGCTTTTGTGTCCTCGGTATTCCCACCATCAATGGTTAGATCAAACTTAGGGCGAAAAAATTGCGAGAAATTGTTTCAGCGGCGCATAAATACGCACTTCCGCTCTCGACGACACGGGATGTGATGCCTATTATGCTTAGGTTTCGCACTAATTACGGGGAAGAGAGCATGCGTTCAGCATTTTGGGTAGGGTGTGCCGCGTTGTTGTTGTCGGCATGTAGCAGTGAACCTGTGCAGCAGGCCACGGCGGCCCACGTGGCGCCGGGAATGAAAGCGGCAATGTCCAGTTCAGGCCAGGCCAACTGCGCCATGATTGGCGGCTCGCTGTCTGTTGCCCGCCAGCTTGACGGTTCGGCTATTGGGATGTGCGCCTTGCCAAACGGCAAACGCTGCAGTGAACAGTCGCTTGCCGTTGGAAGCTGCGGTAGCTACTGATTATTCTGCTCGCTTAAACATCAGCGTCTTATCGGCCGTCGCCAGCGTCAGCTGGTCTTCAGTCAGGTCGACCTGCGCCCCTTTGCGCAGCATGTCGCCAATGGCCTGATCCAGCTCGTTAAGCTGTGGTTCGGTACAAAGTTTGCGGGTCATCGCCAGCGTTTTCACTTTCAGCTCACCTTCGGACAGCTTTCCCTGCCCGTTGAAGCGGTTACACATCTGGCCCGAAACGCTAATGTTATCAATGAGGCTAATGTCGGGAAGCGCGTTAAAAGCGATCTCAGGCTGCGTTGTCATGCCCTTCACGGATTTGCCGTCCACGTTTTCCAGAACAAAACGGTGGCTCTTCAGCTGATCCGGCTGAACGGATGCTTTGCCCGGATTAACGCAGCCGCTGAGGACAAGGCTGATAACACTTAACGCGATGAGCTTTTTCATTTTTCTTCTCAAATAATAAATTCTGTGAATCTTTTACCAGTGTAACGATACTCTGCGGTGCGTTAATGGGGTTTATCTGAAAGTGCGGGGTGGTGCCGGGCAGCGCAGGGCTGCCCGGAATGAAGTTTAATGCGATTTAAACCCGGCAGCCGTCATCAGCATGCGAAAGAGCATGCTGACTGCTGCCAGCGCAAGTACGCTGCCGCCCCAGATAATGGCCAGCCACAGCAATCTTTTCCAGACAGGTTGTTGCATCAGTGATAACCCTCCCCAGGCTGAACTTTGCCGCGAAATACGTAGTAGCTCCAGAAGGTGTAGACCAGAATAACGGGAATGATCAACAGCGCGCCCACCAGCATAAAGCCCTGGCTTTGCGTCGGCGCGGCGGCCTGCCACAGGGTGATCGACGGCGGTATGATATGCGGCCAGATGCTGATCCCAAGCCCGCTAAAGCCGAGAAATATTAGCCCCAGCGTCAGAATAAACGGCCGAGCATGGCTCTCAGGATTACTCAGGCAGCGCCACTGGTAGAAGCTAAACATGACGACCAGGGCAGGGACTGGCAGCAGATAAAACAGATTCGGCAGCGTAAACCAGCGCGCCGCGATGGCCGGGTGCGCCAGCGGCGTCCAGAGGCTGATCGCTGCGATAAATGCCAGCAGCACGATTAACAGCGTTTTCGACACCTCACGCATCCGCTGCTGCAGCGCATTTTCGCTTTTCATCACCAGCCAGGTTGAGCCTAACAGCGCGTAGGCCACCACCAGACCCGCGCCGCAGAACAGGTTAAACGCGGTAAACCAGTCAAACGGTCCGCCGGTATACGTTCTGCCAGTGACGCTAAAGCCGTTAATGACGGCACCTACCGTCACGCCCTGGGTAAAGGTCGCCAGAACGGAACCGCCAATAAACGCCTTATCCCAGAAAGGACGGTGGGCCGGGGTGGCTTTAAAGCGAAATTCAAACGCCACGCCGCGGAATATAAGTCCGATCAGCATTAACGTCAGCGGAATGGTCAGAGCATCAATAATCACCGCATAGGCCAGTGGGAATGCACCGAACAGGGCGGCACCACCCAGCACCAACCAGGTCTCATTGCCGTCCCAGACCGGTGCGACGCTGTTGACCATCACGTCGCGATCGTCGGCGTTTTGTGTTGCCGGGAACAGAATACCGATTCCCAGATCAAACCCGTCCATGACGATATACATCAGCGTGGCAAAGACGATGATGACAAACCAGATAATGGAAAGATCGATACCCATTATGGCTGCTCCTTATGTTTAGCTGTGACGGCAGAAAGCGGGCGCGCCGGGCGTCCATCGGACTCGGTGGCGAACGATTCATGCGGCTGCGGGCCTTTTCGGATGAGGCGCACCATATAGCTATAGCCCACGCCGAATACCGAGGTATAGACGACGAAGAAGGCCAGCAGGCTCACGCTCATATGCAGGTCACCATGGGCTGAAACCGCATCCTTTGTTCGCTGGAGTCCGTAGACCACCCACGGCTGGCGGCCGACTTCGGTGGTGACCCATCCGGCCAGAATGGCAATCAGCCCGGATGGCCCCATCAGCAGGGCAAACCACAGGAACGGACGCGAAGAATAAACCCGCTTTTTATAACGCAGCCAGAGCGCCACTACTCCAAGCAGCAGCATTAGCATCCCTAAACCCGCCATAATGCGGAACGACCAGAAGACGATGGTGGAATTAGGACGGTCTTCTTTTGGAAACTCTTTTAGCGCAGGGACCTGTTTATCCAGGCTGTGCGTCAGGATGAGGCTACCCAGCGCCGGGATCGCCAGTCCAAAGCGGGTGCGTTCCTGCTCCATGTCAGGCCAGCCAAACAGCAGCAGTGGGGTAGGCTCGCCCGGCGGATTTTCCCAATGGCCTTCAATAGCGGCAATCTTGGCGGGCTGATGCTTTAAGGTGTTCAACCCGTGCATATCGCCAACCAGGGCCTGGATGGGTGCAACAATCAGCGTCATCCACAGCGCCATCGAAAACATCGCCCGTATGGCAGGGGTATTATTCCCGCGCAGCAGATGCCATGCCGCGGATGCACCGACAAACAGGGCGCTACTCAGGAATGCCGCAATCGACATATGCAGCAGGCGGTAGGGGAAGGAGGGGTTAAATACCACGGCGAACCAGTCCACCGGTACCACCTGTCCGTTGACGATCTCGTAGCCTTGCGGGGTCTGCATCCAGCTGTTCGAGGAGAGGATCCAGAAGGTTGAGATAATGGTGCCCAGCGCCACCATGCAGGTGGCGAAGAAGTGCAGCCCTGGCCCCACTTTATTCCAGCCGAACAGCATCACGCCGAGGAACCCGGCTTCGAGGAAGAAGGCGGTAAGCACTTCATAGGTCAGCAGCGGGCCGGTAATGCTGCCTGCAAACTGCGAAAAGCCGCTCCAGTTGGTGCCAAACTGGTAGGCCATCACCAGCCCGGAGACCACGCCCATGCCAAAGTTGACGGCGAAAATTTTCGACCAGAAATGGTATAGCGAGCGCCAGACCGGATTTTTTGTTTTCAGCCACAGCCCTTCGAGCACGGCAAGATAGCTGGCCAGGCCGATGGTGATGGCCGGGAAAATAATGTGAAAGGATACGGTAAAGGCAAACTGTATCCGCGCAAGGTGAAAAGCATCTAAACCAAACATGCAAAACTCCGCGATGTAATTATGTCGATGCCATTCTAAGCCGCGCCAGCGCTGGGTTGCAGAGACAGACCTGGGTTATTTATCTATAACAGTTTTCTTGCCTGCCTTTGCTTTATATTGCTGGGCGGCAATATTTCTGCCCAAGGGAGGTTCATTTTCGTAATGCCCAGAGGTAAATCAACATGGCATTGAGCAAAAATGAGAAGATGAAAAGCAACAGTGTATAGCTTTCACTCCATTCAAGTTCAGTCATAAAGCCAAAATGTCTGGTGAAGAGATGATAAAGTAATACATCAGGCATGAAGTAACATACAAGTGAGTAAATAACAAACAGCATCAATGTTTCAACAACCCAGGTCAGGGTATGCTTTTTTGCATTCATCAATATACCTGTATTGTTCCAAGTGCATCTAACCCAGCAGTAACTTTAAACGTGCCGGATGCCAGTAGACCATGCATCAGAATTCTGTAATGGGAGTGATTTGGCAACGTAATACATCCATTGCTAATCCCAGATTGTCCCGCCGGGTGTAACCGGAAAGAACCACGCTCAACGTTATTGATAAAAGTTCTGTCGTCAATGTGAGTATCGTGGCGGTAAAGAGCAAACCAAAAGTCACGGTTTGATCCGCTTTCTAACCCTTTAATTGCGTCATGCCAGTGAGTACCAAAACCGCCTCGTGGACGTGTCACGATATAATAGAGTCCTGGGGGTAAGGGGCCCACCTCAGGAGTCGCAACGGCATTAGGATTATTTCTGTTATGCCCGGAATTTCCAGAATACGCGGGGAAAAAGCCTAAGCCGGGGCAACTCAAAGTGGAAAGCTGATAGCCATTCAAATGAAAAGTGCACCGAATCATCTGTCTTTCCACTCGTCAGAAAAAATAATATTACCGTCACAGTGTTTCCAGGTTATTTTTTCGTAACGCAGGGCGATACTTTCCAGATGGTTATGCTTCTCCGTTGCCGGGTTTTTTATGTCATGCATGAGTGGACATATAGAGACGACTTTGACATTTTCTAGCTGCATATTGAAGTATTCAACTTCCTGCCCGGAATCGTTGATCTTATACCATTTAAATTCTGCCCCTTTCAGCGTCTGACCTTTTGCAACGGCTTTGTAGAGATAGGGACTTGATCTGTCGAATTCCTTCTCAAAAACGAGAGCTGAATGAATACGAGTACCAGTAATTTTCCTCGTCATGTTATCTGTTGGGAGATGCAGGCCATGACTAAATCCCAACACCTCGATACTGCCCTCACGATCTTATACATCGACAGCGCCTTTGATATCTGCTCCACCGTCGTCTTTAAGCCACAGGTATGCTGGAATGGCCATCTTAAACTCCTTTTTTCTTTCACAGTTCGTATACCGGATGGATGTTAATACTCCCAATGTGTTATGGTGATTAGACAAAAAATGCCATGCAAAATATTTATATTTCGTTGATTTATAAATATTTTTGTCGAGATTGGTCCCGCTAATATTTTGTGCCGTATTAAGCGTTTCTGAATAAAAATATTCTTTTTATGATTTTTACGCATTAAACCGCTTGCTTTGTCGTCATCGCCGTGCGTTAATGGTCTTCTGGTTTTGAGTCCAAAAAAATATCTGACGTAGTTTCATAAAGCAGTTCTCATCACGTTGTGCCTCTCCGCAGCCTCTCTTGGGTCTTTATCTACATTCCGATTAGTTTTGTTTAAAACCATTATTGCCTGATCGGCTCATGAGTAATTTACGTTTTTACGTTCACAGGAGAATCCTATGACTTCTTATATCCATTTCCGCTGCCCATGCTGTCATGGCTCGCAGTACCGTACCTCAGTCTTTGATGTATCTGAGAAAAACCCGCTCGGTGCGAAATGCATCTTTTGCAAATCGTCAATGATCACGCTCGATCACCTGGCCGCTGCGCGTCAGGCGCAAAGCCACGTTACCGAGTACCGTAAGTAATTTTTACTTAAACTATAACAGTTAGCAAAATCTTCTCTTTTTCTCCTGCTGATATACACTGTCGGCAATAAGGAGAATCTGATGAAAAAATACCAGCGTCTGGCGCAACAAATTATCTCGCAGATTGAGCTTGGCGTTTGGCTGCCGGGCGATAAGCTGCCTTCCCTGCGAGAGCAGGTGGCAAGCAGCGGCATGAGCTTTATGACCGTTGGCCACGCGTATCAGATGCTGGAAAGTCAGGGGCGCATTGTCGCCAGGCCGCAGTCGGGCTATTACGTTGCCTCGCGCCCGACCGCACAACAGCCTGCGCCGCCTGCCCAGGTGATGCGTGATGAAGCGGTAGATATCAACACCTATATCTTCGAGGTCTTACAGGCCAGCCGCGATCCGTCCGTTGTTCCTTTCGCCTCCGCGTTTCCCGACCCCCGGCTTTTCCCGCTTCAGCAGCTTAACCGCTCGCTGGCAAACGTCAGTAAAACCGCTACCGCAATGAGCGTGATTGAGAACCTGCCGCCCGGTAACGCTGAACTCCGTCACGCCATTGCGCGCCGTTATGCGCAGCAGGGGATGAACATCTCGCCGGACGAGATCGTCATTACCGCAGGCGCCCTTGAGGCCCTCAACCTGAGTTTACAGGCGGTGACGGAGCCAGGAGACTGGGTGATTGTTGAAAACCCGT
Source organism: Enterobacter cloacae complex sp. P17RS (assembly GCF_014895885.1). Lineage (NCBI taxonomy): Bacteria > Pseudomonadati > Pseudomonadota > Gammaproteobacteria > Enterobacterales > Enterobacteriaceae > Enterobacter > Enterobacter cloacae complex sp. P17RS. Next base: position 296,364 of record NZ_JADBQK010000003.1, read on the forward strand.
GTTTTTACGGCGCGCTGCAGGCGCTGGAGCGTCTGAAGCTAAAAGCGCTGTCGGTCGCCACAGACGTTCGGGAGGGGATCGATCTGAATGCGCTGGAGCAGGCGCTGAACGACTACCCCGTAAAAGCCTGCTGGCTCATGACCAACGGCCAAAACCCGCTTGGCTTTACGCTGAGTGTGGAAAAAAAAGCGCGTCTGGTCTCGCTCCTGACGGAGCACAACGTCACCTTGATCGAGGACGATGTCTACAGCGAGCTCTATTTTGGTCGCGAAAAACCGCTTCCGGCCAAAGCCTGGGACCGGGTAGATATGACGCTTCACTGCTCTTCCTTTTCAAAATGCCTGGTGGCGGGGTTTCGCATCGGCTGGGTGGCGGCAGGAAAACACGCGCGCCGCATTCAGCAGCTGCAGCTGATGAGCACGCTTTCAACCAGTTCCCCCATGCAGCTGGCGCTGGTGGACTACCTGGCGACAAAACGCTACGACGCCCATCTGCGCCGCCTGCGACGAACTCTCGCCGAGCGAAAACAGCAGGCGTGGCAGTCGCTTCTGCGCCATATGCCCGCCGGTGTCAAAATCCACCACAACGACAGCGGCTACTTTTTATGGCTGGAGCTACCTGCGCGGCTGGACGCGGGGCTGCTGAGCGAAAAGGCCTTAACGCACCACATCAGCATTGCGCCCGGAAAGATGTTTTCCACCTCTGACGCGTGGACGCCGTTCTTCCGGTTTAATACGTCCTGGGCGTGGGGTGAGCGGGAAGAGCAGGCGGTCATTCAGTTAGGTAAATTAATTAGCACAATGATGGAATAACTTTTCCCCTTTATTTAAATAATCATTTCTTATCCTGACGACGGCACGGCAAATATTTTGCGGTGCCGTATCATATGAAATCTGCATACCGGCTTTCGCGGCTAACTCCTTGTCTATAATCCAGTTAACGGGGAATGCGTCCTCGGTCACACCTTGATGAAATTTCCTTAAGCCGAACGGTGCGGCGCATTTGCGCGGTCTACGTTTAATAAGGGAGATATTTTTACGGCACGGCTGCCGCTAAATTTCATTGCGACAGGAGTAACTCTTATGAGCAAAAAATTTGCCCGCAGCAGCCTGTGCGCGCTCGGCATGACTATCATGACCGCGCAAGCCGCAGAACCACCAAAGGCCATTGGCGACGGGGAAGGCCGACTGGATATTATCGCCTGGCCGGGGTACATCGAACGCGGACAGACGGATAAAAATTATGACTGGGTTACCCAGTTTGAAAAAGAGACCGGCTGCGCGGTCAACGTTAAAACGGCGGCCACGTCCGATGAAATGGTCAGCCTGATGGCGAAGGGAGGTTACGACCTTGTCACCGCGTCAGGTGATGCCTCGCTCCGCCTGATTATGGGAAAACGCGTTCAGCCGATTAACCCGGAACTGATCCCCAACTGGAAAACTCTTGACCCGCGCATCGTGAAGGGCGAGTGGTTTAACGTGGGCGGCAAGGTCTACGGCACGCCGTATCAGTGGGGGCCCAATCTGTTGATGTACAACACCAAAACCTTCCCGACGCCGCCGGACAGCTGGAGCGTGGTCTTTACGAAGCAGGATCTGCCGGACGGCAAAACCAATCAGGGACGCGTGCAGGCATACGACGGCCCGATTTATATCGCCGATGCGGCGCTGTTCGTCAAAGCCACTCAGCCACAGCTGGGTATTAGCGACCCGTATCAGCTCACTGAAGAACAGTATGCCGCCGTGCTCAAGGTACTTCGCGACCAGCATGCCCTGATCCACCGCTACTGGCATGACACCACCGTCCAGATGAGCGACTTCAAAAATGAAGGCGTCGTGGCCTCCAGCGCCTGGCCGTATCAGGCGAATGCCCTGAAGGGCGAGAACCAGCCCGTTGCCACCGTCTTCCCGAAAGAGGGGGTGACCGGCTGGGCGGATACCACCATGCTGCATGCGCAGGCAAAACACCCGATGTGCGCCTACAAGTGGATGAACTGGTCGCTCACGCCGAAAGTGCAGGGCGATCTGGCGGCATGGTTTGGCTCGCTGCCCGTCGTGCCTGAAGGGTGTAAGGCCAGCACGCTGCTGGGTGACAAGGGCTGTGAAACCAACGGCTATAACTATTTTGACAAAATCATGTTCTGGAAAACCCCCATCGCAGAAGGCGGAAAATATGTGCCTTACAGCCGCTGGACGCAGGATTACATCGCCATCATGGGTGGCCGTTAATCATCCGGGAGCAGAACATGACGTACGCGGTAGAGTTTAATGACGTTTCCCGTCTGTACGGCGACGTGCGGGCGGTGGATGGGGTCACCATTGCCGTTCGTGACGGAGAATTCTTCTCCATGCTGGGGCCTTCGGGCTCCGGCAAAACCACCTGCCTGCGTCTGATTGCCGGCTTTGAGCAGCTGTCTGGCGGCACGATATCTATCTTTGGCAAAGAGGCGAGCGCGCTGCCGCCGTGGGAGCGGGACGTGAACACCGTATTCCAGGATTACGCGCTGTTCCCGCATATGTCGATCCTCGATAACGTCGCCTACGGGCTGATGGTGAAAGGCGTCGACAAGAAAAAACGCCACGCGCAGGCTCGCGACGCGCTGGAAAAAGTGGGCTTAAGCTTTGCCGTCGCCCGCAAGCCTTCGCAGCTTTCCGGAGGCCAGCGCCAGCGTGTGGCCATCGCGCGGGCGCTGGTGAATGAACCGCGCGTCCTGCTGCTCGACGAGCCGTTAGGCGCGCTCGATCTCAAGCTGCGGGAACAGATGCAGTTCGAGCTGAAGAAACTTCAGCAGGAACTCGGCATCACCTTTATTTTCGTCACCCACGATCAGGGTGAAGCCCTCTCCATGTCGGACCGGGTGGCGGTGTTCAATAATGGGCGCATCGAGCAGGTCGATACCCCGCGCGATCTCTACATGCGCCCGCGCACGCCGTTTGTCGCCGGTTTTGTCGGCACCTCGAACGTCTTCGATGCAGGCCTTGCGCATAAAATCTGCGGCATGGAGGGCAGCTATTCCCTGCGTCCGGAACATATCCGCCTGAATGAGGGGGGTGAGGTTCAGGTGCAGGGCATCGTCCAGGCCGTTCAGTATCAGGGGGCTGCCACGCGCCTTGAGCTCAGGCTCGCCGACGGTGCCAAACTGCTGGTGAGCCAGGCCAATCTCAGCGATTTCTCGCCGCTAAGCGGCATTGCGCCGGGGCAGGCCGTCACGGCGTCGTGGTCGCGCGAGGCGATGATTCGCCTGCAGGAGGAGAGGTGAAATGGCTATGAGTGTCGCGCACCCTCCCGCCCCGCGCGGCCGCATAAGCCGCATTACGTCACTGTTCTGGCGTAAACCGTCGCTCGGACTGTTCCTGCTTCTGCTTGCACCGCTGATGTGGTTTGGCATTGTCTATTTAGGATCGCTGCTGACCCTTTTGTGGCAGGGTTTTTACACCTTTGACGATTTCACCATGGCGGTCACGCCGGATCTGACCCTGGCGAACATTCTGGCGCTCTTCAATCCGGCAAACTACGACATCATCCTGCGCACGTTAACGATGGCGATTGCGGTGACGATTGCCAGCGCAATTCTGGCGTTCCCGATGGCCTGGTACATGGCGCGATACACCCGCGGCAAGTGGAAAGCGTTTTTCTATATCGCCGTGATGCTGCCAATGTGGGCGAGCTACATCGTCAAAGCCTACGCCTGGACGCTGCTGCTGGCGAAGGACGGCGTGGCACAATGGTTCCTCAACCACCTGGGGCTGGAGCCGCTCCTGACCTCGATCCTTACGCTCCCCGCGGTAGGTGGCAACACCTTATCCACCTCCGGGCTGGGACGGTTTCTGGTCTTCGTTTATATCTGGCTGCCGTTTATGATCCTGCCCGTTCAGGCGGCGCTGGAACGGCTGCCGGCTTCGCTGCTGCAGGCCTCAGCCGATCTCGGCGCGCGCCCGCGCCAGACCTTCCGCTATGTCGTTTTGCCGCTGGCTATTCCGGGTATTGCCGCGGGTTCAATCTTCACCTTTTCCCTGACGCTGGGGGATTTCATCGTACCGCAGCTGGTTGGGCCGCCGGGGTTTTTCATCGGTAACATGGTCTACTCCCAGCAGGGGGCGATCGGCAATATGCCCATGGCCGCCGCGTTCACGCTGGTTCCCATCGTGCTGATTTCACTCTATCTGGCGTTCGTGAAGCGTCTGGGAGCATTCGATGCACTCTGAACGCGCACCGCTGTTCCTGAAAGTGGCAGCGTGGGGAGGCGTCATCTTCCTGCACTTCCCGCTGCTGATTATCGCAGTCTATGCCTTTAATACCGAAGATGCTGCCTACAGCTTTCCGCCTCAGGGGCTAACGCTGAAGTGGTTTACTGCGGCGGCGGGGCGCGGCGATATCATTGAATCGGTGACGTTGTCACTTCAGGTTGCCGCGCTATCCACCGCGATAGCCCTGGTGCTTGGCACGCTTGCTGCAGCGGCGCTCTGGCGAAGCGAGTTTTTTGGCAAGAACGCGATCTCGCTATTGCTGCTGCTGCCGATTGCGTTGCCGGGGATCATCACCGGCCTGGCGCTGCTGACAGCGTTCAAAACAATCAACCTTGAGCCGGGATTTTTCACCATCGTGGTTGGGCACGCCACGTTTTGCGTGGTGGTGGTCTTCAATAACGTGATTGCCCGGTTCAGACGCACTTCCTGGAGTCTGGTGGAAGCATCGATGGATCTCGGGGCCGACGGATGGCAAACCTTCCGCTATGTGGTGCTGCCCAACCTGGGCTCCGCGCTGCTGGCCGGGGGAATGCTGGCGTTTGCCCTGTCGTTTGACGAAATTATCGTCACAACCTTTACGGCGGGACACGAACGCACGTTACCGCTGTGGTTGCTCAATCAGCTAGGCCGTCCGCGCGACGTGCCGGTCACCAACGTCGTTGCACTACTGGTGATGCTGGTAACAACCATCCCCATTCTGGGAGCCTGGTGGCTAACCCGCGACGGCGAGAACATCGCCGGCGGCGGGAAATAACATTGATTTGAACAGGACAATGCTATGCAAACACATCTGCTGATAAAGGGTGAACTGGTTGCCGGAGAGGGAGAGAAACAGCCTGTCTATAACCCGGCCACCGGAGAGGTGCTGCTGGAGATTGCTGAAGCCTCAGCGGCACAGGTCGACGCAGCGGTTCAGGCCGCCGACCGTGCTTTTGAGGCGTGGGGACAAACGACGCCGAAAACCCGCGCCGAGTGCCTGCTGAAGCTCGCGGATGCGATTGAAGCGCATGGCGAAGAGTTTGCCCGGCTCGAATCCCTCAACTGCGGCAAGCCGCTGCACTGTGCGCTGGGCGATGAAATTCCCGCAGTGGTCGACGTTTTCCGTTTCTTCGCCGGGGCGGCCCGCTGCCTGAACGGGCTGGCCGCGGGTGAGTATCTTGACGGCCACACGTCGATGATCCGCCGCGACCCGGTGGGCGTGGTTGCCTCTATCGCACCGTGGAATTACCCGCTGATGATGGCGGCATGGAAGCTGGCGCCTGCGCTGGCGGCCGGTAACTGTGTGGTCATCAAGCCGTCTGAAATCACGCCGCTAACGGCGTTAAAGCTGGCGGAGCTGGCGAAAGATATCTTCCCGGCTGGCGTTCTCAACGTGCTGTTTGGCCGTGGAAAAACGGTGGGCGACCCGCTCACCGGACATGAAAAAGTGCGCATGGTGTCGCTGACCGGTTCGATTGCTACCGGGGAGCATATCATCGGCCACACGGCGTCCTCCATTAAGCGCACCCACATGGAGCTGGGCGGTAAAGCGCCGGTTATCGTGTTCGATGACGCCGACCTGGATGCGGTTGTGGAAGGCGTGCGGACGTTTGGTTTCTACAATGCCGGGCAGGACTGTACGGCGGCCTGCCGTATCTATGCCCAGAAGGGGATCTATGCCCGGCTGGTGGAAAAGCTCGGTGCCGCGGTCGCCAGCCTCAAAATGGGTGCCCCGGAGGATGAATCTACTGAACTCGGTCCGCTCAGCTCGGCTGCCCATCTTTCACGCGTCTGTCAGGCGGTTGACGAGGCGAAAACCCTTGGCCATATCCGCGTGGTGACGGGCGGGAGCAAAAAAGAGGGGGCGGGCTACTACTTCCAGCCAACGTTGCTGGCCGGGGCGAAACAGGACGATGCCATCGTTCAGCGAGAAGTGTTTGGACCGGTGGTGAGCGTCACCGAATTCGACGATGAAGCGCAGGTCCTGGCCTGGGCGAACGATTCGCAGTACGGCCTGGCGTCGTCGGTCTGGACGAAAGACGTGGGACGCGCCCATCGCCTGAGCGCTCGTCTGCAGTACGGCTGCACCTGGGTCAATACCCACTTTATGCTGGTGAGCGAAATGCCGCACGGCGGCATGAAATTGTCTGGCTATGGAAAGGATATGTCGGTATACGGGCTTGAGGATTATACGGTTGTCCGGCACGTTATGATTAAACACTAGAAAATCATGCCCGGCGGTCTGCATCGCCGGGCGTTTGCTTTACCAGCCACACACCTCGTGCTCATTTTCCGTGTCGTAAGCGCGGACGGTATTCACCAGATCTTTTACCACGTCTGCGGCGACGTCGGGGATGAGCAACTCCATGGGGGCCTCTGTTTCATAATCCACCGAGACGCCGTTGCTGTTGTTGGTCACGGTCACTGTGTACGTTGCTTTACCCACGCGGTTACTCCTTATGTGTATTGACCACTTTGCCGATGCCCGCGCCCTGAAGCGTAACGTCAGGATCGGCGAAAAAGTCGATATTGAAATAGGTATCGCCGGTCAATAGCTCGATGCGGTGCCATTTCTCCGGCGGCGAGATGCCAAACGATCCGGCTTCAATCACCAGCTCCAGATCCGGTTCGGTCGCGTCAGCGTTCGGGAAACCGAAATAGTGCACCGCACCCTGCATCACCGACAAACGGCCATATACGCTGGCTTTCGTATTATGGTGGGTGAAAAGGGCTTTTGGCGCGGTGTCTTTGTTCCAGAATGGCGTGGAGCGGGTATGAACAAAATTCTCAGGGATACGTAGCATAAGGGTTACCTCGTAAATAAAAGCCGCTTAAAGCGACTTCAGCACCTCTGGTTCGACGAAAAATTCAATATTGAACAGCGTGTCGTCGCTCATCACCTCTATGTGATGCCATTTCTCAGGGGGAAAAACACCGAAGTGGCCGGCCCTGATAATCAGTGTGCTGTCAGGCTCAGGGGCATGTTCATCAGCATAACCCAGGTAGCGGACGGCACCCTGCATAACGGACAGGCGGGGATAAACGCCCGGACGGGTACCCGTGTCGAGATGACGCTGAAAGATCCCGGCGGGGGCGGTTTCTTTATTCCAGAAAGGGGTAGAGCGGGTATGAATACAGCTTTGCGGAATGCGTAGCATATTGCCTCCCATGTATGTCCGCCTTTATTAGACGCCTATGCGGAAGAGAGGATTTATCAAAAAGTGCATTTAACTTGCATGTTATCAATAAAGATTATGGGTGGCTCCCCCTGTTTGTAATACAAAATACTCAGTTGTTATTACCCATAATATTTAAGTGGTTATTATGTAATGAAAAAACTTGATCTGTATCAACATATGACGCATATTGCGTGCGGTTATTTTTTCGGCTCTGGTATACAGAATGACGTTGTATCAAAAGATGTTGGTTTTTTACGCAGTGATGGCTTCCATCTGTGCATTAATTACCTGGTTCCTTTCTAAAGACCGCAAGCGCATCCGCCTGCTTAGCGCGTTTCTGGTCGGGTCGACCTGGCCGATGAGTTTCCCCGTTGCGCTGCTGATTTCTCTTTTCTGAAGCATCCTTCCAATTTCGAAAGATGAACATAGCATTCCAGTTACGATGGCTGTATAAATACACAGTGCATCGTAAAAGGAGTGCTTATGAACAGTTTTTACTCGCAGCATGCGGGTTGCGCCGTGCGCTGGCATGATTTGCCCGGCTCTGGCGATCCCGTAGTCTTTATCCACGGATTGGGCTGCGCCTCTTCCTATGAATATCCTCGCGTCGTCCGAGACCCTCAGTTTGGCGGGCGCAGAGCTATTCTCATCGATTTACCCGGCAGCGGTTACAGCGATAAGCCTGAACATTACAGCTATAAAACGACTGAACAGGCGCGCGTCGTGGCGGAGTTGATTGACCATCTTCAGCTGGATGCCTTCTGGTTATACGGTCACAGCATGGGCGGCAGCATTGCTATAGAAACGGCGGGGCTGCTGGCACCGCGCGTGAAGGGACTGATGGTGTCGGAGCCCAATTTTCATGCCGGTGGGGGGATGTTTAGCCGCGCTATTGCGGCGCAAACCGAACACCAGTTTGTGGCGCAGGGCTATAATGCCATGCTCCGTAAAGAGACCACCGCCTGGGCCGGGTGCCTGCAAAGCAATGCACCCTATGCCGTCTGGCGCGGCGCATCAAGCCTGGTCGCCGGTGTTGAGCCGGACTGGGAAGCGCAATTTCTGTCGCTGCCTTGCCCGGTGACGTTGATTTTTGGTGAGCTCTCACTGCCGGATGACGATGTGGATAATCTGAAGCTGAAGGGCGTTGAGGTCAAAATCATCCCTGCGGCGGGGCACTCCATGTCGTGGGAAAACCCGTCGGCACTGGCGCAGGCGTTAGCGGAGTGTATGGCGGCGTGATTATCGTCGCGGAATACAGGCCGGGTAAGCGCAGCGCTACCCGGCAAGATAGGCCGCTACAGGATTAAAGCCCGCAGTGCCCGACGTGCGTCAGGCTGAACATCATGCGGATGCTGATAATCAATGTTTTCGATTGCCCGGCTATAGAGGGCAACCAGCCAGTCATAAACGTACGCGGTGGCCGCATGAACAGGCTGCTCCCCCAGACGCGTCAGGCGTGGTGCGGCACTGCTGACGACGGGCGTCACAAAGATTGCCTGACCTTTGCGGATGCGGCTTGCAGGACGCTCTGCGGCAGGAGACTGGTCGTAACCCAGCCAGCCAACGAAATTCCCTATCACCGCATGCAGCTGCGCCGCGCTGCTTTTATCCGCGTCGACAATGCGCTGAAGCTGTTGCGGCAGATTAAGCCGGTAGCTGGTTACCACCAGCACATCCGCGATTTGCTGCAGCACCGCGGGCTCCAGACCAAGACGGGCGGCGGTAGCTTCATTGCGGCTCCACTGGCGCAGATGATTTATCCATACTCTGTGCGCCAGGCGCGCTTTGTCTTTTGTCTGGAATCGTCCTGCGCTTTCCTGGGCGTTATCGGCGAACAGATCGATGGTGTCCGTGAACAGCCCGTTCACCTGCTCCTCGCGCGGCTGCTGAACGGCGAGCAGCGTTTCAAAGGCTTTCAGCGGCGGCAGCAGGCCCTCAAGCAGCTCGCCGTGACGGGCGGCGCTGCTTTGCAGCGTGCGCACCATGTTTTCGGCCTGAGCACGTCGTGTACCCGGTTCCTCAACCAGCGGCGCCAGATAGCTTTGCATCAGCGACGCGATCTCCTGCCGCAGCAGGTTTTTCAGCGTGCCAAGGCGCTTCTGCCGCTGTGCCGGGAGCGTCGCCTGAGACAACCACTCAATGACGCGCTGCATGCTGTGGCTGTCCAGCGCCTGCAGAGTTCCCCAGCGCAGGCCTGGCTTGCCCAGCAGATGCTGTACGGCTTCATCGAGATTCTGTCGGGTAGTGAAACGAGCGTCATGCGGGGTGATCGCCCACACCAGCCCCGGCAGGGCAGACTCCTCGGCAGGCTGGGTCTCTTTAATCCAGTTAATTAACACTTTTGCTTTTTGGGCCGTCTGCTCGTGCCGCGCTGTCGCGTTGCAGATAACCAGCACATCCGGCTGGAGCTGCTGGCGGTAATGTTCAAGCAGCCACTGGCATTTAGCCTGTACTAGAGGATCGGCACTGCCGTCTTCAAAGACCGGAATATCAATGATATCAACGTCATCCAGCGCGCCATTCTCAACCGGCAAGACCAGCTCGCGGGTAAGGAAGGCAAGCACGTCGACCGGGATGCTGATGGCGTTGAGCATTTCACCGTTGTTCAGCGGATGAAGCAGCGTCTCCTGAGTTTCCTGCTGGGTTAAGGTACCGTGCGTCAGGAACCCTTCACCAGGCAGACCAAAGCTGTCCACCAGCAGGCTCAGCGGCGCAGCCAGCTCGCTCGCATGGCTGGTCTGATGCAGCACGTGGGCAAGCTTCAGCCACTGCTGGGTTAACTCCTGTTGCTCGCCCCACAGCAGCGACCAGACGCTGGCGCGGGTGCTGAGATCGAGCGATGGCACCAGCTGGGCAAACTCATGCCACAGGGCGTCATCAATTTGCTGTCTCGCGGCGGGTACCGTGCTTTGCCAGAAACGCGAAATCGCCCCCACATCCTGCGCCGTGATGCCGGGCACGCTCTGCGGCTGGCGAAGGCCGCGCCATTTCTCCAGACGCGTCTCAATGACCGCCTTATCCACCGCGCGCATCTGCGGGTGCAGCGTCGTGCGGGCAATAAACAGTTGTACCAGTTCGGCCTCGGTGACCAGGCTCAGACGCAGCGGAAACGCCTCATCCGCTACCTCCGGGGTGTCTCGGGTGAAGCGCACGGCCATGTTGGTCAGGGCATGCCCTGGGTTAATATGCGAAAAATAGTCAAAGGTGCGCTGGCCCGGCATCACGTTCAGGCGCCCGTTACCGCTGCCGCACAGCGACAGCAGCAGGTGCGCTTTGGCGCTCTGAGAATGGCCGTAAAGCCCAATGCTGCTCCGGCGGGTCAGGGCGCGTTCAATGGCCTGCTCCCGCGCCTGCGCCGCGTTGATGCGAGCAAGCAGGGCATCAGCATCGTTATCCAGCACAGGGGCGGTCAGGCGCGTCTCATTAATCCACCCGATTAAGGCCTGAGTGGTGGTCGTGGTCGCTGTCATTTCAGGTATACGCTCCCGCTGTCGATCCAGTAGTGGCTACCGCTGTGTCGGCGATCGGCCAGAGTATTCAGTTTGAAGGTTAACGCGTCAGGCGCAACCGGCGTGCCGTCCTGAAGCCAGGCATCGCTGAGCTCGAAGGACTCAGGGCCCTCTAATTTGCTGCCGCCGCAGAGCTTAAGCCGCACGTTCAGCACGCCGTCGCCGGCAATCGCTTTTGCCAGTTCAGCCGAGTTGATGCTGAGCGTATAAAGCGGCGTGGCGGGCCAGCGCGCGTTCGCCAGCTGGCGGAAGCCGAGGGTAACGTTACCGCGCAGCGGGAAGTGCAGACGGGCGTCAAGCTTCGCGCCGGGTTTATCGAGATCGATATCCTGATACCAGACGTTTTCCTCGCGCAGGGTATTGACGGTGTTATCCAGCACGCCCAGATAGCGCACGGTGGAATAGGCGCCAATGTCCGCGGCCTTAAAGTTAAAGCGCGGCAGACGCAGATCGAGCGCCAGGCTGCAGAGCATGGCCCCCACCGCGGCGGTCGATTTCGGGTTGCCTATGCGCCCCTGCTGGCTGAAGGGATACCACTCGTGAACCTGATATTTATCCAGCCAGACGATGCGGTTGACCGGCACCGGCTGCAGATGCCGAATCAGCGCCTGAACGCCCGGCAGGCAGCCCGGGCGCCCGGTGATCAGCAGAATATCGCAGCTGTAATGGGAAATCGCTTCACACACCGCGTGGAGCGGCGAGGTCAGCGTAAACTGACCGGCCAGCATTGCATCCTGCATTTCGCGGAAGTTTACGTGCAGCGGCACGGCGAACAGGTCGAATGCCTCTGAGCCCGCCGGCAGGGCATGATCGATTGCCTGCTGAAGATAGTTCATCACGTTGCGGGTTGGTTTCTGCGCAAGGAGCTCGCCAAAGGTGGCATGCAGGCCCGCCAGCGGATCGTCAATATCGCTGGCTTCCCACGCGGAAAGAATGGCGTGGCCAATCGGCATAAAGAGCTGAAGCGCCGTTTGCTGGCGCAGTACCGCCTGGGTATCAATACGCCCGGAGTCGCCGAACAGCGACGCCATCAGCAGCGAGGCGTCCGCAATGCCGGATTTCTGCAGCTGCGTTTGCAGGGCGGGCAGGACATAGCGCTGAATCACGTCCAGCAGGGTATCGTCGCCCGCCACCTTGAACCCTTCGCGGAACAGCAGTTGCGGGGTGATTTTGACGTTATTACCGGAGCCGTCATCAAGCTGGTAGTGGGTTATTGCCATATCCGTGGTGCCACCGCCGATGTCGATAGACGCGACGCGTAATGCGCGGCCCGGCTGCACGCCTGGCTCAGGTTCACGATCCGTGCGGGCGAGGGAGGCGAAAAAGGCTTCCGTCTGGCCGCCAAAACGGGAAATCGCTTCGTTATACAGCCAGACCAGCTGACCGCAGCTGGCTTCATCCCACTCCATCTGGATCTCAGGGACCGGCACCACGCTTTTTTCCTGCTGCTTGCGGGTGGCAAAATCTTCATCCTGCGGGTGCCAGCCCATCGCTTTCCAGACGATGGCAATGGCTTCAAACATGCGGCGACGGAAAATCTCGCGCTCCTGCTTCGGCATGGCCGAGGGCAGGGTCAGGATCAGGGTGCGCAGCTGGCGCGGCGAGGCCGGGAAGCCCAGGCGCAGGCGGGTGGCGACGCTGTTGATCTGGCCCAGCGCCTGCGCCAGCAGCTCGCACAGCATGTGCGTCATCAGCGTGCTGCGGCTGTACTGCGGCGAAAAGACCGGCAGCCGCTCGTCCTGCGGCAGCGTAAACAGCGGCTCACCGTCATCGTTCATCAGGTTCATCAGCGGAAACGCCGTGGCGAGGGGTTCACGCTGGGTTTTGCCGTTCATCTGGCTAAAGCGCCAGTCCTGCACGACAGGCGTTTCATCCCACAGGTAGCGGCGCGGGCTGGAGATGCCGCTGTTACCTTCGGTTCCCAGGCGCTGCATCGCCAGCTTGCGGGCTTCATCCCCCACGCGAACAATCGACGGCCAGACAAACGCATCTTCGCGACCGCTTTCCACCGAGTAGTGCTGTTTGCCAAAACGCGCTTCGGAGAATTCAAGACGGCTGGTAAAGAGAGGCTCGTTCAGGAACTGCGGCTCGCTTAACGAACGAACCTGCAGCTCGGCGGTCTGCCGAAGCCCGTCGTTTGCATCACCGTGGTCTTCGATAATGACGCCGCAGGTGTGGGTATTGCCCACGTCGAGGATCAGGTCGACCGGAATGGCAGGCGTGCTGAGCGTGTGGGTGACAAATTTCACTTCCGGAATGGTGATCTGTTCACCGAGCATGGTCAGCAGGTTGAGCCAGTGGGCCTGGTATTCGAAGCTGCGCATCGCCTGCTGCAGGTCGCGTTCAGAGCGGTTTTCAACGCCGTCGGCATACTGGATAAATGCCTCGCGCAGCCAACCGTCAATCCAGGTCTGGTCGAGGAAGCTTTCTACCTCACTATCGCGCCACGCCAGCGCAAAACGGGTTCCGTTCAGAATATCGTTTTCAACCGGCGACAGGGCGGAGGTGGCATGCTCCGCGATCTGGCTGTCGAGCGCGAGGGTGACGCGGTGCGAGTTGCCTGCCGTGTCGGGCTTCTCGAGCTTGCGTACCTGAACGCGCGCCCAGTTATCCGGTCCTTCCACAAAGGTTCGCGGTGGATTGAAGCGCAGGAAGGGCACGGGAAGCCAGACGCCGTCCAGCACGGCAAGGGACTGATGCAGCGGAATGGTGGTTTCCGGTTTAACCACTTCAGGCTGACCGCCGTTCGTCCCCGGCAGGGTATAGCGCCCGTTCACCAGGTCGAAATCGAGTCGCAAAAGGGGGCCGTTCGCGGTTTTACGTACGAAGCGCCCGTTGCTGGCGGTGTCCTGCGGCGTCAGGCCGAAATCCAGGAACTGCACGCCGCTGTTGGCAATAAGCGTGACGCTTTGTTTATAGTCGCAAAGATTTACCAGCATAGGATCAGGCACCTGCTTTCTTGAACGTCAGTGGGACGACGGTGTTGGCGTCATAGCGAGCGCGACATTCTGCGATATCGCTGGCCCCGGCTTTACAGGCGACTTCCGGCATCGGATAGCGGGAACCGTCGGTGCAGCGAGCATTGCCGCGACTTTTAATCATCAGTTCGCCATTGCTGTGCAGCCCGGAGAAAATCTCCGCGCGGCAGACAATGTTGTCGCCGTGCACGACGCGGGCGAAACCCTTATTGTTCTGGATTTGATAGCGCATTGACGGCGGCTTGCCGGTGACCGGATCTTTCACGTCGAGAACCGCGCGCCAGGTACCGTTCAGGAAGCGCGTCGACCCGGCTTTCACCTGACCGGCTTCCATCACCATGGCATCTTTCGGGATCGGAACAATTACCACCGGTGCGGCTTCAGGTGCAGGAGCGGGTTCTTTTTCTTTACTGGCGACGACCTCAGCCTGATGCAGGGGGAGATTCATAGCCAGCGGCTCTACTGCTTTGATCGGCTGCGGTGCAATAGCCACGGGCTCAGGAGCCGGTGCCGGAGCGGGCTCTGCCGAAGGGGCCTGTTTTGGCCACAGCAGCGGCGCGGCAACGGCTGCCACAATCACGGCGGCAACCGGCAGGGTCCACAGGGGAACGCGACTTTTTTTCGTGACGGCAACAGGCGCAGGTTCCTGAGCGGGTTGCGCAACAACCGGCGCGGGCTCCGGCTCATACAGTTCTTCCGGCGTAATACGCACGGCGGCGACGGGCGCAATCAGCGGCTCGTCTGCTTTTTCAAAGGTGATGGCCGGTTCGGGCGCGGGTTCTGGCTCGGGCTCTTCAATCACAACGGGGGCAGGCTCGGGGATCAACGCTTCACGCAGGCAGTCGAGGACATCGTCGCGCGCATTTTCGTTCAGGTTTACAAAACCCCAGAAGCAAATAATCGGCTTTCCTGCGACCAGGAAAACAAAATTCTCGCCGGGAAACTGAAACGCTTTCGACAGCAGCGAGCCGAAAAGCTGCTGCGCGGTTTTGGGCGACTGGAGGCATTTCTTGCTTAACGACTCAACGCTGGCAAGCGTGTTTTCCAGATAGCGCAGGGCGCGATAGCGGTCCTCTTCACTGGCCGCCTTCCAGCTGGTGACGCTTCCCTCAACGGGGGAATACCAGTCCACACGGTCGCCGCTGTCGTTGACCTGAGGAATAGCCAGACAGTCCACTATGGCCTGCTGTTTGCGCAATCGAAGCGCTTCCCGGATTTGTAACGCTGATTCAAAAACGGCCTGTCCGCCGCCGCCAACGGCCTGAAAATCATCCAGATTACCGCTGCGTAAAAGAGTTTTTGCCACGATTTGATCCCATATACTTCTTCACACCGTTACTTTAACGAAACGAGGAAGCAAACAAACGGAGGAAGAGACGCTAAAAGCGCCGATTTCTTGCGGCATAGATCGTGACGGTTGTGCTTGACGAATAACGTCACTTAAGGCAAATCACTTTTTTTTGCACTGGCGGCAAAACCGGCAAAAAACGCGGCTTTAGAATAACCTGATAGTGTTTCGTTATTTGCCAGGTGATAAGGGCTGTGCTGTTATTACTGACCTATATAATAAAACTGTCAGGGTTATAACTATGTCTACAGGGAAAACGCTGCTCGCCCTTGCGCTGAGCGCTCTTTTACCAGCCGGTGCCGCATGGGCGGCAAACAACGACACCCTTATTTACTGCTCCGAGGCATCGCCAGAGTCGTTCAACCCGCAAATCGCCAGCTCCGGCCCGTCGTTCGTGGCCAGCTCTCAGGTTTTGTACAACCGCCTGATCAATTTCGACCCGGTGAAAAATACCCCGGTACCGTCACTGGCGGAATCCTGGACGATTTCACCGGACGGCAAGACCTATACCTTTGCCCTGCGCAAAGGGGTGAAGTTCAACAGCAACAAATACTTCAAGCCGACGCGCGACTTTAACGCCGATGACGTTATTTTCTCGGTGATGCGTCAGAAAGACCCTAAACACCCGTACCATAATGTGTCCCAGGGCAACTACGAATACTTCAACGATGTCGGGCTCGATAAGCTGATTCAGGACGTTAAAAAGGTCGACGATTATCACGTCCAGTTCACCCTGAGTGAACCCAACGCCGCGTTCCTGGCCGACTGGGGAATGGATTTCGCATCGATCCTCTCCGCCGAATACGCCGATGTGATGCTGAAAAAAGGCACGCCTGAGAACGTAGATACCTGGCCGATCGGTACCGGGCCCTATGTGCTCCAGCAGTACAAGGTGGACTCGCTGATCCGCTACGTCGCTAATCCGAACTACTGGGATGGCGAGGTGCCGACCAAACATCTTATCTTCTCCATTACGCCAAACGTGGAAACCCGCCTGGCGAAATTGCAGACCAACGAGTGTCAGATTATTCCTGCGCCGTCTCCGGTTCAGTTTGACGTGATTAAAAAGAACAAAGACCTGACGCTGCACTCTGTCGATGCGCTGAACGTCGGCTATCTGGCGTTTAACACCGAGAAAAAGCCGTTCGATAACGTGCTGCTGCGTCAGGCGCTGAACTACGCGACCGACAAGAAGGCTATCGTTAATGCGGTCTTTATGGGCTCCGGTACGGTGGCTAAATCGCCGATCCCGCCAAATATGCTGGGCTTTAATAAAGATCTGCAGGACTACAGCTACGATCCTGATAAAGCAAAAGCGCTGCTGAAGCAGGCCGGGCTGGAGAAGGGCGCGGAAGTCACGCTGTGGTCAATGCCGGTTCAGCGTCCGTATAACCCTAACTCGCGTCGTATCGCGGAGATGATCCAGAGCGACTGGGCGAAAGTCGGCGTGAAGGCCAAAATCGTCTCTTACGAGTGGGGCGAATACCTCTCCGGGATGCGCAAAGGCGAGCACGACTCCGCGCTGTTCGGCTGGATGTCCGATAACGGCGACCCGGACAACTTCGCCGATGTGCTGCTGGGCTGCAACAGCATTAAAACCGGGTCAAACGCCGCGCGCTGGTGCGATAAGGGTTATGATGCCCTGGTGCAAAAAGCGAAGCTGACCAGCGATCCGGCCGAGCGTGCGAAACTGTACGGCCAGGCGCAGGAGATTTTCTACCAGCAGGCACCGTGGATCGCGCTGGCAAACGGCAAAACGTTCTTTGCAACCCGCAGCAACGTGACCGGATACAGCGTGAGCCTGATGGGCAGCGATTTCTCTAAAGCGAAGCTGAACTAAGCATTTATTGCCGGGTAAGGCATAAGCCGCCACCCGGCAAAAACGAGGAGTGACAATGTCACATTTAAACGAAGTTACCGCCCGCGTGGATGCCGCCATCGAAGAGAGCGTCATCGCCCACATGAACGAACTGCTGATTGCATTGAGCGAGGATGCCGATCTCAGCCGTGAAGACCGTTACGCCCAACAGCAGCGTCTGCGTACCGCGATTTCGCACCACGGTAAGCAGCACAAAGAGGAGATGGACGCGCGCCAGGAACAGCTGACCAAGGGCGGCACCATACTGTAATCAAAACTGGCGTCGCGCTACCAGCCAGGCCCCGACGACCAGCATCACCGCGCCGCATACCGGGCCGATCAGCGCGCGCAGGGGAATGCCATGGCTTCTCAGCACGTCAAGGACCAGCCCGCCAATCAGCTGGCTTGCGACCAGCACCGCGATGGTCGTTGCCGCCCCCACGTTCTGGTAGCCGCTGATGCTGGCAAACACAAAAAACGACCCCAGGAGCCCCGGGATCAGCGTCCACCAGCGCACCGTTGCGGCCAGCTCACTGAACCCGGCGAAGCCCTGCTTAAGCAGCAGAATGCTGACAAACAGCACAATGCCGACCAGGGAGTTCAGCAGCATTGCGATAAGAATGGTGGAGGAGGACTGGGTGATACGCACCATTAAGGTGTTTTGCACCACCAGACCGATCCCCGCCGCCACCAGGAACGCCAGCGTCAGCGACTGATTCATGGGATTGCGTCCGGGTCGCTGCGCTCGTCCAGCTGCAGCTGCATAAAGGTTAAGTCCAGCCAGCGGCCAAACTTGGTTCCCACCTGCGGCATCTGCCCCGTGGTCACAAAACCGAGCGTTTCGTGGAGGTGAATCGAGGCCTTATTTTGCGCTTCAATGCCGGCCACCATCACGTGTTTGCCGATGGCGCGGGCCTCGTTGATCAGCGCTTTCATTAACGTGCGGCCAATGCCTTTACCCTGATGCTCCGGATGGACATACACCGAATGCTCAACCGTGTGACGAAAGCCGTCGAAGGCGCGCCAGTCGCCGAAAGAGGCGTACCCGGTAACCACACCATTTTCCTCAGCCACCAGAACCGGGTAACCCGCGAGCGTGCGGGCCTCGAACCAGGCGATTCGGTTATCGGTATCAACGGTTTTATCGTTCCAGATCGCGGCAGTATGCAGCACCGCATGGTTATAGATCTCTCCTATCGCAGCGCAGTCTTCTTTACAGGCGTGACGAACGATCATGATTAAACCTCTGTATGTTGTTTACTATAGTATTACGCTATAGATATGATATTACACAACTGTATCGTCAGAGCGCTACGTGAGAATGATTATGAGCCCCATTGAAACGGCGTTCATACGCTTTAGTATGACGTTATGAACACAATAACAAACACAATGAATCAGCGTATTAGCGCCAGAATTCGCCTCGAACGTGAATCACGCGGCTGGTCTCTTAGCGAGCTGGCCGAGCGGGCAGGCGTATCTCGCGCCATGATCCACAAGATAGAGCGCGGCGACAGCAGCCCGACGGCAACCTTGCTTGCCCGTCTGTCAGGCGCGTTTGGGATCAGCATGTCGACCCTGATTGCCAGAGCCGAGATGCAGGAGGGAAAACTCCTGCGCCTGGCGAACCAGCCCGTCTGGCGCGATCCGCAAACCCACTACCTTCGTCGACACGTTTCTCCCCGTACCGATCTGCCTATCGACCTCGTTCAGATTGAGCTGCCCGCGGGTAGCGACGTCCCGATGCCGGCGTCCTCCTACGCGCTCGCGCGGCAGCTGATCTGGCTGCAGTCCGGCGAGCTGGTATTCCAGGAGGGCGATACTCGCCACGAGATGAAGGCCGGAGACTGTCTGGAGCTGGGGCCGCCAAACGACTGCCGTTTTATCAACGAAACGAACGAAACCTGCATCTATCTTGTGGTCCGGCTTAACCAGTCTGCCTCGTAATGTTAAGGCGATAATGCCGATCGTGAGCCAGGCTGTAATGACATTTGTACCAGAAGGAGAATCCGATGAATCAATCTGTTTCGCAAAACCGCCGCTGGGTGCTGGCCTCTCGCCCACAGGGCGCGCCGGTGGCGGAGAATTTTCGTCTGGAAGAGCAGCCCGTTCCTGCTCCTCAGGCGGGGCAGCTGCTGCTTCGCACCGTCTGGCTGTCGCTGGACCCTTACATGCGGGGCCGCATGAGCGATGCGCCATCCTATTCTCCGCCGGTTGAGATTGGTGCGGTGATGGTAGGGGGAACGGTTAGCCGCGTTGAGCAGTCAAACCACCCCGACTTTAAAGCGGGTGAATGGGTGCTGAGCTACAGCGGCTGGCAGGAGTACGCGCTTTCGGACGGCAGCGGCCTGGTCAAGCTGGGCGATAATCCCACCCATCCCTCCTGGGCGCTGGGCATTCTTGGGATGCCGGGCTTTACCGCCTATATGGGGTTGCTGGATATCGGACAACCGCAAGCGGGTGAAACGCTGGTGGTCGCCGCCGCGACGGGCCCGGTTGGGGCGACCGTCGGGCAGATCGGTAAAATCAAAGGCTGCCGCGTGGTCGGGGTAGCCGGTGGGGCAGAAAAATGCCGCCACGCCGTTGAGGTTCTTGGGTTTGACGTGTGTCTCGATCACCACGCGGCGGATTTCGCTGAGCAGCTGAAACGCGCCTGCCCGAAAGGCATTGATGTCTACTTTGAAAACGTCGGCGGGAAAGTGTTTGACGCCGTGCTGCCGCTGCTGAATACCTCCGCGCGCGTGCCGGTGTGTGGCCTGGTGAGCGGCTACAATGCAACGGGGCTGCCTGACGGACCGGACCGTTTGCCGCTTCTGATGGGGACCATTCTGAAGAAACGCATCCGGATGCAGGGCTTTATCATAGCCCAGGACTACGGCCACCGCATTCATGAGTTTCAGGAAGAGATGGGGCGCTGGGTGCAGGAGGGCAAAATGCACTATCGTGAACAGGTGACGGACGGGCTGGAAAACGCGCCTGAAGCGCTGATTGGCCTGCTGGAAGGAAAAAACTTCGGTAAAGTCGTGATTCGCGTCGCGGGTGACAATAAATAAAAGGCATTATGGCGGGGTTTCCCGCCATATTTATTTGTGAAGATACGATATATTGTCTTTAATTAACGGACATGGCTTTTCGCGCCATCATCCCGGATGAGCCCGAAACCGATAAAAAAAACACATTTTGCATTTTTTGCTGTTTTACGTACTTCCCACCACCAGGCATGACGATACAGGATATATCGGACCAGCGTCGTTTTATTAAAACTGGCGTTTAAAAATAGCATTAAGTTTTAGCTACAGGAATTGAACATGCTTGATTTGGATCACTTAGAAAAAGCCCAAAGGATCAGTCTTACCATGCAAGTTGAACTCAGTTTGAAAGGAGCGTTAATTACAGGCTCCCTTAAACCGGGTGCACGACTGATTACGAAAGAGATCGCCGATAAATTAGGAACCAGCATTACCCCAGTGCGCGAGGCGCTGCTGCGTCTGGTGTCAGCAGGGGCATTACATGCCACGCCGGCACAAGCATTTCTGGTGCCGGAGGTGACGCTGGACCGTTATAACGAAATCAACGCTATTCGCAAGCAGCTTGAACCCATGGCGGTTGCCGCAGCCTGTCAGAATATGTCTGACCAAAAGATCGAGACGTTGCGCAAATTGTCGGAAGCGTTTCATGAGGCCATGCGCAACGGGAACGTTCAGCAGGCATTGCAGGCAAATCGCATCTTCCGCTTTACGCTTTATCAGTACGCGGAAATGCCCACGCTGAATGCATTAATTGAACAGCTTTGGGTGCGCATCGGGCCTTGCATTAACTATCTGCACCAGGAGCTTAATGACATTAAGGAAGCGACGTATCACTATGACGAACTGCTTTCAGCCCTGGAACGCCGGGATGTCGACGCCAGCCAGAAGGCGATTGAAAAATCGATTGATGAAGCGAATACGCTTTTACAGCGACAATATTTTAACTGAGAGATAATTTAACAGAGCGACTATATACCGCGTCTATTTATTTATCTGGTGAATAACTCCTGATGGCATTTTGCCATCAGGATCGTTATTTTCGGTATAAAATAAACTTTACTTATTTGTTACTCGAATCGATAAGACACCGACAGACCCACACCGTAGTTACGGCCAGGCGCTGGCTCGTAATAACGCCCGTTGGATTCGTTGACAATAACCGAGCCAACGTACTCTTTGTCGAACAGGTTATCTACGCGGCCAAAGACGTCCATCCCCCAGTTGCCGTAGTTGAATTTATACCCGGTATTCAGCCCGACCACCGTGTACGACGGCGCTTTCGCGGTGTTTTCATCGTCGGCCATGATATCGCTCATGTAGCGCACGTCCGTGCCCGCGTACCAGCCTTCCTCCGGCTGCCAGCCAAACGAGGCGAAGCCCATATTGCGCGCAATACCCGGCATACGGTTACCGTTACAGTCTGCGTCGCTGCAGACGTTAGTCCGGTAGGTGGCATCAAGGTAGGTCCACGCCATTTTCAGCTTCCAGTTCTCAGCAAACTGCTGATCGAGAGACACTTCGACTCCCTGACGGCGGGTCTTTCCGGCATTTTTATAGCTTGTGCGGCCACCAGAGCTGGCATCCACCACGATCTCGTCATCCGTATCGGTGCGGAACAGCGCTGCCGTCAGCAGGCCATTGCCAATGCGGGTTTTGCTGCCCACCTCATACGTGTTGTTCGTGGAAGGCTGCAGGCCGATATTCAGGCCGCCCTGGTTATCGGCGCGATACGAAAGCTCGTTGATGGTTGGCGTTTCGAACCCACGCCCTGCGGCAGCGTAGAGGTTCCACGCGTCCGTCACCGCATACTTCACGGAGCCCGCCGGGAGCCACTTGTGATAGCTCGCGTCACCGCTGTCGTCGCCGTTGCCCGGCGTAACGTAATGGTCGTTAGAATCAAACCAGACCGAGCTGTAACGCACGCCCGCATCCACGGACAGTTTCTGCGTCAGCTGCCAGCTGGTCTGCAGGTAAGGGTCGAGGTTCCACATCAGGTTACGTTCGTTCCGGCGTTTATCACCCTTCACGCCGTAATCCGGCACGCCGTTGTTCATCACGAAGTTCTCGTACCCGCGACGATCTTCACTCATATTTTCATAGTTCAGACCGGTGGTGAAGGTGACCGGCACCAGCAGCTCGCCGCGGTGCGTCCAGCGGGTATCAACCCCCTGATAATGACGCTGCATATCGATCACGCCGCCGGAGTGAGAAGGCCTCAGCTGCGGCTGGTAGGGAATCGACTGGTACTGGGTCATTTCACGCTCGCCGGCGTACATCATCACGCTGAGATCGTCCTGAGCGCTAAGCTGGCGGTCGTAGCGCAGCCCCGCCTGAGTCTGCTTGATGGTCTTGCGCGTGTTGTACTGATCGCCGCGCGGGGACTGACGCGGGTTATCCTGCCACTCCTGATAGCTCAGCCCGCCCGGATCGTTTGCTTTCATGTCCACGCTGTTAAAAATCAGCGTTAACTTGCTGGCATCGTCAATGCGTACGCCCAGTTTGGCATTAGCGAGATTCTTCCGCGCGCCGCTGTGGTCGCGGTAGCCTTTAGTGGTGAAGCGGGTGGTGGATACGGTGTAATCCACGTCCCCGGCATGGGTGCCATCGCCCATTGCGCCGGTGGCTTTCATGCCGTAGCGCCATGTCCCGTAACTGCCGTAATAGCTGCTTGCCTCGATGGTCGGCGGCTGCTGCCCGGTTTGCGTATTGATGTTAATCACGCCGCCAGAGGCGTTGCCATACAGGGCGGAGAAGGGACCGCGCAGCACCTCAACGCTGTCAATGCTGGAGAGATCGATGTTGGAGGTCTGACCCTGTCCGTCCGGCATGGTGGCTGGAATACCGTCGACGTACATGCGAATGCCGCGCACGCCAAACGTTGAGCGGGCACCAAACCCACGCATCGAAAGCTGGAGATCCTGAGCATAGTTCTGACGGTTCTGAATCTGTAGTCCCGGAACGCTGCCAAGCGATTCGGAGAGATTAATGCGCGGCGCAGCGTGGCGCATATCCTCGCCATTCACGACGCTGACCGCCGCCGGAGTATCAAGCTCTGATACGGTTTGCGGCGTGGCGCTGACGATCACGGTCTGTTCCTCTGCGCTCATCGCGCTTAGAGGCGCAAAAACAACGGGAACCAGCAGCAGCGGGAGAGATGCCTTACGGGCAGATATGATTTTCATGAGTAAAACCGGTTGTGATGTATAAACGAACCAAATGGAACATGTCCATACATGTTAAAGGTTTTGTAAATGTTTTGAAAACTATAACCGCACATTGCGTTAATGAAAGGCAATAGGGAAAAGAAAAACTCCACTTTTAACTTATTAATGATTACTATTCTCATTATCAAAACGGCAATGCCATGACGTTGCCAGCCGGAAGCGATGTCAGCAGTACCCCCAATTTTCAAAAAAGGAATTGTTATGTCTTTACGCCATCTGTGCTCGCCACGCCTGAGTACGTCTCTGCTGTCTGCCGCTTTACTGTTTGCCGGAACCTTCCAGGCGCATGCCGCCGAAGAGATGCTGCGTAAAGCGGTGGGTAAAGGTGCCTATGAAATGGCGGTCAGCCAGCAGGAGAACGCGCTGTGGGTTGCGACGTCGCAAAGCCGTAAACTCGACAAGGGTGGCGTTATCTATCGCCTCGATCCTGCTACGCTGGAGGTGACGCAGGCCATTCATAGCGATCTCAAACCGTTTGGCGCCACCCTCGACGGCGCGACGCAAACCCTGTGGCTGGGTAATACGATCAACGGCGCAGTGACGGCCATTGATGCGAAAACGGGCGACGTGAAAGGGCGACTGGTGCTTGATAGCCGCCAGCGCAGTGAAACCGTCAAGCCGCTGCAGCCGCGCCAGCTGGTGGCGGATGACGCGAGCAACACGATTTACATCACCGGTGTCGGCAAAGAGAGCGTGATTTGGGTCGTGGATGGCGCAACGCTGAAGCTGAAAGAGACCATTGCCAACACCGGCACATACAGTACCGGTCTGGCGCTGGATGCAAAGGCGAAACGCCTGTACACCACCAATGCAGACGGTGAACTGGTCACCATTGATACCGCCACCAACAAAATCCTGAGCCGCAAAAAAGTGCAGGACGACGGAAAAGAGCACTTCTATCTGAATCTGAGCCTGGACACCGCCGGTCAGCGCGCGTTCCTGACCGATTCAAAACAGCCGGAAGTGCTGGCGGTGAGCCTGAAAGACGGCAGCGTGATCGAGAAAATCGCCGCGCCTGAATCCCTGGCCGTTCTGTTTAACCCGGCTCGCAATGAAGCCTACGTGACGCACCGTGAGGCCGGCAAGGTGAGCGTGATTGATGCGAAGACCTACAAAGTAACGAAAACGTTCGATACGCCGGTCTACCCGAACAGCCTGGCGCTCTCTGCGGATGGCAAAACGCTTTACGTGACGGTGAAGCAAAAATCTACCCGCCAGCAGGAAGCGACCCTGCCTGACGATGTGATTCGTATCGCGCTGTAATATAAAAAAAGGGAAGGCAAATGCCTTCCCTTTTTAATGCCTGTGTGATGCTTAACGCGAGGTCTCTTCCACCAGCGGCGCGTCGTGTTTTTCATCGTCTGGATGAACCGGCGCGGTGCTGTGAATTTCGTGAACGCGCTTACGCACGCCGAACCAGCCAGCGATCAGCAGCACGGCCAGCAGCGGGATGGTGGCGATGGTATAGGTGCCGTTCGGGTAGTCGAACGCCATCAGCACCAGCACGCTGAACAGGAAGAGCAGGGTGAGCCAGGAGGTCACCGGCGCGCCCGGCAGCTTGAAGCTGATATCTGCGGCTTTGCCTTCTTTAATGGCTTTACGCAGACGCATCTGGCAGACCACGATAAAGGCCCAGGAAGCGATAATGCCGAGTGCGGCCACGTTCAGAACGATCTCAAAGACCTGAGACGGCACCAGATAGTTCAGGAATACGCCGAAGACATACACCACCAGCGTGGCAAGAATGCCCGCGTAAGGCACGTGCTGCTTGCTCATCTTCGACATGAACTTCGGCGCTGAACCGCCCATCGACATGGAGCGCAGGATACGCCCGGTAGAGTAAAGACCGGAGTTCAGGCTGGAGAGCGCCGCCGTCAGCACCACGATGTTCATGATACTGCCCACGTAAGGCACGCCGAGCTTCGAGAAGAAGGTGACGAACGGGCTCTGGCCGGCCTGATAGGCGTTCCACGGCAGCAGCAGAACCAGCAGCACCACGGAGCCGACGTAGAACAGACCGATACGCCAGATCACGCTGTTAATCGCTTTTGGCACCATCGTTTGTGGGTCTTTACATTCGCCCGCAGCGGTACCGACCAGCTCAATAGAGGCAAAGGCAAACACCACGCCCTGCACCAGAACCAGCGCAGGCAGCAGACCGTGCGGGAAGAAACCGCCGTTATCGGTTATCAGGTGGAAGCCGGTAGCATTGCCATCCAGCGGCTTGCCGCTGCCGAGGAAGACGGTACCGACCACCAGGAAAATCACAATAGCGAGCACTTTGACCAGCGCAAACCAGAACTCCATCTCGGCGAACCACTTCACGCCGATCATGTTCATGGTGCCGACGATCGCCAGCGCGCCAAGGGCAAAGACCCACTGCGGCACATCACCGAACGCGCCCCAGTAGTGCATATACAGCGCAACGGCGGTGATATCGACGATACCGGTCATCGCCCAGTTGACGAAGTACATCCAGCCTGCCACGTAGGCGGCTTTTTCACCGAGGAATTCTCGGGCGTAAGAGACGAAGCTTCCGCTGGAAGGGCGATGCAGTACCAGTTCACCCAGCGCGCGAAGAATGAAGAAAGAGAAAATCCCGCACACCAGATAGACCAGGGCGAGAGCCGGGCCCGCCATCTGCAGACGCGCGCCAGCACCTAAAAACAGACCCGTTCCGATAGCGCCGCCGATGGCGATCATTTGAACCTGACGGTTGCCCATCGCTTTGTGGTAGCCCTCTTCGTGGGAGTTCAACCAGCGACGTTTCGCAGCGTGATGATCGGCTGCGCTTTTATTGCTTGTTTTCATTGAGTTACCTGTTTGCCTGTCTGAACCATTATCGTGATAGTCCTGCCTGGCAGAGCGCAATACAAACGATTGCTTCTGCGCAAACACATGCCGCCTTCCCAGTCATTCTGCGTATGGATAAGGCGAAACATGGCGAGGCATCCTACCTGCAATTCATAAGCGACGCAAAATATAACCGTGCCGAAAGTGATGCACGTCGAAGGAAATCGTGTGGTCAGAGCAGAGGGGGATCACAACACGCTGAATCGTGATGAGTTTTTAGTCAAAACAATCGCGACGTTGTTTATTTAATCATCAGATTCCCTTAATTATTACCAGATGGTATAAATTTTTACTGCCGCAGGGCATCGAGAAGCAACCTGAACGCGGTTGTGTGCTGTCGACGGCTTGGATAATAGAGGTGATATCCTTCAAACGTGGGGCACCAGGACTCAAGGACCCTGACGAGCCGTCCGTACTGAAGGGCGTCCAGGACCGAGGACTCGGGCACGTAGGCTAATCCGAGGCCACTCTCCGCCGCGTCGATGCGCTGCGACAGATTACTCAGTGTAAGCTGTCCTTCAACCCGCACCCGAAGCTCGCGCCCGTCGCGCTCAAACTCCCAGTCATACACTGCCCCTCGGGTGGGCAGGCGGAGATTGATACAGCGGTGTTCACCCAGCTGCTCCGGCACGAGCGGCACGCCAAAACGAGCCAGGTAATCCGGGGAGCCGACGACCGCCATGCGCATGTCCGGCGCTATCCGCACCGCAATCATATCTTTTGCCACCTGTTCACCCAGGCGTACCCCCGCGTCGAAGCGGCCATCGACGATATCTGTCAGGCCGTTGTCGACCGTCACTTCGACGTTGATTTCAGGATACTGCAGCATAAAAGCCTTCAGTGCCGGCCAGAGCACGGCGTCCATCGCGTGCTCGCCGGCGACGATGCGGATAGCGCCTGCGGGTTTGTCGCGGGTGCTGCAAAGCGCCGTGAGTTCCTGTTCGATCTCCTGCAGATGCGGGCTGAGGCGCGAAAAGAGCTGCTCACCCGCGGGTGTCGGAACCACGCTGCGGGTTGTGCGGGTTAACAGGCGAACGTCTAATCGCGCTTCAAGCTTGCGCATCGCATGACTCAGTGCCGATTGCGAGACGCCCAGCTGCGCCGCTGCGCGCGTAAAGCTGCGCTCGCGGGCCACTACCATAAAGGAGAGCAGGTCGTTGAAATTATCTTTTAGCATTGCGGTTCTATTTATGAATTTCAGTCATGTGTTCTATCTCATTATGCACCCTAATGCTCCAGAGTGCTTTGCGCTACTGTTAACGCAACAGTCAATAAGGAGCAAAAGATGAAAATTATCCGCAGCGGTTCATTACCTTCAGCAACAGGCCCGGAGGCCTGGTTTACCGGCGCTGTTCGCATTGACGCGCCCTTTCAGGCGAGCGAACCTGCCAGCGTCGGCGGGGCAACCGTGACCTTTGAGCCGGGGGCGCGCACGGCCTGGCATACGCATCCCCTGGGACAAACGCTGATTGTGACGCAGGGGCGCGGCTGGTTACAGGCGTGGGGCGAAGAGGCGGAAATCCTGAATCAGGGCGATATCGCCTGGATCCCACCCGGCGTGAAGCACTGGCACGGCGCAAGTGCGCAAACGGCGATGACGCATATCGCCATCGCCGAAGCGGTAAACGGCAGCCCGGTAACGTGGCTGGAAAAAGTGACCGACGAACAGTACCCGAACGGCTAACCGCCAAAAACGGCAATCGCCTGCTGCAGGCGCGGTTGATCAAACAGCAGCACCAGACTGGCCAGCTGCAGACGTTTCTCAGGGAATAAATAGACTGCCAGACAGGAGAGTAACACCGCCGCGGTAATACCAGGAAGCATTTCGTTAACAGAATGAAAACGTTATGATTCGGTCTCATTTTCGTAAATACAGGGAGGCTGAGGTGAAAATTAACGTCATCGGAACCAGCGGAAGTGGAAAAAGCACGCTGGCGAAGCAGATTGCGACCGAACTGGCTATTCCCTATATCGAGATGGACAGACTCTACTGGCGACCCGAATGGCAGGGAACGCCGGACGATGAGTTTCAGGAAAAGCTTGAGCAGGTGCTACAGGCGTCGCCAGACTGGGTACTCGACGGCAACTATAACCGCACGCGGCCCGTTAAATGGCGTAATGTAGACGTTGTCGTGTGGGTGGATTATGGGTTTGTTCGCACCCTCTGGCAGGCCGTCAACAGGGCAATCAAACGGGCCTGGCATAAACACGAGCTTTGGCCCGGAACCGGGAACAAAGAGAGTTTCCGGCGCGCGTTCTTAAGTAAAGAGTCGATTCTCATCTGGACGATGAAAACGTGGCGTAACAACCGCACGCGTTATGAAGCCGATCTGCAAAACCCGCAATATGGACATATCCGCTTCGTCCATATTACCCGCCGCGGGCAGGCGGAAACGCTGATTGCCGCCTTAAAATCTTATTCTTAGTAGGGTTTTATATATCTGATTTCCGGCAAACCAAATGTAAATTAATTGTTTCTCAGTGGTGAAATACGCCTTTAATAATGTCGACATGTTAAGTCAAACGAGAACGCAACATGTCATGGCGAATCAGCATTCTGGATAAAAGCCCCATCGCTGAAAATGAAACGGCTGCCGATGCGCTGGCGCGGACGTTAGCGCTGGCGCAACAGGCGGAAAATCTGGGCTATCACCGTTTCTGGATTGCCGAACACCACAATACCCCGCAACTCGCCAGCCCCTCGCCGGAACTGCTGATTGCCTGGATCCTCGGGCAAACGAAACGCATCCGCGTGGGCTCTGGCGGCGTCATGCTTCAACACTATAGCCCCTATAAAG
This sequence comes from Enterobacter cloacae complex sp. P17RS, assembly GCF_014895885.1. NCBI lineage: Bacteria > Pseudomonadati > Pseudomonadota > Gammaproteobacteria > Enterobacterales > Enterobacteriaceae > Enterobacter > Enterobacter cloacae complex sp. P17RS. The sequence goes on from NZ_JADBQK010000003.1 coordinate 325,366, forward strand.
TCGCTGAAAACTTTAACGTTCTGGCCGCGCTGGCGCCCGGTCGCGTGGATCTGGGCGTCGGGAAAGCCCCCGGTGGTTTGCCGCTCTCAACCCGCGCGCTTCAGCAGGGCCTGAATCAGCAGGAAAAGGGCAGCTTTGCCGAACAGCTGGACCAGCTCGACCGCTGGATCCGTCCTGAAAACCAGTCGGCGGAAGAGGCCGTTCGCGCCACGCCGTTGCCGCCGGTCCCTGCACAAGGTTTCCTGTTGGGGGCCAGCCCCGAAAGCGCGTTGCTCGCCGCATCGCTCGACTGGCACTTCGTCTTTGCCGCGCACCTGAACGGCGATCCGGAGCTGCTGCGCGAGGTGGTATCGATCTGGCGGAAGAACAGCGCGCGGGAGGTGATTGTGGCGGTGCAGGCGATTGTCGCGCCGACCCAGGCCGAAGCGGACGCGCTGGCGCAGAAGGTCGAAGTGTGGGGCGTTGAGCTGGCAAACGGCCAGCGCGTAACCGTCGCCAGCGAGGAGCAGGCCTACGCCTTTGCCCGTCAGGCGGGGAGCGAGCCGGTGCGCATTGCCCGTCGAGCCCAGTCGCTGCTGGCGGGCACGGCTGAGTCGGTGCTGGAACAGCTTAACGCGCTGCACGAACAGTGGGGCATTGACGAATTTATCATCGACACGCCGGTCGCGGAGGGGGCAACGCGCGTCGCGTCTCTGCGTCTGCTGGCCGAGGCGCGTCTTAACAGGGAGGTCACCGTATGAGCTTCGGCGAACAACTGATTGCCTGGCGTCGTGAGCTGCACCGGAACCCGGAGCTGTCCGGCCAGGAAGTGGAGACCACCGCGCGCCTGCGCCAGTGGCTGACGAATGCCGGTATTCCCCCACAGCCTTACGATCTGCCGACCGGGCTGGTGGCGGAAATCGGAACCGGTAGCAAGCTGATTGCGCTGCGGGCAGACATTGATGCCCTGCCAATTGAAGAGCGCAGCGGCGTGCCGTTTAGCTCGCAGCATGCAGGCGTGATGCACGCCTGCGGACACGATATCCACACCAGCGTGATCCTCGGCGCCGCGTTAAAGCTCAAAGAGCGGGAAGCCTCGCTTAACGGCCGGGTGCGTATCCTGTTTCAACCTGCCGAAGAGAACTTTGGCGGTGCGAAGAGCATGGTGCGTGCTGGTGCCCTGCGTGACGTCAGCGCCATTTTCGGCATGCACAACGAGCCCGGCCTGCCGGTCGGTGAGTTCGCCACCCGCGGCGGACCGTTTTATGCCAACGTCGATCGCTTCGTGATCCGCATTACCGGTAAGGGCGCGCACGCCGCACGTCCGCACGAAGGCAACGACGCCATTGTGCTGGCGAGCCAGCTGGTGACGGCGCTGCAAAGCGTCGCCAGCCGCAACGTCAACACGCTGGACTCGGTGGTGCTGAGCGTGACGCGCATCGCAGGGGGTAACACCTGGAACGTGCTGCCGGAAAGCGTCGAGCTGGAGGGCACGCTTCGCACCCATCGCACGGAGGTACAGCAGAACGTGAAGGCCCGCGTGGGCGAAATTGCCGCCGGGTTTGCCAGCGCCTTCAGCGCGCAGATCGACATTACCTGGTATGCCGGGCCCACCGCGCTGGTGAACGACGAGCGCTGGGCCGACTTCGCCACCTCCGTTGCCAGAGAGGCAGGCTATGAAACCCGGTATGCGGAGCTACATATGGGCGGGGAAGATTTTGCGGTCTACCTGCAGTCTGTTCCCGGCGCGTTTGTCAGCATCGGCAGCAACAGCCCGTATGGTTTACACCACCCGGCGTTTAATCCTGACGAAGCCCTGATCGAGCCCGCAGCCCGCTATTTTGCACAGCTGGCGGAAAAAGCCCTGCAACACGTTTAATTCTGGAGAGGTAAATATGTCTGCACATCGTCAACTGCGGCTTGGGACCATTTTGCATGGTGCATCGGGCAATATGTCCGCCTGGCGTCATCCGGCGGCGGTCGCGGATGCCAGCATTAATTTTGAATTTGTAAAAGAGACGGCGTTAAAAGCGGAGGAGGGCAAACTCGATTTTTTATTCGTTGCCGACGGTCTTTATATAAATGAGAAATCCATTCCGCATTTTCTAAACCGCTTTGAGCCGTTAACGGTATTATCCGCGCTGGCAAGCATCACTACGCGGCTGGGGCTGGTGGGAACGTTATCCACCTCCTACAGCGAACCCTTTACCACGGCGCGCCAGTTCGCCAGCCTCGATCATCTGAGCAACGGACGTGCGGGCTGGAACGTGGTGACTTCGCCGCTGGAAGGGTCGGCAAAGAACTTCTCTCGCGAAAAACACCCCGAGCATGCGCTGCGCTATCGCATTGCGGATGAGTATCTCGACGTGGTGAAAGGGCTGTGGGACTCCTGGGAAGGCGACGCGTTTATCCGCAACAAAGAGAGCGGTCAGTTTTTTGACCCGGCCAGGCTGCATACCCTCGATCACCACGGTGACTTCTTCCAGGTCGCCGGTCCGCTGAATATTGGTCGCACCCCGCAAGGGCGTCCGATTGTTTTTCAGGCGGGCGCGTCGGACGACGGGAAAAAGCTGGCGGCAAAACATGCCGACGCCATTTTCACTCATCACGAAACGCTCGACGAGGCAAAAGCGTTTTACCGCGACGTGAAGCAGCAGCTGGAAACAAACGGCCGCCGCGCGTCAGATTTACATATCTTCCAGGGCGTCAGCGTGATTGTCGGTAAAGACGCCGATGACGTGGAAAACCAGTATCAAACCACGGCGGCGCTGGTGTCGGTTACCGATGCCCTCAATTACCTCGGGCGTTATTTTGAACATCACGATTTCAGCCAGTATCCGCTCGACGAGCCGTTCCCGGATATCGGTGACTTAGGCAAAAACAGCTTCCGCAGCACCACCGATGAAATTAAGCGAAATGCCCGCGAGCGCAACTTAACCCTGCGCCAGGTGGCGCTTGAGGCCGCATCGCCGCGCCCGCGCTTTTCCGGCACGCCGGAGGAGGTCGCCGACGGTCTGCAGGCCTGGTTTGAAGGCTATGCCGCAGACGGCTTCATCATCCAGGGCGGTACGCCGGATACCTTTCCGCGCTTTGTTGACCAGGTGGTGCCCGTTTTACAGGCCCGCGGCCTGTTCCGCACCGACTACCCGGGAACCACGCTGCGCGAAAGCCTTGGCTTAGACCAACCGAAAAACCAGTTCACACAACAATAAAAGAGAACTCCGCTATGCAAAAAACATCGCTTATTCTGGCGCTCGCGCTGGCCTTTACCCCTGCCGTCTGGGCAGAGAATGTGAACATTAACGGCACCGGCGTGAGCATCGAGGCCAATAAAACGCCGATCAATACCGCCAAAAACAGCGATGCAGTGGCGCAGCTGCCGAAAGATTATCGCTTTGCCGTGCCGGGGAAATTTACCGTGGCGGTGGCGGGCCTGAATCAACCGCCGCTGACGGTATTTTCCGACGACAACAAAACGCTGCTCGGGAGTGAAGTTGACGTCGCCCGTCTGGTGGCCGACAGCCTCGGACTTGAGTTGAACGTGGTGCCAACGTCGTGGGAAGACTGGCCGCTGGGCGTGGCGTCCGGAAAATACGATGCCGCCATCAGCAACATTACCGTTACCAAAGCGCGCAAAGAGAAGTTTGATTTCGCCACCTACCGTAAGGACTCCCTCGGCTTCTACGTGAAATCGACCAGCCCGATCGAATCGCTTCAGAAGGCTGAGGACATCGCCGGGCTGCGGATTATCGTCGGCTCCGGCACCAACCAGGAGGCCATCCTACTGGCATGGAATGCTGAAAACCTGAAGAAGGGGCTGAAACCGTTTACCCCGATCTACACCAAAGACGATGCGGCGCAAACGCTGGCGCTCCAGTCCGGGCGCGCGGATGCCTACTTTGGCCCGAACGTGATTGGCGCATGGAAGGCGGCGCTGAACGGGAAAACTAAACTGGTCGGCAGCGTCGACGGCGGCTGGCCGAAGGCGGCGCACATTGCGGTGACGCTGAAGAAAGGCAGCGGGCTGGTTGAGCCAGTGCAAACCGCGCTGAACGGCGTAATTAAAAACGGCGATTACGACAAAGTGCTGAACCGCTGGGGGGAAGGCGTTGAGCGTATTCCGCAGTCAGAAGTGAATCCTGATGGCCTGGGTGATTAAGGAGGCGCTATGCGTGAACAATTTCGTGACGTTTCACCGGAAGATGCCGAACTTCAGCCCATTATCGAGGGGCTGTTCGGTGAATATGCTGCCCGCTACGGTGACTACTTCTCTAAAGACGCGGAAGTGGAACTCACCGAGTGGTATTTAGCGCCGCAGGGGCTATTTATCGTCCTGGAGCGTAACGGAAAAATCATCGCCACCGGTGCGTACAAACCCTTCGACGAACGCACCGCGGAAATCAAGCGCATCTGGACGGACAAAACCCTGCGTCAGCAGGGGCTTGCCGGACGCGTAGTGCAGGAGCTGGAGCGCAGGGCGGTGCTGGCAGGTTACAGCCAAATCTACCTGACAACCGGTTTTCGCCAGCCGGAAGCGGTCAGGCTCTATCTCAGCCAGGGCTACCAGCCACAGTTTGATCTGAACCGGGATCCGGAAGAGTACAGCCAGCCGCCGTTTGATGGTCGGCTGCGCTTCACTAAAACGCTGGTACGCGAAGCGTTCAGTAAAACCGCATGAGGAACGACGATGAGCAACGTTGAAACCATTAAGGTGGTCCCGGCGCGTTATCCGCTGCGGACCGTCGGCGCCGCGGTGGCGCTGTTTGTCCTGGCGATCGTGATCCAGTCCGTCGCTTTCAACCCGCGCTGGGAGTGGGCGGTGTTTGCCCGCTGGTTCTTCGACCCGGTTATTCTCGAAGGTGTAGGGCAGACTCTGCTGCTTACCCTGATCGGTACCGCGCTGAGCGTGGTGTTGGGCGGCATGCTGGCGCTGGCGAGACTCTCCTCGTCATGGCTGCTGAGCAGCCTGGCGTGGGGCTATATCTGGCTGTTTCGCTCGCTGCCGCTGATCGTGGTGCTGATCATTCTCTACAACTTTTCCTATCTCTACGACACGCTCTCCCTCGGCGTGCCGTTCACCAGCATTAGCTGGGGCAGCTTTGAGACCATTAACGTGCTCGGGCAGTTCTCCACCGCCGTGGTGGGGCTGACGCTGGTGCAGAGCGCCTACACCGCAGAGATTATTCGCGGGGGTTTCCTCGGGGTGGATCACGGCCAGTATGAAGCGGCCGCCGCGCTTGGCCTGCCGGCCTGGCGACGTACGGTGCGGATAATCCTGCCTCAGGCGTTGCGCACCATTCTGCCGTCCGGGTTCAATGAAATTATCAGCCTCGCCAAGGGAACGGCGATGGTCTACGTCCTGGCAATGCCGGAGCTGTTCTATACCATCCAGATGATCTACAACCGTACCCAGGAGGTGATCCCGTTGCTGATGGTCGGTGCCGCCTGGTATCTGGTGATTACCACCGTCTTGTCCGCTATCCAGTACGGTGTTGAACGCGCACTCGCCCGCAGCGAACGCCGCTCTGCGGTTAATCAGAACCGTGCCGCCCGTCGCACCCGTTCCGTCACCACCACGCCAGCACAGGAGCCTATCCATGCAAGCCTCTCCTGAAGGACATATCTCGATTACCGGTGTCAGCAAGTTTTTTGGTCGCCATAAGGCGCTCGACAACGTTTCGCTTGAGATCCCGCCCGGTTCCGTGACGGTCATTCTCGGGCCCTCAGGCTCGGGCAAATCGACGCTGCTGCGCACCATTAACCATCTGGAGCGCGTCGACGAAGGCTTTATTCAGATCGACGGGGACTACATTGGCTACCGTCGTCAGGGCGACAAGCTCTATGAGCTGAAGGAGAAAGAGATCCTCAAGCAGCGCGTCAACGTGGGCTATGTGTTTCAGAACTTCAATCTCTTTCCTCACCTCACGGTGCTGGAAAACCTGATTGAGGCGCCCATCGCGCATAAGAAGCTCAGCAAAAAAGAGGCGGTGGAAAGAGCGTACAGCCTGCTGGACGTGGTTGGGCTGCGGGATAAGGCCGACGCCTGGTCTCGCCATCTCTCCGGCGGGCAGCAGCAGCGCATTGCGATTGCCCGCGCGCTGGCGCTACGCCCCCGCGTGATGCTCTTTGATGAACCTACCTCGGCGTTGGATCCGGAGCTGGTGGGAGAGGTGCTGGACGTGATCAAAAAACTGGCCCGGTCCGGCACGACGCTGGTGGTGGTCACCCACGAGATCGGCTTTGCCCGCGAGGTGGCGGATCAGGTGGTGTTTATGGTCGACGGGAAAATCGTGGAGCAGGGCAGCAGCGACGCGGTATTGAACCGTCCGTCGCATGCGCGAACGCGCCAGTTCCTGTCAAAAGTGCTGTAAGGAGCGCAGATGAAATACGGACTTCTGGCGGGGCTGGTCTTCACAACGGCAAGCCACGCCAGCATCGATCTGAAAGCCAACGAGCAGCCGCTGCCGGTGACGGTGGATCGGCAGGCCGTGGCGAAGATCCCCGCCGGTTATAAATTCGTTGAGCCGGGTACGCTGACGGTCGCCGTCTCGATGCTGAACTCCCCGCCGCTGGCGCTGCTGGCCAGCGATAACCGCACGCGGATTGGCAGCGACCCGGATATCGCCCGCCTGCTGGCGGGCAGCCTGGGGCTGAAGCTAAAGCTGGTGCCAACGGCGTGGGAAGACTGGCCGCTGGGCATCGCTTCCGGGCGCTACGACGTGGCGCTGGTGAACATTGCGGTGACCGAACAGCGTAAAGAGAAGTTTGATTTTGCGACCTACCGCGTCGATTCGCTGGCGTTTTCGGTGAAGTCCACCAGCGAGATTCAATCAATCAAAAGCGCGGAAGATCTGGCCGGAAAAAAGGTGATTGTCGGCTCGGGCACCAATCAGGAGCGCATCCTGCTGGGCTGGAATGAAGAGAATAAAAAGGCGGGGCGAGCGCCTGCGCTGCCGGTCTATCTCCACGACGATGCCTCGGGCAATCTCTATATCCAGTCCGGCAGGGCGGACGTGTTCTTTGGCCCTCAGTCGGTTTCAGCTTACAAAGCGGCGCTCACCGGCAAAACCCGCGTGGTCGGTTTAGGTCCGAAAAAAGCTTATGTCGCCACCACGACCAAAAAAGGCAATGGGCTGGTGTACGCGCTGCAGGCCGCGCTGAACGGGGCGATTGAGCGCGGAGAGTACCAGAAAGTGCTGGCGCGCTGGGGGGAGCAGGGCGAAACGGTGGCGCAATCGGAGGTCAACCCGCCTGGGATAACCTACTAATGGTGCTCTACACTTAGGATTTTCACTCCTGAGGGGGCAACATGATGAAACTCTATGGCGTACCCGGCTGGGGCTCGGCAATCAGTGAAGTGATGCTGACCCTGGCTGATATCCCTTATCAATTTGTGAACGTTGACGGGTTTAACCAGCCCGGCCCGCAGCGTGAACTGCTGCAAAAACTCAACCCGCTGTGCCAGGTGCCGACGCTGGCGCTGGAAAATGGCGCCATCATGACCGAAACGGCGGCGATTGCCCTGATGGTTCTCGACAGATGTCCCGATCTCGCCCCGCCCGTGGGGCAGGCCGAGCGTCAGCAGTTTCAGCGTCTGCTTATCTGGTTCGTGGCGAACGTCTATCCCACCTTTACCTATGCCGATTATCCCGAACGCTGGGTGCCCGATGCGCCGGAACAGCTGCAGAAAAACTGCATTGAGTACCGGAAATCCCTCTATCTGTGGTTTGAAAATCAGCTTAAGGCCGCGCCGTTTGCGCTGGGTGAACGGCTGACGCTGCTGGATGTGTATGTTGCGGTGGCGCGCACCTGGGGGCCTCGCCATGAGTGGTTTGCGACAAATACGCCGAAGCTTACGGCGATTGCGGATACCGTGTGTCAGCTGCCGGAACTGCACAAGGTGTTAAAGGCAAACAACATTATCTGATAACGTGGAATGCTCACACATAACAGGAAGCCTGCATATGCCACACGTAGATATCAAATGTTTTCCCCGCGATCTTAACGATGAGCAAAAAACCGCGCTGGCGGCAGATATCGCCGAGGTGATAATTCGCCATTTCAACAGCAAAGACGGTTCAGTATCGGTGGCGTTGAACCAGGTAAATCCGGAAGACTGGAAAGCACAGGTCTGGGATACCGAAATCGAGCCGAAGCTGGACGAGTTGATTAAAAAGCCCGGGTATTCAATGTAATCTTTCGCCGGGTGAGGTCATCGTCTTACCCGGTTTCTCCTGCCGCTTACGCCTTCTTTTCGCAAAAAACGATAAAAATAAGTTTTATCTGATCCGTTACACTTAACGTTCACGACCGACATTTAATCAATCCTTAGGAAAGATCGACAACAGAATCAATTAAGGACAGTCACATTAAAGGATAATTTTCTCATGACAAAATTACCCCGGTTTTCACCTGCTTTTTTCCACCCGCGATACTGGCTAAGCTGGACAGGCATCGCCGCCCTGTGGCTTATCATGCTGCTGCCTTACTCGCTGTTGTTCAGACTCGGCCACGTTCTGGGCCGGTTAGCCATGCGCCTTCTACCGCGCCGTGTCGAGATTGCCCGCCGCAACCTGGAGCTTTGCTTTCCGCAGATGGAAGCAGAAGCGCGTGAATCTTTGCTGCAGCGAAATTTTGAATCCGTGGGAATGGGGGTAATCGAAACCGGCATGGCGTGGTTCTGGCCTGAATGGCGGGTGCGTAAATGCTTTACCGTGCGCGGTTACGAACATATGGAGCAGGCCAGGGCGCAGGGGAAGGGCGTGGTGCTGGTTGGCATGCATTTTCTGACGCTTGAGCTGGGCGCGCGGATATTTGGCATGCTTAACCCCGGTATTGGGGTTTATCGTCCCAACAATAATGCGCTCCTGGACTGGCTACAAACGCGCGGTCGTCTGCGTTCGAATAAAACCATGCTGGATCGTCATGATTTAAAAGGCATGATCCGTGCCCTGAAGCAGAATGAAATTCTCTGGTACGCGCCGGATCATGACTATGGCAAAGCCAACAGCGTGTTTGCGCCATTCTTCGCCGTCCCGGATGCCGCCACGACGGCGGGCAGCTATATGCTGGTCAAAAGCGCGAAACCTGCCGTTATTCCGTTTGTGCCGCGCCGCAGAGAGGACGGTACAGGGTACGAGCTGATTATTCTTGAAGATATCAGCGCGTCATTGCAGGGTGCGGATAAAGAGTCTGTCGCAACCCAGATGAACCGGGCGATCGAGCGCGCGGTGCTGATGGCGCCGGAGCAGTATATGTGGCTGCACCGTCGCTTCAAGACGCGTCCTGAGGACGTGCCGGACAGATATGCCCGTAAAAAAATCTCCGCGCCCCCTCGGGCTGGCTTAACCGACGATGAATTCTCGCAGCAGTCGGGCATGCAGCATTAAAACGCCACGCAAAAGGCTGCTGGAGCTAGTTTCCGGCAGCGCTTTTGGCCTTTAGCAGTATTTCCATCAGCCCGGGAAAACGGGCATCCAGATCCTCCCGACGCAGTGAAATCATATTTTCTCGTCCCTGCGGACGCTGCCAGATAACCCCACTGTCGCGCAACACGCGCCAGTGGTGGGTCATCGTGGATTTCACCACGTCCTCCGGGCGCAGCGCGTTACAGCTGAGTTCGCTGCCGTCGGCGAGCCGGCGAATAATCGATAGCCGGAGCGGGTTGCCGAGGGCAAACAGCACATTTTCCAGCAGTATTTGTTCAGTTTCAGGGTGGTTAGGGATCATCGTTTTCCTGCGCGTGATGTCAGATTGAGCTATATCAACAATAGGTCAACCCTTAAAAAATAGTTCGATAATACTCGTACAATAGGACTATTATAGCAAACGAACCAATGCACGACCATCCTGGTCGTCACAAACACGTCATAGTGACTAAGGAAATATCATGCCCCGACCCATTCCTCTCGAACGTTATCGCAACATCGGTATCTCCGCGCATATCGATGCCGGTAAAACCACCACCACTGAGCGCATCCTGTTTTATACCGGGATGAGCCACAAGCTGGGTGAAGTACACGATGGCGCGGCAACCACCGACTGGATGGCGCAGGAGCAAGAGCGCGGGATAACCATTACGTCCGCGGCGGTCAGCTGCTTCTGGCCAGGCATGGACAGAGGCTTTGAGCCGCACCGGATTAACATCATCGACACCCCGGGGCACGTGGACTTCACCATTGAGGTGGAGCGTTCCATGCGCGTGCTCGACGGCGCGGTGATGGTGTATGACTCCGTGGGTGGCGTGCAGCCGCAGTCGGAAACCGTCTGGCGTCAGGCCAATAAATATCACGTACCGCGTCTGGCCTTCGTCAACAAAATGGACCGTCCGGGTGCCGATTTCTTCCGCGTCGTGCGGATGATGCAGGAGCGCCTGAAGGCCAATCCGGTGCCGATTGTCATCCCGGTGGGTGCCGAAGATCATTTCACCGGCGTGGTGGATCTCATCAAGATGCGCACCATTCTGTGGGACGATGCGACGCAGGGTATGGTGTTTACCTATGCCCCCGTGCCGGACGATTTAGTCAGTACCTCCCAGGAGTGGCGGGAAAAAATGGTCTCCGCGGCGGCGGAAGCCAGCGATGAACTGATGGACAAATACCTGGAAACGGGCGACCTGACGGAGGCGGAAATCATCAAAGGGCTGCGAATTCGCACCATCTCGGGCGAAATCCAGCCGATGCTGTGCGGCAGCGCCTTTAAAAATAAAGGCGTGCAGCGCATGCTGGATGCGGTGATTGAGCTGATGCCGTCGCCGCTGGACGTGCCGGCCATTGATGGCGTGGATGAAAAAGGACAGCACGCGGAGCGTCATCCGAGTGATGATGAGCCGTTCTCGGCGCTGGCGTTCAAGCTGATGAGCGACCCGTACGTCGGGCAGTTGACCTTTATCCGGGTCTACTCTGGCGTGCTGCGCAAAGGCGACGCGGTCTATAACCCGGTGAAAGAGAAGAAAGAGCGCATCGGGCGCATCGTGCTGATGCATGCCAACGATCGCCATGAGGTGGATGAACTGCGCGCCGGGGATATCGCGGCCTGTGTCGGGTTAAAAGACGTGACCACCGGTGACACGCTCACCGATCCGAACGCCGTCATTACGCTTGAGCGCATGGAGTTCCCGGATCCGGTGATCTCGCTGGCGATTGAGCCGAAAACCAAAGGCGATCAGGAGAAAATGGGCATTGCGCTGCAGCGTCTGGCGGCGGAAGACCCGTCTTTCCGCCTGCACACTGACGAGGAGTCCGGTCAGACCATTATCTCCGGGATGGGTGAGTTACACCTGGAGATAATCGTCGACCGCATGAAGCGTGAGTTTGGCGTCGAGGCGAACATTGGTCGTCCGCAGGTAACCTACCGGGAAACCCTGCGCAAGGCGGTGAGGGATATTGAAGGGAAATTTGTCCGACAGTCCGGCGGGAAAGGGCAGTACGGTCATGTGGTCCTGAGCCTGGAGCCGCTGGAGCCCGGAAGTGGTTTTGTATTTGAAGATGCCACCAAGGGCGGCGTGGTACCGCGCGAGTATATCCCGTCCGTGGAGAAAGGGCTGCGGGAAGCGATGAACAGCGGTGTGCTGGCGGGCTATCCGGTGGTGGATGTTAAGGCGACGCTGACGTTTGGCTCGTATCACGACGTCGACTCCTCGGAGATGGCGTTCCGCATGGCGGCGATCCTCGGCTTCAAGGAGGGCGCTCGCAGGGCGGATCCGGTGATCCTTGAGCCGATCATGCACGTGGAGGTGGAAACGCCGGAAGAGTACGCCGGGAACATCATGGGCGATCTCTCTTCCCGCCGCGGCATGGTGCAGGGAATGGCGGAGCAGTACGGAAGCCAGATTATCCGCGCCGATGTGCCGCTGGCCGAGATGTTTGGCTACGCCACCACGCTGCGCTCGATGTCCCAAGGACGCGCGACGTACACGATGGAGTTCCATCATTTTGCGGAGGCACCGCGAAATGTGGCGGATGAGATTATTGCGAAGCGTGCGAAGTAGTTAATTAATTGCACATGGTAGTCGGTGGGCTACCATGTGCTTTTTTTACGACACGGAGATTACCCATGTTATTTAATTAGCGTTGCCGAGCGGACTTTCCATTTCCCTTGTTCTTCAATAAGACAATCTGCAACAACGTGATCTTGCTTCTTACCAAACGCGATATAAACGTTTGTGCAAACGGCGTCAAAATCAGAGTGCAGGATGGTTATCTGATTCCAGTCCTCATCCCAATCCTGTGATTTGATGAACATATCCGCATCGGGCATGTCTTTTTCGTTACTTTCTCCTGAGTACATTTCTTTAATTGCATTAATTGTCCCTGACGCAACGTATTCATTCATGATGTCTGGATTAAGAACGGGCGGTTTGTCCTCATTTAGCTGAGCCATATACCACTGATTGAATTTTAGCGCTGCCAGCCCTGGGGCATTGACGCTTTCAGCGACCGCGAGCGGAGACAGGGCAAGAAGGAAAAAGACGTAGTGAGCACAATACCCCGTGCTCTTCGGTTGGGCGTGTGATTTAGCATATGAGATTGCGCCATCTTTATTCCATGTCATTGATATTTCCTTAACGCGAGAGTGCTAATGCTGCAACTCAGGAAATATCCTCCGTTTTAGAACGCAATAGTAAACATAAAATGCCATAGAAATTCGCTATAATTCAGTAGGATATAATTTAGGAAATCAATCCAGCGCCTTCACCATCTTTCCGCTCGCCACAAACGTCCCAGCCCCTAAATGATGCAGGGTATTCAACTTATCCCCGTCAAACTGCCAGCGCCCGGCGACAAACGCGCGCTCATCGGCTGCCGCTGAAACCACTTCTCCAAACAGCGTGTCGTATTTCTCTGCCGCAGAGGTGACGGGAAGTAATCGGCACTCCATCCACGCCAGACATTTTTCTTCAATCACCGGCAGCCCGAGCTCAGGGCCGTTCACGACCGGGATCCCGTAGCAGTTGAATTTGTCCTCGTCGCGCCCGCTGACGCTGCCGACAGCGTATGTCCAGTTAGCTGCCGCCACGCCGGGGATGACGATGCCAAACTTCCCGCTGTGCTCAATCAGCTCACGTGACCAGGTACTTTTATCCACCACAATCGCGATGCGCGGCGGTTCAAACTCAACGGGCATTGACCATGCGGCGGCCATAACGTTACGTCTGTCCAGGGTTTCATCGCGGCTGGTGATCAGCACGGTAGGGCCGTGGTTCAGCAGACGGCTGGCATGACGTAATTCAACAGGGCGAAAGTGGCTCATAGGATCTCCTCATCTGTAACGATGAGTATGACGAAAAAGCACGTAAATCAAAGTGAGTGCGTAAAATTAGTTTATAAACAGAACATCACAATCAAAGGAAAATGATGTATGTCCCCCTTTCTGACTGACTATTTTGCCCGCATTGGGTGGGCGCAACCGACACGGGTTGATATCGAAACCCTGCGCGCGCTGCATTTACACCACAACTGTGCGATCCCGTTCGAAAATATTGATGTCGTCCTGCCGCGCGAAATCCATCTTGACGATCAATGTCTGGTCGACAAGCTGGTGACGGCGCGACGCGGAGGATATTGCTTTGAGCAAAACGGCCTTTTCGAGCGCGTGTTGCGTGAAGTCGGGTTTAACGTGCGCAGCGTGCTGGGGCGGGTCGTACTGGCAAATCCATCGCAGATGCCGCCGCGCACGCACCGCCTGCTGCTGGTTGAGCTGAACGGCGAGCGCTGGATTGCCGACGTGGGGTTTGGTGGACAGACGCTGACGGCGCCGATTCGCCTGCTCGCCAACGAGGAACAGGAAACCCCGCACGGCATGTACCGTCTTCTGAGCGAGGGTAACGACTGGGTATTACAGTTCCGTCACCACGAGCACTGGCAGTCGATGTACCACTTTGACCTGACGACGCAGTATTTCAGCGATTACGTGATGGGGAACTTCTGGTCGGCGCACTGGCCGCAGTCCCATTTTCGTCATCATCTGCTGATGTGTCGCCACCTGCCGGACGGCGGCAAGCTGACGCTGACTAACTTCAACTTTACCCACTGGCAGAACGGTCACGTGGAGGAGCAGATCCATTTGCCGGATGCGGAGGCGCTGTATAAGCTGATGCAGGAGCGGTTTGGCCTTGGCGTTGATGATCCGAAACACGGCTTTACACTGGCCGAGCTGACGGCAGTGATGGCGGGGTTTGATACGCATCCGCAGGCAGGGAAATAGCCCGGTGGCGGCTACGCCTTACCGGGCCTGCGGGAGTGTGAACGTAGGTCGGGTAAGGCGTAGCCGCACCCGACAGAATCAACGGCGCGATCTCACCACCTGATACCGACGGGTAAAATACTCAAACGGTGCGCTCCACACGTGCACCAGACGGGTGAACGGGAAGATGAGGAAGATCGTCATCCCCAGCACCAGATGGACGCGGAAGATCGGCGCGACGCCGCTCAACATCTCCGACGAGCCCCCCTTAAACGTTACGATCCCCTGCGCCCAGCCGACCAGTTTCATCATCTCGCTTCCGTCAGGATATTGCGCGGAGAAAGGAATGGTCGACAGCCCCAGGATGCACTGAAGCAGCAGGATACTCATGATGATAATATCCGGCGTGGTGGACGTGGCGCGTACCCGCTGGTTGAAGAGGCGGCGGATCAGCAACATTGACCCACCAATCAGCGTCAGTACGCCGCAAATGCCTCCCGCAATCATGGCCAGCTGCTGTTTAACCGCGACGGGTAAAAACCAGGCGTACATCCAGTGCGGGGTTAACATGCCGAACAGGTGCCCGAAGAAGATCCCCAGAATCCCGATATGAAACAGGTTAGAGGCCCAGTTCATCCCGCGCTTGCTAAGCATCTGGCTCGATGAGGCCCGCCAGGTGTATTGCCCGTAGTCGTAGCGCAGCCAGCTGCCGAGGAAAAAAACGGTAGCACAGATATACGGGTAAATATCATAGAAAAACACGTTCAGGTAATGCGTCATTTTGGGCCTCCGGCGCTGACGTCCACGTACTGCGGCGCGACGTCCTGGCTAAAGCGTCGTTGATATTGCTGCATCGGCGAACTGTCGCACGATGTGGCGTTGTCTTCGATAAACTTCACCTGTTCCTCTTCCCACACGGCGTCCAGTGCCTGACGGGTATCATCCCGTTTTTCACCGGACACCTGCTTCGCCACGCTGTCGCTGGAAAGCCGCGTACCGGCCATCGTCAGCAGGGCGTCAAACAGCTGGTAATGCGCCACGCCGCGCTGCTTGAGGCGACCACCAATCAGCGCCAGGATCGGCGCGACATTTTGCAATCCTTCACGCGCCTCGTCGTCAGTGACGAGGCTGAGGTATTCCAGGTAGAGCGGCAGATAGTCGGGCAGCTCGCGGCAGTCCAGCTCCAGCCCGGCTTTCTCATACTGGCTCATCAGGTCAACCATCGCCTGACCACGATCGCGGGACTCGGCGTGAACGTGCTCGAACAGCAGCAGGGACGTTGCGCGCCCGCGTTCAAACACTTCGCACCATTCGGCCTGCTTATCCAGCAGCGGGGCGCTCAGGTGCTGCCGGGCAAACGGCAGCAGCATGGGCGCGTCCTGCTCAACCAGGGAAAGCGCCTCATCGCGGTTTTCCCACAGCAGCTCATCGGGATACTCAATCAGCAGCGCGATGATTTTAAGGATCTGCATTATTCTCCCTCCCCGTGTTCGCGCACCTCGGTGATGTTAATCGCGTCGATGCGGCTGCTGTTGAAGAGGTTGAATTTGGTGTCGGAGCCGTGGCAGCCGTCGCCAAAGGTGAAGCCGCAGCCGTTTTTCTCCGGGAAGGCGTCGCGCGCCATTTCGCGGTGGCTGGTCGGGATCACGAAGCGGTCTTCGTAGTTAGCGATGGCGAGATAGCGGTACATCTCCTCAACCTGCGCTTCGGTCAGGCCCACTTCCTCAATGGCGCGGGTATCGGTCACGCCTTCCACAGTCTGGGAGCGTTTATAGTGACGCATCGCCATCATGCGCTTCAGGGCGCGCAGCACCGGGCCGGTATCGCCCGCGCTGAGCATGTTTGCCAGGTACTGCACTGGAATGCGCAGGCTTTCCACGGCAGGCAGGACGCCGTCACTCTGCGGCAGGCCGCCCGCATCCGCGTAGGACTGAATCGGCGACAGCGGCGGCACGTACCAGACCATCGGCAGGGTGCGGTATTCAGGATGCAGCGGCAGCGCCAGCTTCCAGTCCATCGCCATCTTGTAGACCGGCGAACGCTGGGCGGCATCAATCACGTTCTGTGGAATGCCCTGTTTCAGCGCTTCCTCAATCACCGCCGGATCGTTCGGGTTGAGGAACACGTCGCACTGGCGCTCGTACAGATCGGTTTCATGCTCGGTGCTGGCGGCCTCTTCAATACGATCCGCGTCGTACAACAGCACGCCGAGATAACGGATGCGTCCGACGCAGGTTTCCGAGCAGACAGTCGGCTGGCCGGACTCAATGCGCGGGTAGCAGAAGATGCATTTTTCTGACTTGCCGCTTTTCCAGTTGAAGTAAATTTTCTTGTACGGGCATCCGCTGATGCACAGGCGCCAGCCGCGACATTTATCCTGGTCGATCAGCACAATGCCGTCCTCTTCGCGCTTGTAGATCGCGCCGCTCGGGCAGGTGGCCACGCAGCTCGGGTTCAGGCAGTGCTCGCACAGGCGCGGCAGATACATCATGAAGGTGTTTTCAAACTGGCCGTACATCTCCTTCTGGATCTTCTGGAAGTTGCGGTCGCGGGCGCGTTTTTCAAACTCGCCCCCCAGCAGTTCCTCCCAGTTTGGCCCCCAGACGATTTTGTCCATCCGCTTGCCGTCGATCAGCGAGCGGGGGCGGGCGGTAGGGAGGTGATCCCCCTCCGGTGCACGGTGCAGATCCTGATAGTCAAAGGTGAAGGGTTCGTAATAATCGTCAATCTGCGGCAGGACGGGGTTGGCGAAAATCTTCGACAGCACGCCCATTTTGCCGCCGAGGCGCGGGGTCAGCTTGCCGTGTATGCCGCGGATCCAGCCGCCTTGCCACTCTTCCTGATCTTCCCAGTTTTTCGGGTAGCCAATACCCGGTTTGGTCTCCACGTTGTTAAACCACGCATACTCCATCCCTTCGCGCCCGGTCCAGACGTTCTTGCAGGTGACCGAGCAGGTGTGGCAGCCGATGCATTTATCGAGATTCAGAACCATGCCAACCTGTGAGCGTATTTTCATTTTTTCGCCTCCTGTACCTGATCCCGACCTTCGCCATCCAGCCAGTTAATGTTTTTCATTTTGCGGATCATGATGAACTCGTCGCGGTTCGAGCCGACGGTGCCGTAATAGTTAAAGCTGTACGCCAGCTGGGCATAGCCGCCGATCATGTGCGTCGGTTTTGGGCAGACGCGGGTGACCGAGTTGTGGATCCCGCCGCGCCGTCCGGTCACTTCTGACCCCGGAATGTTCAGGATGCGCTCCTGGGCGTGGTACATCATGGTCATGCCCGGCGGCACGCGCTGGCTGACCACCGCGCGGGCGGTGAGGGCGCCGTTGGCGTTGAAGGCTTCGATCCAGTCGTTGTCCTCTATGCCCAGCTCGCGGGCGTCGGTTTCGCTGATCCAGACGATGGGCCCACCGCGCGACAGGGTCTGCATCAGCAGGTTTTCGCTGTAGGTGGAGTGGATGCCCCATTTCTGGTGCGGCGTCAGGAAGTTCAGCGCTTTTTCCGGGAAGCCGTTCGGCGGGATCTCGCGCATGTGGGTCACGCTGCGGGTATCAATCGGTGGGCGATAGGCCACCAGGCTCTCCCCGAAGGCGCGCATCCACGGATGATCCTGATACAGCTGCTGGCGGCCCGAAAGGGTGCGCCACGGGATCAGCTCGTGGACGTTGGTATAGCCCGCGTTATAGGAGACGTGTTCGCTCTCAAGGCCGGACCACGTCGGGCTGGAGATGATTTTGCGCGGCTGCGCCTGAATGTCGCGGAAGCGGATTTTCTCGTCTTCCTTGTTGAGCGCCAGATGGGTGTGGTCGCGCCCGGTCAGTTCCCCGAGCGCTTCCCAGGCCTTCACCGCCACCTGTCCGTTGGTTTCCGGGGCGAGGGCGAGGATCACCTCCGAGGCGTCAATGGCGGTTTCAATGCGCGGGCGGCCTTTCGCCGGGCCGTCGAGCTTGACGTAGTTCAGCTTGCCGAGGAAATCGACCTCGTTCTGCGTGTTCCACGAAATGCCTTTCCCGCCGTTGCCGAGCTTGTCCATCAGCGGGCCGAGGGCGGTGAAGCGTTCGTAAGTTTCCGGGTAGTTACGCTCGACCACGGCAATGTTCGGCGCCGTTTTGCCGGGGATCAGGTCACATTCCCCTTTGCGCCAGTCCTGAATATCAAACGGCTGCGACAGCTCCGCCGGGGAGTCATGCTGCAGCGGCTGGAGCACCACGTCGGTTTCTGTGCCCAGATGGCCAACGCACACCTCGGAGAAGACTTTGGCGATGCCTTTGTAGATCTCCCAGTCGCTGCGCGATTCCCACGCCGGGTCAACGGCGGCGGAAAGCGGATGAATAAACGGGTGCATGTCCGAGGTATTCATGTCGTCCTTTTCATACCAGGTGGCGGTCGGCAGGACGATATCGGAGAACAGGCAGGTGCTGGACATGCGGAAATCAAGCGTCACCAGCAGGTCGAGTTTGCCCTCGATGGCGGCGGTTTGCCACTCCACCTCTTCAGGCTTCACGTCGTCCGTTGAGCCTAAATCTTCCCCCTGAATGCCGCTCTCGGTGCCGAGCAGGTATTTCAGCATGTACTCGTGGCCTTTCCCGGACGAGCCGAGCAGGTTAGAGCGCCAGACGAACAGGTTGCGCGGGTGGTTCTTGCCGTTGTCCGGCTGTTCGCAGGCGAAGCGGATATCGCCCGATTTCAACGCCTGAACGGTGTACTCCTGCGGCGTCATGCCCGCCGCATCCGCACGCGCTTTGACATGCAGCGGGTTGAGGTTGAGCTGCGGGGCCGACGGCAGCCAGCCCATGCGCTCGGCGCGAACGTTAAAGTCGATCAGATGTCCGGTGAACTTCGACGCGTCCGCCAGCGGGGAGAGCAGCTCCTGCGCGGTGAGCTTCTCGTAGCGCCACTGGCTGGCGTGGTTGTAGAAGAACGAGGTGCTGTTCATCTGGCGCGGCGGGCGGTTCCAGTCCAGCGCGAAGGCCAGCGGCAGCCAGCCGGTTTGCGGGCGCAGCTTCTCCTGGCCGACATAGTGGGACCAGCCGCCGCCGCTCTGCCCGACGCAGCCGCAGAAGACCAGCATATTGATCATCCCACGGTAGTTCATGTCCATGTGGTACCAGTGGTTTACCCCGGCACCCAGAATGATCATCGAGCGACCGTGCGTTTTGTGCGCCGTGTCGGCGAACTCGCGGGCAATTTTTTCGATCAGGTACGCGGGCACGCCGGTGATCTGCTCGCCCCAGGCGGGCGTGTAGGCTTTGATCTGGTCATAGCTGTCTGCGGCGTTACTGTCTTCCAGGCCGCGATCGAGACCGTAGTTAGCCAGCACCAGATCGTAAACGCTGACCACTCGCTTCTCGCTGCCGTCGGCGAGCGTCAGGGTTTTGCTCGGCACGCGGCGCGTCAGCACCGGCTCCTGCTTCACGCTGCGAAAATGCGGGTTTTCGTTGCCGCCAAAGTAGGGGAACGCGACGTCCGCCACGCTGTCGTGGGTAATCAGCAGGGAGAGTGTGAGTTCTGTTTCATGGCCCGCAGCCTGAGGCTCCAGGTTCCATTTGCCTTTTTCCCCCCAGCGGAAGCCGATCGAGCCGTTTGGCACCACCAGGTTACCGGCAATATCGAAGGCGACGGTCTTCCACTCCGGGTTATTGGCTTCCCCCAGCCCGTCGACAAGGTCCGAGGCGCGCAGCATCCGGCCCGGCACCACGCGACCGTCAGCCTGCTCGTCCAGCAGCACGAGCATCGGCATGTCGGTGTAGCGACGGCAGTAGTTAAGGAAGTAATCGCTCGGGTTATCGAGGTGGAACTCTTTGAGGATGACGTGGCCCATCGCCATGGCGAGGGCGCTGTCGGTGCCCTGTTTGGGGGCCAGCCACTGGTCGCTGAGCTTGGCGACCTCCGAGAAGTCCGGCGTAATCGCAACGGTCTTGGTGCCTTTGTAGCGCACCTCGGTAAAGAAGTGGGCGTCCGGAGTACGCGTCTGCGGCACGTTCGAACCCCAGGCAATGATATAGCTGGAGTTGTACCAGTCGGCGGACTCCGGCACGTCGGTCTGCTCGCCCCAGGTCATCGGCGACGCCGGCGGCAGGTCGCAGTACCAGTCGTAGAAGCTCAGGCAGGTGCCGCCCAGCAGGGAGAGATAGCGCGTTCCGGCAGCGTAGGAAACCATCGACATCGCCGGAATAGGCGAAAAACCGGCCACGCGGTCCGGGCCGTAGTTTTTGATGGTCCAGACGTTAGCGGCGGCGATCAGCTGGTTCAGCTCTTTCCAGTTTGAGCGGATAAACCCGCCTTTACCCCGCGCCTTCCTGTAGCTTTGCGCCTTTTGCGGATCGTTCTGGATGGCATCCCAGGCCAGAACCGGATCGGTATGCTGCGCCAGCGCCTCGCGCCAGAGTTCAATCAGCCTGCGGCGCACCAGCGGGTACTTAAGGCGGTTGGCGCTGTAGAGGTACCAGGAGTAGCTTGCGCCTCGCGGGCAGCCGCGCGGCTCGTGATTGGGCAGGTCAGGGCGGGTGCGGGGGTAGTCGGTCTGCTGGGTTTCCCAGGTCACCAGGCCGTTTTTGACATAAATCTTCCAGCTACAGGAGCCGGTACAGTTTACCCCGTGGGTGGATCGCACAATCTTGTCGAACTGCCAGCGCTGGCGGTAGCTGTCCTCCCAGTCGCGGTTGGTGTGATACACCTGCCCGTGCCCATCGGCGAAACTGTCGCCTTTTGTTTTGAAGTAACGGAAGCGGTCCAGCAGTTTGCTCATGACATTTCTCCTGCTTCGATAGCATGGCCGGAGTGCGATGCATCACGCTCCGGCGAAGATGTAGTTTTTATTTTTTTGAGGATTTACGGCCATACACCAGCCAGGTGACCAACACGCAGACGATGTAAAACACGAGGAAGACCTTCATGGCCCCAACCGGCGAACCGGTCATTGCCAGCGATGTGCCGAACGCCTTAGGGATAAAGAACCCGCCAACGGCACCGATGGCGGAGATAAAGCCCAGCGCGGCGGCGGTCTCCGTCACCGCTTCATGCTGCGCCTGCTCGTCCGTGCCGCCCTGCTTTTTGACGCGGTCGAGGGTGATTTGGCGAAAGATAATCGCGATCATCTGGAAGGTCGAACCGCTGCCCAGCCCGGCGGTGAGGAACAGGCCCATAAAGACCAGGTAGAAGGCGATAAAGCTGCCGGAGCCAGAGCCGGGGAGCGTCAGGAAGATCAGGGCGCTGAAGATAGCCATAAAGACGAAGTTAATCAGCGTGACGCGCACGCCGCCCAGCCTGTCAGAGACCATCCCGCCCGCCGAACGCGCCAGTGCGCCGATCAGGGGGCCAAAGAAAGCGAGGTGAAGGATGTTCACGTCCGGGAACTGGGTTTTCGACAGCATGGCAAAGCCCGCCGAGAAGCCGATAAACGAGCCGAAGGTAGCAAGATAAAGCAGGCTCAGCAGCCAGAGGTGAAAGCGCTTCAGTACCGGCAGCTGGCTGGCGATAGAGGCTTTAGAGCTGGCGATATCGTTCATGCCAAAAAACGCCGCAAGGGTTGCCAGCAGCAGCAGCGGCGCCCAGACCCAGGCCGCATTGGCCAGCCACATCGTTGAGCCGTCCTCCTGCGGTACGCCGTGCACGCCGAGGAAGGTAAACATTGGCAGGAAAATCACCAGCGGAGCAAACAGCTGCATCACGCTGACGCCCAGATTTCCCAGCCCGCCGTTGATGCCCAGCGCGCTGCCCTGTCTGGCCTTCGGGAAGAAGAAGCTGATGTTACCCATGCTGGAGGCAAAGTTAGCCCCGGCAAAACCGCAGAGCAGGGCAATCACGATAAAGACCCAGTAAGGTGTCGCGGTGTCCTGAATGGCTATCCCCAGCCAGACGCAGGGGATAATCAGGATAACGGTGCTCAATACCGTCCAGTAGCGTCCGCCAAATATTGGCACCATAAACGAGTAGGGGACGCGCAATATCGCGCCAGAGAGTGAAGGTAATGCCGTTAGCATAAAAAGCTGATCGGTGGTGAAATTAAATCCGACTTTATTCAGATTGACCGCAACGGCGCTAAATAACATCCACACGCAAAACGCTAATAGCAGGCAAGCTACAGAAATCCATAGGTTTCTTCGTGCGATATGTTTTCCTTTATTCTCCCAAAATTGCGCGTTTTCAGGTTTCCAGTTACTCAACAGATGGGGATTACTTTTATCACTTTGTTGCGACATATCGCCCTCTTGCTTACCATGTTTGAGAGAAAAATGAAGTAAAAACAAAAAGATAATTAAAGAAGTGTTATTGGTTTTTTGGGATGCTTTGGGATACATCTGAAAGGATAGATAAAAAAGCGAACCCCCGAGATTAGAATGAAAAATAAGGGCTCGCTTAATGTGTTACTAATTGTAACGTTTTGCGTAATTTATACTCCGGAAGGAGTATTAAAACAATTCCAGTGTGATAAGTTTGTCGAGATGTTTATTAAATGCCGCATCGTCCATTTCAGGCATATTTAATACGGTGATCCCATCCAGGCCACAAACCAGCCCTATTAAACGCCATGCGATATTTTCCGCTCGATCGGTAAGCGTGAACGCGTTGGCATCAGCCCCGGCGCGGATAATCGCCACGGTTTCCTGATGCCACATCTCCATGGTCAGGACATAAGCCGCTTTGATCTCGGGATCACGGCTGGCGAGAATTTGGGCTTCCCGCCAAAGGCGAATGTAAGGTTCAAGCCCACCGTCGTCACTGCCGAGCATGCTGTGCAACCGTTCCCGCCAGCCCGCGTTTTCACCCACCACGTCGGCATCCAGCAGCTCGCGGATCACGCGCACAAACGCCAGCGATTTTAACTCGCCGCCGGAGGCAAAGTGGTGGTGGACCTGCCCGGTCGCGACGCCCGCTTCTGCGGCAATGCGCCGTACCGTCATGGCTGCCAGCCCCTCGGCCAGCGCCACGCGCATCGCGGCCTGTAAGATCGCTTCCCGCCGCTCTTCCTTGCTCAAATAGCGCATTTTTTCTCTACTCTCAATAAGACCGAAACGAGTGTAACAAAAAGCTGGACAGTCGTTCAACTTTACGTAGGATCGCATTCTGGACATGTGTCCATGTTTAAAATGAAAAGGAAATTTATGTTTCGTCAGTGGTTAGCGTTAGTGATTATCGTGCTGGTATACATCCCGGTGGCGATTGACGCGACGGTGCTGCACGTGGCGGCGCCGACATTGAGCATGACGCTGGGTGCCAGCGGAAACGAATTGTTGTGGATCATTGATATTTACTCGCTGGTGATGGCGGGGATGGTGCTGCCGATGGGTGCCCTCGGTGACCGCATTGGCTTTAAACACTTGCTGATGATCGGCAGCACGCTGTTTGGCCTGTCGTCCCTGGCGGCCGCGTTTGCACCGTCGGCAGGGTGGCTGATAGCGGCGCGCGCCTCGCTGGCGATCGGTGCGGCAATGATCATTCCGGCTACGCTTGCGGGGATCCGCACGCTGTTTACCGACGCGAAAGATCGCAACATCGCGCTCGGCGTCTGGGCGGCAGTGGGTTCCGGCGGGGCGGCGTTTGGTCCGCTGATTGGCGGTATGTTGCTCGAGCATTTTTACTGGGGATCGGTGTTTTTAATCAACGTGCCGATTGTGCTGGTAGTGGTGTCGCTGGCCGCGCGTTTTGTGCCCCGTCAGCAGGGCCGACCGGAGCAGCCGCTGAATATCAGTCATGCCATCATGCTGATTGTGGCGATTTTGCTGCTGGTCTACAGTGCCAAAACCGCGCTCAAAGGCGTCCTGTCGCCGTGGCTGGTGGCGTGTACCTTGCTCACGGGTGGCGTAATGCTGTTTATTTTTGTGCGCATCCAGCTGCGCGCCCGCGTGCCGATGATCGATATGCGCCTGTTCTGCCATCGCATCATTCTGAGCGGCGTGGTCATGGCGATGACGGCGATGATCGCCCTGGTGGGCTTTGAGCTGCTGATGGCGCAGGAGCTGCAGTTTGTCCACGGCTTTACGCCGTTTGAGGCGGGCATGTTTATGCTCCCGGTAATGGTGGCAAGCGGATTCAGCGGGCCGATTGCCGGTGTGCTGGTGGGCCGCCTGGGGCTGCGCATTGTCGCTGCCGGGGGGATGGGGCTTAGCGCTGTCAGCTTCATCGGCCTGTCGATGCTTGATTTCAGCACGCAGCAGTGGCAGGCGTGGGGGCTGATGGTTCTGCTTGGCTTTAGCGCCGCAAGCGCGCTGCTGGCCTCGACCTCCGCCATTATGGCTGCCGCGCCGAAGGAGAAAGCCGCTGCCGCAGGAGCGATTGAAACCATGTCCTATGAACTGGGCGCCGGGCTGGGGATCGCCATTTTCGGTCTGCTGTTGACCCGCAGCTTCTCGGCGTCCATTGATCTTCCGCAGGGGCTGAATGCCTCGCTCGTCGATAAAGCCTCGTCATCCATTGGTGAAGCGATGAAGGTGGCGCAGGAGCTGACGCCGTCCCTCGCGGAGCCGGTGATTGAGGCGGCGAAAAGTGCGTTTATTACCTCCCACAGCGTGGCGCTGGGGAGTGCGGGCGGAATGCTGCTGTTGCTGGCAGTGGGGATCTGGTTTAGCCTGGCGAAGGTGCCGAAGCCGTAAAACACGCCCGGTGGCGCTGCGCTTACCGGGCCTACGGGCGCGGTTGTCCGAGCCGCGCCACCCGGTTTATTTTTCCTGGGCCGCGGACAGGACGCTGTGCAACAGCACGTTCGCCCCTTTCTCCGACCATTCTGGCAGGATCCTTTCCGCTTCGTTATGGCTGATGCCCTTCACGCAGGGGATAAAAATCATGCTGGCAGGGGCAATTTTACTGACATAGCAGGCGTCATGTCCCGCGCCGGAGACCATCGGTTTCGCCGAGTAGCCCAGTTCCGCCACGGCCTTCTCCGTGCGGGCCAGACATTCGGCATCAAACGCGATGGGGGCGTAGTCAAAAATGCGCTCAACGACAGCCGCCACGCCGCGCAGGCTCAGGCTTTCAGCCACCTTATGCAGCGCCGCCTCCATGGCTTCCAGTGCCGTCAGCGCCGGATGGCGAAACTCCACGCTGCAGACCACCCGAGACGGGACGACGTTGCGCGAGTTTGGCGTAACCTGCGCCATACCGATGGTCGCACGTCCGTCCGGCGCGTGCCGATAGCCAATCTCCTCCACCTTCAGCGCCAGCTCCGAGAACGCGGTCAGCGCGTCTCGGCGGCTGTGCATCGGCGTGGTGCCCGCGTGGGCGGCAAACCCGTCCAGCGTCAGGGTAAACCAGCGCTGGCCCATTGCCGCGCGGACTAACCCGATATCCAGGGCTTCGTCTTCCAGAATCGGGCCCTGTTCGATGTGCAGCTCGTAGCAGGCGTGAACCGGAAACGCGCGGGCAGGGGCTTCACCCCGGTAGCCGATGCTTTCCAGCGCTTCACCCACGCTGATACCGTCGCTGTCCGCGCGGGCATGGGCGTACGCTTCGCTAAATTGCCCCGTCCAGACCCCTGAAGCGAGCATGGCTGGCGCAAAGCGCGCGCCTTCTTCGTTGGTCCAGTTGACCAGCACGATGTCACGCTCCGTCTCAAGGTGATGGTCATTGAGGGTGCGCAGCAGCTCCAGCCCGGCCAGCACGCCGTAAACGCCGTCGTAGTTCCCTCCCAGCGGCTGGGTATCCACGTGCGAACCGGTCATGACTGGCGCGAGTTGCGGGTTTTTCCCGGCGCGGCGGATAAACATATTGCCCATGCTGTCGACGTCACAGGTAAAACCGGCGTCCAGCGCCGAGTCGCGCAGCAGGTTACGCGCAATACGATCTTCCTCGCTCAGTGCCAGACGGGTGACGCCACCGGCGGGCGTGCCGCCGATCTGCGCCATCATCTCAAGCGTTGACCACAGCCGTTCGGCGTTGACGCGGATCATGACTTGTCCTTACCGCTGCGGTAGCGGAAATCACAGCACGCACCGCCCTGCATAATGGTCGTGGTGCGGGTTAGCTCTACGTCCGGCGCATAGCCAACGATGAATTTTTCATCGCGCGCGCAGGAGAGCAGATGACCAATCTCGCCCAGCCCCATCTCGTGGTACATCTCCGCGTAGCGACAGCGGGTTACGTTGTAGTTGTACTGCTGGTCGTCAGCGTCGATCACCTTCACGTCCAGGGCGTTATCTTTCTCCCACAGATACTGCAGGGCGATAAAGCTCTTGATGTTCGCGCCGTTGGGTTCTTTGCTGGCAAACCCTTTACCAGCATCAATCGCGGCCTGCTCAATGGCCTCGCCAATCACCGCCTGGGCGCGGGCTTTCCCTATCTCGCGCACCAGGATTTCATAAATTGGCTTAATAATTTCAGCTTCAATTTTGCGGCGGGCGAGAATGCCCAGCTCATTATTATCACTCATCACATTGCCTCGCTGCGTTACTTCGCTTTTGCACCGCCCAGCACGGTCTGCGGCTGCCATTTGCCGTCGACAACCTTATAGACCGTGAACGACGGCGATTTCAGGTTGCCCTCTTTATCAAACGCGATCTGTCCGGTAACGCCGGAATAGCTGATGGCGCGCAGGGCGGGCAGATAGTCTGATGGCTCAACGGAGTCTGCTTTTTCCATCGCCGCAACCAGCACGCGGGTGGCGTCATAGGCGAACGGGGCGTGCAGTTCGATATGGGTGTGGTAGCGGGCCTGGTAGGCCTGTTCGAATGCCTTTCCACCCGGCATCTGGTCAACGGGCAGGCCCGGCTCCAGCGCCACAACGCCTTCGCCTTCTTTCTGCGCCAGCTTCAGGAACGTCTGGCTGACGAATCCGCCTGCGCCCATCAGCGTGGCATTCATGCCCAGCTGTTTAATGCGGCGAGCCAGCGGTGCGGCCTGGCTGTCGACGCCGCCGAAGAAGATCA
This sequence comes from Enterobacter cloacae complex sp. P17RS, assembly GCF_014895885.1. Taxonomy (NCBI): domain Bacteria; kingdom Pseudomonadati; phylum Pseudomonadota; class Gammaproteobacteria; order Enterobacterales; family Enterobacteriaceae; genus Enterobacter; species Enterobacter cloacae complex sp. P17RS. The sequence goes on from NZ_JADBQK010000003.1 coordinate 352,394, forward strand.
GATCGGCGTTTTTACTGCGGATGGCGGTCAGCACGGCGCTGAAATCGACCGTTTTGTCATCCACGTACTGACGGTCGACAATTTTCACGCCCTGGGCTTCCAGCGATTTAATAAACTGGTCTGCAAGCCCCTGACCGAAGGCGGTACGGTCGTCGATTACCGCAATGCGTTTGGCTTTCAGGGTGTTAACCGCGTACTGACCGGCGAGCTGGCCGCCGTCATCGTCGTGTCCCATCACGCGGAAGCTGGTATCAAAACCTTGTTGCGTATAGGCGTGACCGGTCGCGACCGGTGCCACCTGGGCGATGCCTGCATCGTGATAAACGCGGGCCGCTGGAATGCTGGTGCCGGTGTTCCAGTGGCCGACCACGCCCGCCACATCGCTGTCCACCAGACGCTGCGCGACGGCTACGGCAGTGCGCGGGTCAGACTGATCGTCTTCGGACTGCAGTTTGAAGGTGACCGCTTTGCCGCCGATGGTCGGATGCTGCTTGTTAATGTCGTCAATGGCCAGTTGCGCGCCGTTCTCCAGATCTTTCCCGATACGGGCGGACGGGCCGGTGAGCGGGCCTGCCAGACCGATAACCACGGTTTCGCCGTCGGCGGCCCACGAGGACGTTGAGGCAAGACCGCCGAGCAGAATAGCTGCGCTGAGCGCACTGATTTTTACTGTTTTCATTGTATTTCCCTGATGTTGGCTGGTGTGGTTAAACGGGTATTTCGCCCAAATAAATGTGTGCAATCTGGTCGTCGTGAAGCAGCGCTGTCGATTCGCCATGATGAACAATGCTGCCGCTGTCCATCACCCACGCGCTGTCGGTCACTTCCAGCGCGAGCCGGGCGTTTTGTTCGATCAGCAGCAGGGCGACGCCGCGCTCGCGCAGCCCGGCAATAACGGCAAATATGTTCTCGACCATCTTCGGGGCAAGGCCCATCGACGGCTCGTCGAGGATCAGCAGGCGCGGGCGGCTGAGGAGGGCGCGGTTAAGGGCCAGCAGCTGTTGCTCGCCGCCGGACAGCAGCCCGGCAAGCTGATGCTGGCGCTCGCCCAGACGCGGGAAACGTTCGAAAATCTCGTTCATCTCGCGCTTAATGGTGACAGTGTCACGTCTTAGCCAGGCGCCCATCTGCAGGTTTTCCAGTACCGTCATGCGGGAGAAGATCCCGCGGCCCTCCGGGACCATGACCAGCCCGTCACGAAGCAGGGTCTCCGGGCTCTGTTTACGGACCGGCTTACCGCTGAATTCAATACTGCCGCTAAAGCTTTCCAGCCCGGTAATGGCGCGCACGGTGGAGCTTTTACCCGCGCCGTTAGCGCCGATCAGCGTAGCCTGTTCGCCCTCGTGCAGGGTAAAGGAGACATCGCGTACGGCCTGAATGCCGCCGTAATGCACGTCCAGACGTTCTACCTTCAGTATTTCAGTCATGGGCGTTACCTCCAAGCCAGGCGGCGATCACTGCCGGGTCGCGCCGCACGCTTTCCGGCGTACCGCTGGCGAGCGTTTTTCCGTAATCAAGCACCGTCAGGCGATCGCAGATGCCCATCACCAGCTTGACGTCATGTTCAATCATTAGCAGGGTTTTGCCGTCATCGCGGATGCGGATGAGCAGATCGCCGAGCGCCACTTTTTCCGCCGCGTTCATTCCTGCGGCGGGCTCGTCCAGCGCCAGCAGCAGCGGATCCGTCGCCAGCGCGCGGGCGATTTCAAGGCGACGCTGATGACCATAGGCCAGATCGCAGGCGCGATAGTGGGCGAACTGCGCAATGCCGGTATAGTCCAGCCAGTGCCAGGCCAGTTCGCGGGTCTGCTTCTCTTCCTCGCGGGCGCGTTTATGGCGGCTCAGCGCGGCCCACAGGCCGTTACGGGTGCGCACGTGGCGGCCCACCATCACGTTTTCCAGCACCGACATCTCGTTGAAGAGGCGCACGTTCTGGAAGGTGCGGGCAATCCCGGCGGCGGTGACTTTCTCTATGTGCTTTGGGAAGTAGGGCTTATCGGCAATCGAAAACTCACCGCTGTCCGCCGGATAAAGCCCGGTGATCAGGTTAAAGCAGGTGGTTTTTCCCGCGCCGTTGGGGCCAATCAGCCCGTAGATTTCCCCCCTGTTCACGGTAATCGAAACGTCATCTACGGCAGTCAGACCGCCGAAGCGTTTTGACATGTTGCGTACGGTTAACAGGCTCATGCCTTCACCTCCTTGTGGCGTACCGGCCAGAGGCCTGACGGGCGCACCAGCATGACCAGCACCAGTGCCAGACCGTAAAACAGCTGGCGCAGCACTTCCGGGTCAATCAGTACCGTACCGAACAGCGCCTGCTGAACCGGCGCTGCCTGGCTGCGCAGCAGTTCCGGCAGGGCGGTAAGCAGTACCGCGCCCAGGATCACGCCCGGTATGTGCCCCATACCGCCCAGCACCACCATCGCCAGTACGGCAATCGATTCCTGTAAGGTGAAGGATTCCGGGGAGACAAAGCCCTGAAACGCGCCGAACAGCGCACCTGCTATGCCGCCAAAGGAGGCGCCCATCGCAAAGGCGAGCAGCTTATAGTTACGCACGTTGATGCCCATCGCGCGGGCCACGTCTTCATCCTCGCGGATGGCGTGCCAGGCGCGGCCAATACGGGAATGCTGCAGGCGCAGGCAGACAAAAATAATCGCTACAATCACCAGCATCAGCAGGTAGTACCACAGCCACAGGGCGGGCACTTTGAAACCAAACCAGTGGTAGACGCCGCTAAACTTCAGGCCGAACAGTTTCAGCGTATCCACCCCGGTAATGCCCTTTGCGCCGTTGGTGATGTTTACCGGACGGTCGAGGTTGCGCATCAGGATGCGGATAATTTCGCCAAAGCCGAGGGTCACTATCGCCAGGTAGTCCCCGCGCAGCTTCAGCGTGGGCGCACCGAGTAAAATCCCGCAGACTGCCGCCACGAGAGCCGCCAGCGGAATAATGAGCAGATACGAGGTGTGCAGCCCATCCGGGAACCAGACGCCGAGGATCGGAAACACCTCCAGCAGGTGTGGAGAAGCCATCAGTGCCGCGAGGTAGGCGCCGACGGCGTAAAAGGCGATAAAGCCCATGTCCAGCAGGCCGGTATAGCCGACCACAATATTGAGCCCGAGCGCCAGCATGATGTAGAGCAGGGCGAAGTCGATAACGCGCACCCAGTAGTTGCCGCCGAGCTGCGTGGCCACCACGGGCGCAATCAGCAGCGCGAGGCAGAACAGGCTCATGCCTGACCAGAATTTGCGCGTCGTCGTCGGGGCCTGAATTTGAAGTGTTGTCATGGTATTCCTTACGCCCTGTGCGCTACGCGCTCGCCCAGCAGGCCAGCCGGACGGAAGACCAGCACCAGGATCAGCACCATAAAGGCAAAGACATCCTGATAGTTGCTGCCAAATACACCGTGGGTCAGTTCACCCAGGTAGCCTGCGCCCAGCGCTTCGATAATGCCGAGCAGGATGCCGCCAATCATGGCACCCCGAATGTTACCAATGCCCCCCAGCACGGCGGCGGTAAAGGCCTTGATCCCGGGTAAAAAACCCATCGAGAAGCTGGCGTTACCGTAGTTGCTCGCCATCATTACGCCTGCCAGCGCGGCAAACGCCCCGCCAATGGCAAACGTCAGGGTGATAATGGCGTTTGGGTTAACCCCCATCAGCGTGGCCACGCGCGGATTTTCCGCCACGGCGCGCATGCCGCGCCCCAGGCGGGTGTATTCCACCAGCAGCCAGAGCCCGGTCATCACCGCCAGCGCCAGCGCCACGGTGACAATACCGGTAACGGTCACGATGGCGGGAGGGTGCATTTCACTTCCTGACGTCACGGTAATCGGATCCATGGGCAAGATCTGCGGAAACATCAGCGGGTTGCGCGTCCAGATAATCATCGCCACGGTTTGCAGCAGGACGGAGACGCCGATACCCGAGATCAGCGGCGCCAGGCGCGGAGCGTTGCGCAGTCGACGGTAGGCAAAGCGCTCCACGGCCATGGCCAGCAGGGCGCAAACGGCCATGGCAATCATCAGGGCAACGCCGAGCTGCAACAGCAGCGGCATATGCGGGAAGGTGCTGTTCAGGGCGTTAATGGCGGAGAGCGTGGTGAGCGCGCCGACCATAAGAATATCGCCGTGGGCAAAGTTAATAATGCGCAAAATGCCATACACCATGGTATAGCCCAGCGCGATCAGCGCGTAGATGCTTCCCAGCATCACACCGTTGATCAGTTGTTGTATGAGTGTATCCAACGTCTGTACCCGCAAAGTGCTCGTTCTGCGGCTACCATCCAATAAATGAATTAAATTGTAAAATACACATCTATTATTTCTTATGATAAATAAATATTGTTTTATGTTTATGATTTAAATGAAAATAGTTAATGCCTGCTTTTGGGTGAAAAGCCTAAAGAAATCAACATATGAATAAAACAGAACAATTGGCGAGCCTGACGGCGTTTGCAGAGAGCCGCCTGGCAAACGATCCGCCGCTTCGGGCCGTACGTGCATTCGAGGCCATCGCCAGGCTGGGGAGCGTCACGCTGGCCGCGCAGGAGCTGGATATCTCTCCGTCGGCCGTCAGCCATCAGCTCAAGGTGCTCGAAGGATACCTGCAAATGCCGCTCACGGAACGTCAGGGACGAAGGCTGGTGCTGAGCCAGCACGGGCGGGAATATTACCGCTCGATCCGTGCGGCCTTTAACGTGTTGCGCCAGGCGACGGAGCATCTGGCGGAGCAGGCGCAAACGCGTCAGGTCACCATCAGTCTGATTCCGCTTTTTGGTATGGGGTGGTTTATCCCGCGCTTGCCTGCGTTCATGCGCGCCAATCCCCAAACCGAGATCAACGTGGTGTATGCCAACCACCGTAACTATCTGAGCGACGCGTCGGATATGTCGATTCGTTTTGGTAACGGGCAGTGGGCGGGGTATCAGAGTGAAAAACTAATTTCCGGCCAGATGGTGCCGGTATGCAGCCGCGCGTTTTTGCGCGTTCATGGCCATATCGACACGCCTGAACAGCTGCTGCAAATGCCGCTGCTGCACGATGAAGAACGTACTAGCTGGACGCAGTGGTTTTTGTTGCAGGGGGTAAAACGTCCACTCCGGCGCAGCGGCCCGCTGTTTGAAGACGGGCTGTTGACGCTGGCGGGCGTTCAGGCAGGGCTGGGATGTGCGCTCATGCGTGAGCCGCTGATTGCGCCATATCTTGAGAGCGGCGAGCTGGTCAAGATATTTGACTTACCGATTGATGACGGGCGCGATTATTACCTCTGCGTGCGCTCAGATTCAGAGATGACCGAAGACGGCAAGCTGCTGCAAACCTGGCTGCGTCGGGCGGCAGGCGGGGAGTTGTCTGTCGGGTAAAAGCGGAAGATAAAAAAAGCCAGCGTGTTACGCTGGCTTTTTGACAAACAAGATTTTAGAACTGGTAGGTCAGACCCAGCGCCACGATGTTGTCGGTACCGATACCTGCCTGGCGAGTGAACTGGTTGTCGTCCAGCAGGTTGATTTTGTAATCCACGTAGGTGGACATGTTTTTGTTAAAATAGTAGGTGGTGCCGACATCAATGTATTTAACCAGATCCTGGTCGCCGAAGTTCTCGATGTCTTTACCTTTAGACTGCAGGTAAGCGATGGATGGACGCAGGCCAAAGTCGAACTGATACTGAGCCACAACTTCGAAGTTTTGCGCTTTGTTTGCAAAGCCGTAGATGTCGCTGCGGTTACCGTTAGAGGTACCGAAACGGGTTGCGTTATAGGTCTGAGAGTACTGCGCGGCAAGGTAAACGTTGTTCGCGTCGTACTTCACGCCGCCGCTGTACACTTCAGCGCGGTCGCCTTCACCGTATACGCCAGCTGCATTCTGGTCAGCGGTACGACGGGAAGAGGACATTGCACCACCGACGCTGAAGCCTTCACCCAGATCGTAAGTCAGAGACGCGCCGTAGCCGTCGCCGTTCTGGTTCAGCAGGCTGCGGCCGTTAGTGTTTTCACCGCTTACGCTGCCATTTTTACCCTGGTACTGCAGGGCAAAGTTCAGGCCGTCAACCAGACCGAAGAAGTCCTGGTTACGGTAAGTTGCCACGCCGTTTGCACGAGACTGCAGGAAGTTGTCGGCACCGTAGGTGTCACCGCCGAATTCTGGCAGAACGTCGGTCCAGGAGGTCACGTCGTAAATCACGCCGTAGTTACGACCGTAATCGAATGAACCGGCTTCAGCGAACTTCAGACCTGCGAAGGCCACACGGGTCCAGGACTGGTTGTCGCCTTCGTCCTTGTTACCCTGAATCTGGTATTCCCACTGGCCGTAACCGGACAGCTGGTCGTTAACCTGGGTTTCACCCTTGAAGCCGATACGCATGTAGGTTTTATCGCCGTCTGCGCCTGCGTCATCAGAGAAATAGTGCAGACCTGTCACTTTACCGTACAGATCCAGCTTGTTACCGTCTTTGTTATAAATCTCAGCTGCGTTTACAACGCCTGCTGCCAACATGGAAGTGACTGCCACTGCAACTAATTTAAGTTTCATCTTAAATATTCCTTATAATTTTTTTCAGTATTTCCTGAACCATCGCGAGCGATTTCTTAACGAGGCTGTTCGTCAACGGCGTGCTATTTTTAAAAATCTTGTAGTTGTCTTTCAATAATAAGTTTCAAAATATGAGTAATAATTTCATTTAGTGTGATCGAGATCGGATTAATGACGGCTGAATAAAATGTTGCGGCGATTATTTAATCAGAGTGAGTTGATTTTTTTGGCAACCATGATGGCGAATATTATTGCATTTCGTGTTATTAATAGCGGTAATATTCGCAGGGAAGTAGTTACGCAGCGGTGTCAGGTTATGTCAATTTGATGTCGGGGGAATTGACGAAGGAAGATAATATAAACAGAACATCAACAAATGCACTAATGTTCTGATTAATATATTACGATGTGATCACATATTAAATTTATGTTAATTTTTCTGCCGGATTTAATCGAACCCGGCATAAATCTGAACCCTATTTTCGTGTAGCGTACCAGCAGAGCAATGACCCGGCGCAGACCATCAGCGCGCCCTGCCAGAACGAAAAAGAGAGGGGGGAGCTTAGCAGCACGGCTGCAAGCGCGGCGGAGAGCACGGGAGTAAAATAGGATACGGCAGCCAGCACCGTGACGTTACCGTGCAGAATGCCAATATTCCATGCTGCATAGCCAAACCCAAGCGCAATGCCGCACATAACGAGCTTCACGATAACCGGAAAGCTGAACACCATTTCTGGCTGATCGCTAATAGTATATTTCACCCACAGGCTCAGCGCAGTGAGCAAAACAAAGAGGGTAATACCGTTTTGCCCTTTGGCAAATTTGGCGGTTACGGTGCAGTAGGCGGCCCAGATAAATGCTCCGGCAAAAGCAAGCGTATAGCTAAGGGGATTAGAGACGACATTGCGGATTATTTCATCAATGTGTAATCCTTGCTCACCTCCTAATACCCAACACACGCCGAGCAGAGCGATAGCTAAACCGGGGACGACCCACAGCGTTGATTTCTGTCCGTTGAATAAAATAGCAAAGACGATCGTCAGGCTCGGCCAGAGATAATTAACCATACCGACTTCTATGGCCTGCGCTCGTGTGGCGGCATAGCCTAACGACAGCGCCAGACAAATTTCGTAACTGACAAACAGTACGCTGCCTGCAATAAGATACCCGGGTGAAAAACGTTTAATATCAGGAAATCCTACCGTTACCAGGCACAATAACCCACTGAGGGTGTAAATCATCGCCGCGCCGCCGACGGGCCCCAGCCCCTCGCTTACGCTGCGAATCAGGCCCACCATTGTGCTCCATAGCAGTATCGCCGCCAGCCCCGTGAGCGTTGCTCTCTTTCTGTCCATTACGTTTTCATCGCTAATAAAATCAAAGGGAAAATGTATAGCATTAATTCTGACCCTGTCGCGAATTATTCTCTTACGTGTTTAACCCTTAAGGGGTATTCAAACGCGGCAGCGGTGACTATTAAGGGGGCGACGTCAGGCGACCTTGATTTGACGCAAAAAAAACAGGGGCTTTAATGTTAGTTTGCGGCGCGAAGTCTTATCAGATAACGAGGACAACAATGGACGTCAGCCGCAGACAATTTTTCAAAATCTGCGCGGGCGGTATGGCCGGAACCACAGCCGCAATGCTGGGATTTGCTCCCAAAATGGCGCTGGCTCAGGCACGCAACTATAAGCTGCTGCGTGCGAAAGAGATCCGTAACACCTGCACATACTGCTCCGTGGGTTGTGGGCTATTGATGTATAGCCTGGGCGATGGCGCGAAGAACGCCAGAGAAGCGATTTACCATATTGAAGGGGATCCGGATCATCCGGTGAGCCGTGGGGCGCTGTGCCCGAAAGGGGCGGGACTGCTGGACTATGTCCACAGCGAAAACCGCCTCCGCTACCCGGAATACCGCGCGCCGGGTTCTGATAAATGGCAGCGTATCTCCTGGGATGAGGCCTTCTCCCGTATTGCAACATTGATGAAAGCCGACCGCGACGCCAATTTTATTGAAAAGAACGCGCAGGGCGTGACGGTCAACCGCTGGGTTTCCACCGGCATGCTGTGTGCCTCGGCGGCCAGCAATGAAACCGGCATGCTAACGCAAAAATTTGTGCGCTCGCTCGGCATGCTGGCGGTAGATAACCAGGCGCGCGTCTGACACGGACCAACGGTAGCAAGTCTTGCTCCAACATTTGGTCGCGGTGCGATGACCAACCACTGGGTTGATATCAAAAATGCGAACGTCGTGGTGGTGATGGGCGGTAACGCCGCTGAGGCCCATCCGGTGGGGTTCCGCTGGGCGATGGAAGCGAAAAACAACAACGATGCGACGCTTATCGTCGTCGATCCGCGCTTCACGCGTACGGCATCGGTGGCCGATATCTATGCGCCAATCCGTTCCGGTACGGACATTACGTTCCTCTCCGGGGTTCTGCTGTACCTGATCGAAAACAACAAAATTAACGCGGACTACGTTAAGCATTACACCAATGCGAACCTGCTGGTGCGGGATGATTTTGCCTTCGATGACGGGCTGTTCAGCGGCTATGACGCTGAAAAACGCCAGTACGACAAAACGTCCTGGAACTATCAGTTCGATGAAAACGGCTATGCGATGCGGGATGAAACGCTCACGCATCCGCGCTGCGTGTGGAACCTGCTGAAGCAACACGTTTCCCGCTATACGCCGGACGTGGTGGAGAACATCTGCGGCACGCCGAAAGCGGACTTCCTGAAGGTGTGCGAGGTGCTGGCCTCCACCAGCGCCGCTGACAGAACCACCACGTTCCTGTATGCGCTGGGCTGGACGCAGCACACCGTGGGCGCGCAGAACATCCGTACCATGGCGATGATCCAGCTGCTGCTCGGCAACATGGGGATGGCCGGTGGCGGCGTGAACGCCCTTCGCGGACACTCTAACATTCAGGGCTTAACCGATCTCGGCCTGCTCTCCACCAGCCTGCCGGGCTACCTGACGCTGCCGTCGGAAAAGCAGGCCAGTCTGCAAGCGTATCTTGAAGCTAATACGCCAAAAGCAACGCTGCCGGACCAGGTGAACTACTGGAGCAACTATCCGAAGTTCTACGTCAGCCTGATGAAATCCTTCTACGGCGACGCGGCGCAGAAGGAGAATGACTGGGGCTTTGAGTGGCTGCCCAAGTGGGATCAGGCTTACGACGTCATCAAGTATTTCAACATGATGGATAAGGGCGACGTCACCGGTTATATCTGCCAGGGCTTTAACCCGGTGGCGTCATTCCCGGATAAAAACAAAGTCGTGCGCAGCCTGAGCAAGCTGAAGTACATGGTGGTTATCGATCCGCTGGTGACCGAGACCTCCACCTTCTGGCAGAACCACGGGGAATCCAACGATGTCGATCCGGCGTCGATTCAGACCGAAGTGTTCCGCCTGCCGTCCACCTGCTTTGCGGAAGAGGACGGCTCTATTGCCAACTCCGGCCGCTGGCTGCAATGGCACTGGAAAGGGCAGGATGCACCGGGCGAAGCGCGTAACGACGGCGAAATTCTGGCCGGCATTTATCATCGTCTGCGCGAAATGTACCGCACCGAAGGCGGCAAAGGCGCTGAGCCGCTGCTGAAGATGAACTGGCACTACAAGCAGCCGGATCGTCCTGAGTCTGAGGAAGTCGCGAAAGAGAACAACGGCGTGGCGCTGGCGGATCTCTACGACGCCAACGGTAGCCTGGTGGCGAAGAAAGGCCAGCTGCTGAACAGCTTTGCGCTGCTGCGTGACGACGGTACCACGGCATCGTCCTGCTGGATCTACACCGGCAGCTGGACGGAGCAGGGTAACCAGATGGCGAACCGCGATAACGCTGACCCGTCAGGCCTGGGCAACACGCTGGGCTGGGCATGGGCGTGGCCGCTGAACCGTCGCGTGCTGTACAACCGCGCGTCCGCCGACGTGAACGGCAAGCCGTGGGATCCGAAACGGATGCTGATCCAGTGGAACGGGGCGAAGTGGACGGGGAACGACATTCCGGACTACAGCACCGCCGCGCCGGGCAGCAACACCGGGCCATTCATCATGCAGCCGGAAGGGCTGGGGCGCCTGTTCGCCCTCAACAAGCTGGCAGAAGGGCCGTTCCCGGAACACTACGAGCCGATGGAAACGCCGCTGGGGACCAACCCGCTGCACCCGAACGTGGTCTCAAGCCCGGTGGTGCGCATCTACGAAGAGGACGTGCTGCGCTTAGGCAAAAAGGACAAATTCCCGTACGTGGGGACGACCTACCGCCTGACCGAGCATTTCCATACCTGGACCAAGCACGCGCGGCTTAACGCCATCGCGCAGCCGGAACAGTTTGTGGAGATAAGCGAAACGCTGGCGAAGGCGAAAGGCATTGCCAACGGCGATCGCGTCAAGGTGAGCAGCAAGCGCGGCTTTATTCGCGCCGTGGCGGTGGTGACCCGTCGTTTGCAAAGTCTGAACGTGCACGGCCAGCAGGTGGAAACCGTCGGTATTCCGCTGCACTGGGGCTTTGAAGGGGTGGCGCAGAAAGGCTATATCGCCAACACCCTGACGCCAAACGTCGGCGATTCCAACTCGCAAACGCCGGAGTACAAAGCGTTTCTGGTCAACATCGAGAAAGCGTAAGGAGCGATTAAATGGCGATGGAAACACAAGACATTATTAAACGCTCCGCGACTAACCCGATTACCCCCGCGCCTCGCGCGCGGGACTACAAGGCTGAAGTCGCCAAGCTTATCGACGTCTCCTCCTGCGTGGGCTGTAAGGCCTGCCAGGTGGCCTGTTCGGAGTGGAACGATATCCGCGACGAGGTGGGGCACTGCGTCGGGGTTTACGATAACCCGGCGGATCTGAGCGCCAAATCCTGGACGGTGATGCGCTTTAGCGAAACCGACCAGAACGGCAGGCTGGAGTGGCTGATCCGCAAGGACGGCTGTATGCACTGTGAAGATCCGGGCTGCCTGAAGGCGTGTCCGTCTGCCGGTGCGATAATTCAGTACGCCAACGGGATCGTCGACTTCCAGCAGGATAACTGCATCGGCTGCGGCTACTGCATCGCGGGCTGTCCATTTAATATCCCGCGCCTCAATAAAGAGGATAACCGGGTATACAAATGCACGCTGTGCGTCGATCGCGTCAGCGTCGGGCAGGAGCCTGTGTGCGTGAAGACCTGTCCGACCGGTGCGATCCACTTCGGCACCAAAAAAGAGATGCTCGACGTGGCGCAAGAGCGCGTGGAGAAGCTGAAAGCGCGCGGCTACGACAAGGCAGGCATTTACAACCCGCAGGGCGTAGGCGGCACGCACGTGATGTATGTGCTGCATCACAACGACCAGCCGGAGCTGTATCACAACCTGCCGAAAGATCCGGCGATCGATACCTCCATCAACCTGTGGAAAGGGGCGCTTAAACCGCTCTCAGCGGCGGGCTTTATCGCCACCTTTGCGGGGCTGATTTATCACTACATCGGTATCGGCCCGAATAAAGAGGTGGATGACGACGAGGAGGAGCATCATGAGTAAGTCGAAAATGATAGTGCGCACCAAATTTGTCGATCGCGCCTGTCACTGGACGGTGGTCATTTGCTTCTTCCTGGTGGCGGTATCCGGCATTTCGTTCTTCTTCCCGACGCTGCAGTGGCTAACGGAAACCTTCGGTACGCCGCAGATGGGGCGCATTCTGCACCCGTTCTTCGGCGTGCTGATTTTCTTGGTGCTGATGTTTATGTTCGTGCGCTTTGTCCACCACAACATCCCAGACAAGCAGGACATTCCGTGGGTGAAAGGGATTATCGAAGTCCTCAAGGGTAACGAGCATAAAGTCGCGAAGGTGGGGAAATACAATGCCGGACAGAAGATGATGTTCTGGACCATCATGAGCATGATTTTTGTGCTGCTGGTGACAGGCGTGATGATCTGGCGTCCGTATTTTGCACAGTACTTCCCGATCCAGGTGGTGCGTTACGCGCTGCTAATTCACGCGACGTCTGCCATCATCCTGATTCATGCCATCCTGATCCATATGTATATGGCGTTCTGGGTAAAAGGGTCGATCAAAGGGATGATTGAAGGGAAGGTGAGCCGCCGCTGGGCGCAGAAACATCACCCGCGCTGGTATCGTGATGTGGAACGGCTGGAGGCGAAACAGGAAAGTACGGAAGGAATGAAGTAAGACCTGCGCCGTCGGCTCTGCCCGGCGGCGCTGCGCTTGCGCGGGCCTTCATGTGTTAGTCAATAAACGATCAATTGCCGCTATAACGTCATGACGTGCGTTGCGTAAATTACAAACAAAGTCTTTAGGGTTGATTTTATTGTTGTTAATGTTTGTTATCATCGGTGAATAAATCAGAAACGTTTCAAAGTCGATATTTATCCCCGGAGCCAGATGGCTTTGCCATAACGGCAACTTATTATTTCTCGCGAGCGGTACAATTACGCGTGTGGCAAGATCATCATAACAATCATCCTGAATGAGCATATAATAGGGAAGTTTGTCCCTTGTAGCCGCAGATGTATTACGGTAAACATTAAATTGTCTCAGCATTAAAGCACCCTGAAAAACTCATCATCAGTGATGGTTCCGTGTTTCTCCACAAAATCATTCATTGCCCGTATAAATGCACGATCCTCTTCTGATGGCTGCCGCCGCCTGGTTGAGTTTTGTTCTGCATGACACAAGGGCTTACGCGATGTGATGTTCTGGCCCAGCTCTGCTTCTGTGGTATGTTTCATCGTTATCTCCTTTGTTGGTGCGGTCATTATCAACCGCCGCCAACAAAAAACAATACTGTATCCCCTGGTAATCTATATTCTGCGAGCCGCCTTCCAATTATATCAGAATCGCTCCTCTACATAACGGAACGGGTATTTTGTGGGTTTAACTTTGCCGATTTTGCGCTTCGGTAAATCCACCTTGTCGACGTGAATTTCTTTATACGGGATCTGCGAAAGCAGATGCGAAATAATATTCAGACGGACGCGTTTTTTATCTTCAGAACGCGCGACAAACCACGGTGCCCAGGCGGTGTCAGTGGCTTCAAACATGGCGTCGCGCGCGCGGGTGTACTCGTCCCAAAGGTTAAAGGATTTAATATCCATCGGCGACAGCTTCCAGATCTTACGCCCATCGTTGATGCGGTCGCGCAGGCGCCGCTCCTGCTCTTTCGGCGTCACCTCCAGCCAGTATTTCAGCAGGATAATTCCGGCATCGACCATCGCTTTTTCCATAACCGGCGCGCCGTCTAAAAATTTCTCCGCCTGTTCCTCCGTGCAGAACCCCATCACTCGCTCCACGCCCGCGCGGTTATACCAGCTGCGATCGAAGATCACGATTTCACCCGCCGAGGGCAGGTGAGGCACATAGCGCTGGAAGTAGAGCTGGCTTTTCTCTTTATCCGTTGGGGCAGGAAGCGCTACAACGCGAAACACGCGGGGGCTGACGCGCTCGGTGATCGCTTTAATGGTGCCGCCTTTGCCGGCGCCGTCGCGTCCCTCAAAAACAATGCACACCTTCAATCCTTTGGCGACGACCCACTGCTGGAGCTTAACCAGTTCGACGTGCAGGCGGCGGAGCTCTTTTTCATACTCTTTGGTCTTAAGGGGGGCATTCGATACGACATCAACAGCGACAGGGGTTTTCTTTTTGCTTCCCATGATTGTCATCCTCAGGTTGTCCGGCGTGGAAAAAGCGAGGCCGCACTATGAAGTGTAATCCACCTGAATTAATGGATTAACGTGTCAGCCAGCTGATTTGAACTGGCTCACCATACAAGATTATTTAATAATGCCCTCGCGAATGATTAACCGGTGGTTGAGGCATGAAAAAGACAATATTTTCGTTGGCGCTTGGCACATTTGGCCTGGGTATGGCTGAATTTGGCATTATGGGGGTGTTAACCGAGCTGGCGCACGACACCGGCATTTCGATTCCTTCCGCCGGGAATATGATCTCGTTTTATGCGTTCGGCGTGGTGATTGGCGCGCCGATTGTGGCGCTGTTCTCCGGCAAGTTCTCGTTAAAAACGACGCTGCTGTTTCTGGTTGCCATGTGCGCAGTCGGAAATGCCCTGTTTACGTTTTCTACGTCGTATTTCTGGCTGGCGCTGGGGCGTTTGATCTCCGGTTTTCCGCACGGGGCCATTTTTGGCGTCGGGGCGATAATCCTCTCCAAAATTGCACCTCCGGGGAAAGTGACGGTCGCGGTGGCCGGGATGATCGCCGGGATGACCTTGGCCAACCTGGTGGGCGTCCCGCTCGGCACCTGGCTGGGGCACCAGTTCAGCTGGCGCTATACCTTTTTCCTGATTGCTGCGTTCGACGCGCTGGTTATCCTCTCGGTTCTGCTCTGGGTGCCGGACATCCATGACAAATCAGAAATCAAATTGTCCGAGCAGTTCCACTTCCTGAAGAAACCGGAACCCTGGCTGATTTTTGCCGCCACCATGTTTGGCAATGCTGGCGTGTTCGCGTGGTTCAGCTTCGTTAAGCCGTTTATGGTCAACGTTTCTGGCTTTTCCGAAGGGATGATGACGGCCATCATGATGCTGATGGGCCTTGGCATGGTGTTGGGCAATCTGCTGAGTGGCAAACTCTCGGGGCGCTTTAGCCCGCTGCGCATTGCGGCCATCACCGATATGGTGATTGTCGCCTCGCTGCTGCTGCTTTTCGCCCTGGGCGAACTGAAAACGGCCTCGCTGGTGATGGGCTTTATCTGCTGTGCCGGGCTGTTTGCGCTCTCTGCACCGCTGCAAATTTTGCTTCTGCAAAATGCGAAGGGCGGTGAGATGCTGGGGGCGGCCGGAGGGCAGATGGCGTTTAATCTCGGCAGCGCGATCGGGGCGTACTTTGGTGGGATGATGATTACCCTCGGCTTTAGCTGGCGCTACGTCACGCTGCCTGCGGCGTTCCTCTCGTTCTCGGCCATGAGCGCGCTGTTGATCTACGGTTACCTGCGGGCCAGACAGGCTCAGGCTAACGCTCGCGCGCTAGCCTGATTGCATTCAGGCAAGCCAGGGCTCACCCAGCGTCAGCATCAGGCGGTTGGCCCAGGCGAAGAACGCGGCGGACTGCACCAGGTCCAGCTGGGCTAAGGTGTCCAGCCCCTCTTTTTCCAGAGCGGCGAGGTGCAGCGGCGTGGCGGCAGGCGGGGTAACCGACAGCGCTGCCGCAAAATTAATTTCCGCCTGCCAGCGCGCAGATTGCCCCTCGCTCAGGGACTGTCCCGGACGCACGGCCAGCAGGGCCTCTACCGCCGCGTCATCCTTTGACAGCTGGCTGGCTTTACGCGCATGGACAGAGGCGCAGTAGATGCAGCCGTTGATTTTACTGGCTACCGTTGCGGCCAGCTCGCGCTCGGCGCGGGGTAATCCCCCCGGTGTATAAAAAATTCCTTTATCCGTTAACGTGCGCTGTTCAAGCACCGGCAGGTTGCGCCCCAGCAGGCGGAAGTAGTCGGAATCGGTATGGCCAAATTTCGCCAGAACGGCAACTTCGTCATCACGGAAGTCCGCCAGCGGTTTGGCGTCGATCCACGGCTCCCAGCCCAGCTCCTGCTGGGTGAACGCGACGGGAGCCGTCTTCCCGGAGACCGTGGTTGCGGTTGTATGCCAGATGCCTGCCGCCACCGGCGCATCGCTTGCCACCACCGGCTTGTCATTTAGCAGCCGCAGCCCGGCGACGAGTCGGCTCTGAAAGCTGACAAACGCAACAAGCTGCGCCAGGGTAACAATGCCTTCCTTGCTCCAACCCGCCTGGATCAGCGCCTTTAACGATGTCGGCGTGGCTTCAACGGGTGAGAAGGTCAGCAGACGCGCGAAATTCAGCGCCGGGGTCAGACGGTCTGAGGTCGGGTCGGCCAGGCCAAACCCCGCATAGTGCGCGGCCAGCGCCTCCGCGTTGTGCCACCTGGCGACTTTTGCCGCGACGGCGAAGCGCTCGTCCAGCGCAAAATCGCTATCCTGCTTGGTAAATAAGACTTCGTAGCTGCCCTGGGCGTGGCGCGTGGCGGCGTCCCGGGTGGTGCGCGCCTCTGCCAGAGGGGAACCGGGTTTAATTTCCGCCAGCTCGGCGAGAATGTCCTGACTTAATGACATAGGTGTCTCCTCAAAGGATGTGGGGGGCAATATGTTCGGCGATCAGTTCGATGGATCGCAGCGTGTCGCGATGGGTGGGCTCGACCGAATGAACCTGGAACGAGATATCCGTGGCGCGCCTGAGAACGGAGTCCGCATGCAGTGAACGCAGTACCGTCTCTGGCGAACCGATATGGGCGTCGAACTGGTGACGAAAATCTGTGACAGTGTCACCTTTAATCGCATGTCCGGCAGCGCGATGCTGCTGGGCCTGCCTGGTGAGACCCGGCGTGGCGACCTTCAGCGCGTAGTCATCGCTGTCGGCGACGAACGCCGTGCGGGAGGCCAGAATGCGCGGCGCAATGCCCGCAGGCAGTGCCTCAAGATAGGCATCCACAATCGGGTTCTGGATCGCGTCGAGCGTCAAATCCAACTGGTCTGCCGGGCGCGGCTGCGTGCGGGAGAGCATCAAACCGTGTCCGGCCCGCGCGGCGCGAACGGCACCGTCGACAGAAAAGGTGGCAATCCAGATCCGTTCAGCCAGCTGTGGCGCTGGCGGGTAAAGGTGATTATCCGGATGGGTGAGCGAATCCCCGCGCCAGGCGCTCTGGATCACATGCAAATGGTCAGCAAAGGCCGCGCCGCGCTGTTCAAACGTCAGTCCGAACGGCAGGAAAGAGGTCGGCGTGCCGCCCGAACCAAAACCGACTTCGAGACGCCCATCGGCGAGTAGATCCAGCACGGCGGCATCTTCCGCCACGCGCAGCGGGTTTTCCATCGGCAGGGTAATGATGGCCGTCCCCAAGCGGATGGTTTCGGTATGCGCCGCAACGTGGGCCAGAAACAGCAGCGGCGACGGCAGGCCGCCTTCACTTTCGTGGAAGTGGTGCTGGGCAATCCAGGCGCTGTCAAAACCGTGGCGTTCGGCGTGGCGGATCTGTTCGGTTGCCAGACGATAGCGCTCCTTCGGCGTGGCGTCGTCAAGCAGGCGGGTGAAAAATCCCAGGCGTTTTCGCGTCATGCGAACTCCTCCGTAGCGGGTGAAAAATGGGGAATGGCAGCAATCAGCTCGCGGGTATAGTCGTTCTGCGGCGACGTGAATAAGGTCTCGACGTCACCGTGTTCGACCACCTGACCGCTGCGCAGCACCGTGACGCTGTGGGCGATCCGGCGGACGGTAGAGAGATCGTGCGTGATAAAGAGGTAGGTCAATCCCAGCTGCTGCTGCAGCTGCTGAAGCAGTGCCAGAATCTGCGCCTGTACGGTGACGTCCAGCGCGGAGGTGGCCTCGTCCAGCACCAGAATAGTCGGCTCCAGAATCAGCGCCCGGGCGATGGCTACGCGCTGGCGCTGCCCGCCTGAAAGCTCCCTTGCGGTGCGGGTCAGGAGTTCGACGGGCAGGGCAACCCGCTGCGCCACGGTCTCCACCCGGAGCTTGCGCTCCGCCTTGCTGAGGCGAGCAAAGTTCTTCAGGGGCTCTTCAATGATGTCAAACAGGGTTTGACGCGGGTCGAGAGAGGCGAACGGGTTCTGGTAGACAAACTGGATCTTCTGGCGCAGCTGGCGGCGGGCCTCGCGGCTGAGGTCGGTGGCATCAATATCATCAATAATGACCTGTCCGCTGTCCGCCTGTTCAAAACCCAGCAAAATACGGGCGAGGGTGGTTTTCCCGGAGCCGGATTCACCGACCAGCGCATGCGTGCTGCCGCGCCTGACGTCAAACGTCACCCGATCCAGCGCCTGAAGGTGATGACCTTTGCCCAGCGAGAACCGTTTGCTGATGGCGCGGGCGCGAATGGCCGGTGACGCCAGCGGAAGGCCAGCTACCGGGGCGATGGTCAGGCGCTGGCCCTGGAGATCGCTCAGTAGCTGACGGGTATAGGCGTGCTGCGGCGTGCGGACAATGTCGGCGGTGTCGCCGTGCTCCTGAACCTCGCCGTTGCGAAACACCAGCAGCCTGTCCGCGCGCTGGGCAGCCAGCGCCAGATCGTGGGTGACAAACAGAACCGCAGTACCCGATTCCCGACGCAGGATATCCAGCAGATCGAGAATGCGTTTTTGCACCGTCACGTCCAGCGCGCTGGTGGGCTCATCGGCAACGATCACGTCCGGGCGCAGGGCAATGGCGATGGCAATCAGCACGCGCTGTTTCATCCCGCCGGAGAGCTGATGCGGATACTGCTTCATGCGCTGTTCGGGGTGGCTCAGGCCGACCTTTGTCAGCAGGGCGAGCACCTGCTCGTCGCGCTGGAGTGCAGTTACCTTTTGGTGCTGCTGAATAATTTCCCCGACCTGTACGCCGATCGTCTTAACCGGGTTGAGTGAATTACCCGGATCCTGCGGAACCAGGCTGATTCGCGCGCCGCGAAGGGTATCGAGACGCTTCGCTGACCACCGGCTAATCTCCTCGCCGTTGAGCACGATTTTCCCGGCATCGCGTCGGGCGTTATCCGCCAGCAGACCAATGATCGCCTGTGCCGTGGTGGTTTTGCCTGAGCCAGATTCACCGACAAACGCCAGCATTTCCCCCCGCCGGAGGGTGAAGCTGACGTTATGCACCACCTCGCGCCACTGGCGCGCGGTACGGTAGCTGATGGTCAGGTTTTCTACCGAGAGTACGGTCATTTCAGGCCTCCGCTGAACTGCTGGCTGATACGGTTGGTGGCAAGCACGACGGCGATGACGACCACGCCGGGGAAGGTGGTTAACCACCAGGCGGTAGAGAGATAGTTACGGCCTTCGGCAATCAATAAGCCCCATTCCGGAACGGGCGGCGGGGTGCCGTAGCCGAGAAAGCTCAGCGTGGAGAGGGCCAGAATGGCCTGACCAAACTGCAGCGTGGCAAAGGCGAGAACGGCGGTTAAGGCGTTGGGCAGGATGTGTCGCCACAGGACCGCCAGGAACGTCCCGCCGCTGCCAAACGCCGCCTCGACATAATCCGTATGGCGGATACGCACCACTTCACCGCGCGCGAGGCGGGCGAAGCTGGCGATGGAGGCCACGCCGACGGCAATGGCGGCGTTAACGGTGCCAAACCCGAGCAGAATAATGACCGTCAGCGAGAGCAGCAGAGACGGAATGGACAACAGCACATCGACAAAACGCATCAGGAAAGATTCGACGCGTCCAGCGAACGCGCCGGCGATCACCCCCAGACCGGTGCCCACCACCAGCCCCATCGTGACGGCAGCGAGCGCTGCGCTCAGGGAGTGGGACGCACCATACACAATACGCGCGTAAACATCGCGGCCAAGCTGATCGGTGCCGAGCCAGTGGCCCGCCTGCGGTGCCAGGCGTTGTGCCCCGGCGATGCCCTCAATCGGGCTGTAGTGGGTTAACAGGCCGGGGGCTACGGCAGCAAAAATCGCGAGAATAATCACCGCCCACGCCAGCCACAGTCCCGGCTGCCACGCGACGCCCTGCCAGCCGGGAACGCGTTTTCGCGCTGCGGCAGCGTAATCGACCAGGCTCATGATGCACCTCCGGTAACGGTTTGCAGACGGGGATCCAGCAGCGGCATCAGCAGGTCCACCAGCAGATTGATCAGGACAAAGCCGAGAGCGGAAATCATCACCACCGCCTGAAGCACGGCGATGTCCTGGTTGTTCACCGCCTGCTGGGTCAGCTGCCCGAGCCCGCTGCGGCCAAATACGGTTTCGGTGATCAGCGCCCCGGCAATCAGTTCGCCCAGCAGCAGCCCGGCAATATTGAGTACCGGCAGCAGCGCGTTGCCGGTGACGTGGCGCCACAGGACGGCGGTTTCACTCAGCCCTTTGGCGCGGGCGACGGCGACAAACGGCTGCATCGCCACCTGGTCCAGGCTGCGCATCAGAATTTGTGCCAGCGGGGCGGAGATCGGTATCGCGACGGTGACGATCGGCAGGATCAACCCCTGCAGCGGCGTCGGGTTAATCACCGGGATCAGCCGCAGCTGGAAAGAAAAGAGCTGGATAAGGGCAATCCCCAGCCAGAACGTGGGTAAGGAGATAAACAGGACCGGCAGAGACTGGAGGGTATTACTCAGCCAGCGCAGACCCGGCAGACGCGATGCAAAGGCCAGCGCAAACGCCAGCAGGACCGCGAGTACAAACGCGGGCAGGGCGAGGCTCAGGGTATCCGGCAGATTGCTGGCAATCAGCTCGCTGACCGGCACCCCGGCCTGTAACGAGTAGCCGAAATCTCCGCGCAGCATCGCCAGCAGCGTGTGGCCGTATTGCTGCCACAGCGGGCTGTCCGCGCCGTAGGCCACGCGCATCTCCTCGATTTGCGCCGGGCTTAGGCCCAGGTCCGGGTTCTGAAATTTAATCAGCACCGCGTCGCCAGGCAGTACCTGGAGCAACACGAACGAGAGGGTAAAGGCGGCCCACAGCACCAGCAGCCCGTGACCAAGACGTTGAAGAAGTGCGTGGCGCATCGTCATCTCCTCAGTGTTTCTCAATCCACGCGCCGTAGAACGACGGGCGGCCGACCGCTTCAAAATTGACGCCTTTTAGCCACGGCGCACCGGCAAAGACCTGCGGCTCCTCGAAAATCGGAATGACGTAGGCGTTATCCAGCAGGTAGCGCTGGGCATCGCCGGTCAGCTGCAGGCGTTTTTGCGGATCGACCTCTGAGGAGATATTTACCAGCAGCGCATTCAGCTTGTCGTCACGGAAGCTTTTGACCTTGTCGCTGGAGCCGCCTTTTTGCAGCAGCGCGTCGCGGTTAGCCGGGTAGAACATGCTTTTCACCACGTCCGGATCGGCGCGGCCCACTTCGGAGACGGTTAACGGGGTTTTCTGTGGATCAAGGTTATCCAGCGTGCGGCTGCCAGCGTCACCGGCTTTTACGTTCAGCACTACGCCCACCTGACGCCACTGCTGGGCAACCAGCTGCAGCACCTCTTTATTTTGCGGCTGCGGCAGGGATTCATATACCGTCAGCGCCAGCCGCTGGCCGTCTTTGGCGCGGATCCCGTCGCTGCCCGCTTTCCAGCCCGCCTCGTCCAGCAATTGATTCGCTTTTGCCGGGTCAAAGGTCAGTTTGTCGCTGAGATCGACAAAGCCTGCGGCGGAATCGGCAATGACCGACTTCGCCTGCGGATAGTTGGCCGAGAAGAGGGTCTCGACTACCTGCTTTGCATTCGTGGCATGCAGCAGCGCCTGGCGCACGCGAATATCGGAGACCAGCGGGTTATCCGGGCGGAAGCTAATGCTGTCGTTCACCCCGCGCGTTGGAGCGGCGTAGATTTTATAGCCCTGGTCTGTCGCCTGCTTTTCGTCATACGCCTGCACCTGGCGAATAAAGTCGGCCTGACCGGCCAGCAGGGCACCGACGCGCACGCTGTCTTCCTGGGTGACGATAAACTTGATGCCGTCCAGATTTGCTGGACCCTGTTGCGTCAGGCTTTTGGGCCCCCACTGGTAGTCCTTACGGGCTTCGAGCGTCACTTCGCGGCCCAGCTTCTCGTCCTTCACCACAAACGGGCCGGAGCCGATGATATGCCGGGCGTCTCCCAGCTCTTCAAAGTTGCGCTTCAGCGTGCTGAGCGAGACCAGACCCGAGCCAATCGTGGCGGTGCCCTGCAGGAAACCCGGCGACGGTTTTTTGAAGTAGAACTTCACGGTCAGCGGGTCGACCACTTCGCTGCGATCGTAGTTATTGATCACTTCTGACACCGGCAGGCGCTGCGCCTTATTGCCCAAACCGTAGGTATCAAAGTTTTTTGCTACGGCGTTGGCGTCCAGCGGCGTGCCGTCGGAGAAAGTGATCCCCGGGCGAATTTTGAAGGTGTATTCGGTTTTATCAGCGTTGGTGGTCCAGCTTTCGGCCACCCACGGTTCGACCTGCAGCGTCTTTGGGTTTTGCCACGTCAGTTTGTCGGTGATCTGGTTCAGGATGCCGCCGTTCGGGTAGAAGCCGCCGGCAGGCGGATAGAGGTTAGTGTGCGCCTGTTGCTCCAGATAAATCAGCGTGCCGCCTTTGACCGGCGCATCGGCGGACCAGGCTGCGGTTGTCGTCAGAACCAGCGCCGTCAGCAGCGGCAGACGAAATGGGGTTTGCATGGTGAATTCCTTTGTTATCTTCTTGTTAGCGTCGGATTCATCATCGGGCGCGGGGGAAAACAAGGGAACAAAGGAATTAAGATAAGGATTGCCGGAAACTGAAAATAAAAACGCCCCGTTAGCGGGGCGATGGCGGGGGCCTAAACGAATTTCGCTAGCGGGTCGGCGGCGGCAAAGGCGACCGTTTTGTCTGCTAATGGCGGATAGATCAGCTCATTCGTGATGGCGATTTTGATCTTCTTCGCCTCGTCGCGGACGGATTTGACGGCCTGTTCCCAGCCCTCGGTATAGACCGCGCCCCACGCGCCTAAATCCAGGCAGGTAACATAGTTCACCTGACGATAAGGGTAAGGAGCAACGTTCAGCAGGCTGGCGGCAGCGTTATGACCGGCAAATTTCCCTAGCTGGATCGCATGCTGGCAGGTCATCAGCGCCGTGTTGCCCGCATCGTCTGTTTTGGCGTGAGCCATATCGCCGGTGGCATAGACGTCAGGATGTGCGGGGACCTGCAACGTCTCTGTCACAACCAGGCGGCCCTGGCTATCGCGTTCACCGTCTATCTGCAGGCTGAGGGGATTTGCCTCGACGCCTGCGGTCCAGACGACGGTCGCAGCAGCAATACGTTCACCGTTTTTCAGCGTGACGCCGTGAGCATCAATGGCTTCAACTTCACTCTTCAGCCGCCATTCAACGCCCAGCGCCTCACTCGCCTCTGCAATTGTTTTACGCAATGCGTCGCTATAACGGCCGCCAATGACTGGCCCTCTCTCAACTACGACTATTTTAATCTCCGTATTGTCGCCAAAACGGGCACGCAGTCGGGCAGGTAGCTCCGTTGCCAGCTCGATGCCGGTAAAGCCGCCTCCGCAGACTACCACGGTGTTGCGCTCGGGCGTGGAGGGACGTAACGCCAGTGAATCAAGGTGACGCTCAAATACCTGTGCGGATTCCAGCTGGTCGATGTCAAAGGCGTAGTCAGCCAGGCCGGCAATCGGTGGGCGTTTGGTCTGGCTGCCCGTAGCGAGGATCAGCCTATCGTAGGAAGCCGTAGCATGCGCGCCATTGGACATCCGGTATAAAACGGTTTTCGCCGTGGTATCAATTTGTTCCGCGTGTCCGGCGATGAATGTGATATCAAGCTCGGCAAACAGGTCAGTCAACGGGGCGACCAGCGTTGAAACCTTCTCCTCATAGAAGCGTGGCCGAACGCGGAGTTCAGGTAAGGGGGCCAGAACCGCAATTTCCAGACTGCTATTACCCTGCTGCTCAGAGAGACGTGCCGCGCTCACGGCTGCCCACATACCCGCAAAACCACTGCCTACGATTAAAATCTGCTTTTTCATATTCGATCCTTTCTCCCGCCAGGCTTTGTGCCTGACATAACTGCCACTATACTTGTCGGAGTTAACTCCGACAACTTCTTTCTGAGTTAAAAATCGTTATAATGCTCCGAACACTAATTCGGAGTTAACCATGGCGTTTTACAGTTCCGGTGTGGAATACGGCATTCACAGCCTGATGTGTATGGTGGATGCGAAGGGCAACGAGCGTGAGATGAGCGTCCGTGAGATGGCTGCCTTGCAGGGCGTGCCGTATGACTACCTCGGCAAAATCTTCACACGCCTGTCACGTGCCGGGCTGGTCATCAGTACGGAAGGCAAGGGCGGGGGCTTTAAGCTGGCGCGTCCGGCGGAGCTGATCAGCGTGCTGGATGTGGCGCATGCCATTGACGGCGAGAAAAACATGTTTGAATGTCGTGAAGTGCGCCAGCGGCTGGCCGTGTTTGATGAAGCACCGCCTGCCTGGGTCTGCGACGGCCCGTGCGGAGTACGTTCAGTCATGGATAGCGCGCAGCAGCGGATGGAAGAGGAGCTCGCGCGGCATACTATTCTCGACCTGGCGCGTAAAATGTACCGAAAAGCGCCGGACACCTTCCAGATTGAGGTTCAGGAGTGGATTTCAGTTCGTCGTTCGTCGTAGCAATGAGCCGGGTAAGGCGTAGCCACTACCCGGCAAAAGGTGTTTACGAGCGTAAGTCGATCACCATACGGCCACGGATCTGGCCCTGTTCCATCTCTTTAAAGATGGCGTTGATGTCCTCGATAGGACGCATCGTCACTTTCGGCACCACTTTGCCCTCGGCCGCAAACTGGAAGGCCTCCTGCAGATCCTGACGGGTGCCAACCAGCGAACCTACCACCTGAATACCGTCCAGCACCAGGCGCGGAATGTCCAGGCTCATCGCTTCAGGCGGCAGGCCAACGGCGACCACGCGGCCACCGGCACGCACGGCATCCACCGCCGAGTTGAAGGCCGCTTTTGCGACGGCGGTGACGACTGCGGCATGCGCGCCGCCGGTTTTTTCCTGCACAATCTTAGCGGCATCTTCGCTGCGTGAGTTGATGGTTAAATCCGCACCCATGCTCGCGGCCAGCTTCAGCTGTTCATCGTTAACGTCCAGAGCGATGACTTTGGCATTAAACACGTTTTTGGCGTACTGCAGCGCGAGGTTGCCCAGCCCGCCCAGACCGTAAATCGCGATCCACTGGCCCGGTTTTATACCGGAGATTTTCACCGCTTTGTAGGTGGTGACACCGGCGCAGGTGATGCTGCTGGCCGCCGCCGAATCCAGACCATCCGGCACTTTTACCGCGTAATCCGCGGTGACGATGCACTCTTCCGCCATGCCGCCGTCAACGGAGTAACCGGCGTTTTTCACGTCACGGCACAGGGTTTCGTTACCGGTATTACAGTATTCGCAGTGACCGCATCCTTCAAAGAACCAGGCCACGCTTGCACGGTCGCCGACTTTCAGCGACGTCACGCCAGGGCCGACTTCTTTCACGATACCAATTCCTTCATGGCCCAGGATTACCCCGGTTTTATCGCCAAAATCACCGTTCTTCACGTGGAGGTCGGTATGGCATACACCACAGCACTCCATTTTCAGCAGGGCTTCCCCATGCTTAAGCGGGCGTAAGGTTTTTTCAGTAACATTGACCTGATGATCCTGAGTAACAACAGCAGCCTTCATGTGTATCTCCTTGTTCATGATAAGAATCTGCATAGCAGGTGTAGTACCCCTTAAGGATTAATACATTAACCTGGTAATGCAAGGCTGCGGCCACATAATGTCATCATTTGATTCGATTTCAGATTAAGAATACGGCGATCCTCTAATAATTTAGGGGGAAAATGCTGGCCCGGCGAGGCGCTCGCCGGGCGCAGATTTACAGCTGGGCTTCAATCTCCTCAATCTCTCTACGCCATTGCGCCTGCAGCTGCGGCTTCTGATGTTTCGGCTTACGCGCCAGATCGTCTTCCAGCAGCGTTTCCAGCGCGATCAGCCGCTCCAGCAGATCGTCGTACGGCGAGGGTTGAACCTCGCCAGCGGTGACGACGGGCGCGGCGGATGTCCCCAGCCCCGCGCTTTCACGCAGCCGCTCAAACACGGCTTCAGCATCGTGCCACTCGCTCAGCCAGCCGTCCTCAATCAGCCAGAAGCGGTTACAGCTTTGGCTAATTAACTGGCGATCGTGGCTGACCAGCAGCA
This sequence comes from Enterobacter cloacae complex sp. P17RS, assembly GCF_014895885.1. Taxonomy (NCBI): domain Bacteria; kingdom Pseudomonadati; phylum Pseudomonadota; class Gammaproteobacteria; order Enterobacterales; family Enterobacteriaceae; genus Enterobacter; species Enterobacter cloacae complex sp. P17RS. The sequence goes on from NZ_JADBQK010000003.1 coordinate 378,587, forward strand.
CGCCGCCTTCGAACTGTTGCAGCGTTTCCGCCAGTGCCTCTTTGCCTTCCATGTCGAGATGGTTGGTGGGCTCATCCAGCATCAGCAGGCTGTAGCGGGCAAGCGTCAGCCCGACGAACAGCAGGCGAGAGCGCTCGCCGCCGCTGAGCGTGCTGACTTTTTGCCCGTGTCTCGCCCACGGGAACCCGGCGCTGATGAGCGCCATCTTCCTGTTTTGCGGGTCGGGAGCGAAAGGTTCCAGCGCGTCGAGCAGCGTGGCGTCATCCGGCAGCTGATGCAGCGTCTGGTCGTAGTAGCCCGGCGAGACGCGCGGATGGATTTTCAGCCCGCTGTCCGTCGGTTCATCCACAAAATGTCGCCAGATAAGCTTCATCAACGACGATTTACCGCAGCCGTTACGACCGACAATTGCCACGCGATCGCCGCTTTTCAGCCGCGCCGTTTCGATGTTAAACAGCGGCGGTAGCCCGGGCGCAGGCGGGACGCTGAGGTTTTCCATCTCCAGCAGACGGTCCGCCCGCAGCGCGTCGCCGCGCAGGGTTAGCGTCCATGGACTGCCCGCCGTGAGCGCGGTCTGGCTATCTTTGAGTCGTTCGACCTGTTTTTCCATCTGCTTGGCTTTGCGGGCCAGGTCTTCGTTGTCGTAAACCTTACCCCAGGTCGCCAGCCGCTTTGCGCTGGCGGTCACGCGGTCGATCTCCTTTTGCTCCGCCTTGTGGCGCTGCACATCGCTTTCATCTTTTGCGTCCAGTGCCTGACGTGCCGCCGTGCAGGGAAGGGCAAAGTAGTGCAGCGTCTTATCACGCAGGATCCAGCTGCCGTTTGTGACGGCATCCAGCAGCTGCCTGTCGTGCGAAACCAGCACGAAGCTGCCTGACCAGTTCTGTAAAAAGTGTTCCAGCCAGAGCATGGTAGGCAGATCCAGGTGGTTGCTGGGTTCATCCAGCAGGAGCAGATCCGGCTCGTGAATCAACGCCCGCGCCAGCAGCAGGCGGGTGTGCTGTCCGCCGCTCAGGGTGGCCGATTGCAGCGTCATATCCTGCGGCGTGAAGCCCATGCTCGCCAGCAGCGTTTCAGCTTTCCAGCGCAGGCTGTCGTGCTCAGCTAAAGGCAGTTGCGCGAGTACGGCATCCAGCATGGTCAGCGGGAAAATGGCGTCCGGGAGATGTTGCTCCACGCGCGCCATCAGGCAGTGCCCGGCCAGCGCTACCGTTCCGGCGGCTGGGATATCTGTTCCGTCCAGCACCTTTAAAAGCGTACTTTTGCCGCAGCCGTTGTCGCCCAGCAGGCCGATGCGGTCGCCTTTTTTCAGCGTAAAGGAGAGTGAGTCGAAGAGCGTGCCAAACGCCGTATCAACGCGTAAAGATTGTGCAGTGAGTAAAGTGCTCATTGTTGCTTACCCAAGAGTTACAGGCATGTTTATGCCTCGTCAAACATCGCTGACGATAACTCAGTAAGCCCGAGAGAAGGGATTTCAGGGGTTGGTGTCTTCGCTCAAGCAGAAGTTATCGCAGCACGATACCGATAACGCTTGAGCTGGTGCGATCACCAAATGTATGTGAAACATTGAAAATTTCACGATACAGCATAATTGGCCTCCTTATATATTCAGTGGGTTAATGGATGAAAGGAGTGTAGCGGGGGAAAGGGGGTTTGGCTAGTGGGTATTCGATGGTGCGGTCTGTTGCCCCTCATCCTAACCCTCTCCCCAATGAGGAGAGGGAACGGTTCGGGCGCAGAATTAAATCGAGGTACGGCGATAGCTGCGGTATTCAGGCATCCAGAAGTTATCATCAATAGCCTGCTGCAGCGCGTCGGCAGAGGTTTTCACCGCCACGCCCTGCTGCTGCGCCATTTTACCCACCGCAAACGCGATAGCGCGCGACACCTTGTGAATGTCCTTCAGTTCCGGCAGCACCAGCCCTTCGCCGTTGTTGACCAGCGGCGAATAGCCCGCAAGGGTTTCGCTCGCTGACATCAGCATCTCATCGGTAATGCGGGATGCGCCGGAGGCGATCACGCCCAGACCAATGCCCGGGAAAATATAGGAGTTGTTGCACTGGGCGATCGGATAGGTTTTATCCTTCCACACCACCGGATCGAACGGGCTGCCGGTGGCAACCAGTGCGTTACCTTCGGTCCAGGCGATGATGTCCTGCGGCGTCGCTTCCACGCGGGAGGTCGGGTTAGACAGCGGCATCACGATAGGGCGCTCGCAATGCTTGTGCATCTCGCGAATAATCTCTTCGGTGAAGAGACCGGTTTGCCCGGAAACACCGATCAGAATATCCGGCTTCACGTTGCGCACCACGTCCAGCAGGGAGAGCACTTCGTTGTCGGTGTCCCAGTTCTTCAGGTTCTCGCGCTTCTGCACCAGCTTGGTCTGGAACGGCAGCAGGTTCGGCATACCGTCGGTCAGCAGGCCGAAACGGTCAACCATAAAGACGCGGGAGCGGGCCAGCTCTTCGCTTAAGCCTTCGCGCTGCGTCTGGGCAATAATCTGCTCGGCGATGCCGCAGCCCGCAGAGCCTGCGCCCAGGAAGACGATTTTCTGGTAGCTCAACTGGCTGCCGGCAGCGCGGCTGGCGGCGATAAGCGTGCCCACGGTCACCGCTGCGGTGCCCTGGATGTCGTCGTTAAAGGAGCAAATCTCATCGCGATAGCGGTTCAGCAGCGGCATCGCGTTTTTCTGCGCAAAGTCTTCAAACTGCAGCAGAACGTCCGGCCAGCGGTGCTTCACGGCCTGAATGAAATCGTCGACAAACTGATAGTACTCGTCGTCGGTAATGCGCGGATGACGCCAGCCCATGTACAGCGGATCGTTCAACAGTTGCTGGTTGTTGGTGCCGACATCCAGCACCACCGGCAGGGTGTACGCTGGGCTGATGCCGCCGCAGGCGGTGTAGAGAGAGAGTTTACCGATTGGGATCCCCATCCCGCCAATGCCCTGGTCGCCGAGGCCGAGAATACGTTCCCCGTCCGTCACCACAATCACTTTAATATTGTGGTTCGGCACGTTCTGCAGAATGTCGTCCATGTTGTGACGGTTCTGATAAGAGATAAAGACGCCACGTGAGCGACGGTAGATCTCAGAGAAGCGTTCGCACGCCGCACCCACCGTTGGGGTGTAGATCACCGGCATCATCTCTTCGAGATGGTTTTGCACCAGGCGATAGAAGAGGGTTTCGTTGGTGTCCTGGATGTTGCGCAGGTAGATGTGTTTGTCGATCTCGGTTTTGAAGCCCTGATACTGGATCCACGCGCGCTCTGCCTGCTCTTCAATGGTTTCAACCACTTCCGGCAGCAGGCCAAGCAGGTTAAAGCTGCTGCGCTCTTCCATGCTGAAGGCGCTGCCTTTGTTGAGCAGGGGGAATTCGAGTAAAACCGGGCCGGCGTATGGGATGTATAAGGAACGATGTTTTTTCAGTTTGTTGTCCATGTCACTCACTCTTTTTTTGAAGATCCGTCCCTGACACTGCTGTTTGTCATCTTTCTGGCCTGTGCTACGGGGTGCGGTCGGGCGGTATTATAAAGGAGCTAAATATTAATTACCGCAACACATAAACAAAAACACCATCGGTTTTGCCGATGGTGTTCTGGATCTCAGTCTGGAACTTACTTGCCCGCGTGGCGTTTTCTGCCGGTGGCGTGAGTGACTTGCGTTTCGTGGTCACCTTCAATCACCACTTTACGCTGATTAGAAAGCTTGTAGTTCAGTCCCAGAATGTGGCGTGCCTGACGGTTCGATTTCATGTTAACTCCTCAATCCTGTTGATAGTTTTAAGGACCAGTTTGCTTTCGCAAACGAAATGTAACCCCTTAGGTTGCAGATCCAGCTTAGCAGGTTTTTACAAAGGTGCGCTTTGCCCGCTGACGACGTAGTTAATGGTCTGCTGGTAGATGTCACTGAGGATGTCATTATCCGTGGATTCCACCCACTTGGTCAGTTCCATTAAAATGTCATCTTCAGTCACAGCACCGTGCTCGGCGTGAAGACCCTGCGCAATCGCGTTAACGAGCTCAGGTTGTGCTGCTGTGGTATTAGCCGGGTAATAAGTAAACATGCTGCCTCCGTGTCGTTGTCTGTTTAATGGTACGGCTCGCAAAAAATTTAATTCATAAACAGAATGGCAAATATTTCCCCGGTTGTGTCTCAGATTCATCTTAGAAATAAAAATGACATAAGTGCATGCTTTTATGCGCTTTTAAAACGGAGGGATATATTGGCGTGAGGCAGTGCGGATATTATGGCGGTGCTCCTGCTATCGCGGGAATATAGCAGGAGCCGTTTTTAAATTACCACTTCATTTCGCCAGTATTCACTTTGGCGCTTAATTCCAGAGAGCTCTCTTCTGCCAGACCCGGATACTGTTTTTTTAGTGCACCGATGACGCCCGCAGAGTTTTTATGTGCCGACAACGCCTGTTCAAAATGCTGCAGATAGCCTCGGGTAAAATCAATAGCCCCGGTTCCGGACGGTGGTGTGCCCAGATAGTGGCCTGGGATCACGCGTTCCGGCTTGTGCGCGGCCATGTTGTCCAGGGTCTGCTGCCACTGTTGACGCCGAGCCGGCGTCTGGGTATCAGCCGTCCAGACGTGAATCCCCCAGGAGACCCCGGTGCCGCCGAGGATGGTTTTCACGGACGGGATCCACACGTAGGCCGCATAGCTGTCCGGCTGCTCGATATCGACCTTTTCCCCGTCAATCATAAAGGTGGTGGAGGCGAGCACCTGCGGCACCACCAGTTCCGTTGGCGCGCCGTCTTTCATCTGCGGGCCCCAGAAGGCGAGCTTGGCGTCTTTGGTGGCCTTAATATGGTCAACCACCTGCTGCGTGGCCACCACTTTGGCATTCGGGAAGGCTTTCACCAGCGGCTGCAGGCCAAAATAGAAATCCGGATCGCCGGAGGTGATCACAATCTTATTCAGCGTTTTACCGCTGCGGCGAATTTTCTCTACCAGCGCTTCGCCATCCTTCACGCTGAACTGGGCGTCAAACAGCACCGCCTCTTTCGGGCCGGAAACGAGCGTGGAGGAGACCGCGAAAATGCCTTTTTCCTGCGGGTTATAGGTATCAATCGTCAACGGCGCGGCAAAAACGGCCGGAGCGAAAAGGGTGGAAAGCAGGGCAATATGAGTGAGTTTCATGCTGTTGTCTCTGTTGTTCAGGAATGTCTCTATTGTACGGATATTCTCATTTGCCAGAATTCCTGAAACAAGACATGCTTAGTTTCATAAATCGAGCAGATGGAGCTTATATGGATCGCGTTATTGCCGCTCAGGTCTATAACCGGATATGCGAGCTGGGAAGCCTGAGCGCGGCGGCCCGCGCGCTGGGCATTTCCCGGCCGATGGTGAGCCGTTACCTTGAACAAATGGAGAAGTGGGCGGGGGCGCGGCTGGTAAACCGCTCCACGCGCAAGCTGACGCTGACGGCGGCAGGGGAAAAGGTGCTGCAAAAAACGCGGACGCTCTCGCAGATCTCGCAGGAAATCGAAGGTCAGTCGGAAAAAGATCTGCCGTCCGGCACGCTGCGGGTAGCCTGCGCGCACTTTACCGCCATGCACCTGATTGCGCCGGTCCTGCCCGGCCTGCTCTCGCGCTACCCGCAGCTGCGCATTGAGCTGGACGTGAACAACCATCCGGTCAGCCTGGTGGGAGAGCGCATTGACGTCGCCGTGCGCATTACCGATAACCCGGAGCCCGGCATGATCGCCCGCCGGCTGGGGGAGTGTCGATCGGTGCTCTGCGCCTCGCCGGCGTATCTGGCACAGCACGGCACGCCCGTCAGCCCCGAAGAACTGGCGCAGCATAACTGCCTGCACTACAGCTTTTTCGCGGGGCAGTCCTGGCACTTCCTGACCCCGGAAGGCGAAAGCCTGAGCGTGGCCGTCAGCGGCAACCTGAGCGCCAGTATCTCTTCACTGCTCATGAACGCGGCGATCGAGCACTGCGGCATCGCCATGCTGCCGGAGCGCGAAGCGCGCGCCGCGCTGGAGCAGGGATTACTGGTGCCGGTACTGGCGTCGCTGGAGCCAAAACCGCTTGCCATCCACGGCATTTATCAGTCACGGGAATACCAGCCTGCCGCGCTGCGCGTGTTTCTTGACGAACTGTCCCGCCACCTTGCCTGAGGGGCGATTATTTTGCCTTTAGCCAGGGAGAGGCCGTGCTCCAGAAAATAATATCGGCCCCGAGATAATTTTCGCCGAAGCGGACAAACTCGGCTTTGGTGAACGGTTTTCCGGTCTGAGGATCCTTATAGGTCAGAGTCGGCTCCTGAACCGCCATGGCGATGAGCGGCAGCGCCTGTTTATTTTTATGGAAGAAGGGATAGGCATTCTTCATGTGCGCCTTGCGGTTGGGCACAATGTCCGGCCCGCCCAGGCCGATATTGTTGGCGCTGGCATACGCAAAAAGACGTCCCATATAGTTGTGGTCGTTATCCCACTCGCACGGCCAGAAGTTAACGTACTGCACCACATGTGATTTCTGAAAAACCTTGCGCGCAAAGGCCAGATTTTCCATCTCACCCGCGAAATAGCTGTCGCAGGTGAAGCCCGCTGGCGGATTTTTCTCGTCAATATCAATCGCGGTTTCAGGCAGGTTTACGCCATACACCTCGCCATCAAAGCGTTTTGCGAGCGCTGCCAGCAGTGCCTGGTAGCGCTGGCGCACCGTGGGGTCCCACTGACGCGCTACCCATCCCGCGCCGACAGGCTTGCCCTCGCCGGGGTTATCAAACTGCGGCGCAATCCCGCCGCTGTATTGCTTATCGTGCATCAGATAGTCCGGGACGTAGCGGGCGTCCGGCTCAAAGAAACGATCCTGGATCTGAATAAAGAGTTTTTTCCGGGCGGCCTTAAGACGCGCCAGATCCTGCTCAATCCGCGAGAAGTCATAGCTGTCCTTCTCGGGTTCAAGCTGGCGCCAGTTGTACACGATCTGCACGCCGCCGATGTCGCCACGCGCAACCAGCGGGAACGCCGCGTCGAGATCGCCTGAGCTGGTATAGATATAGTTTTCCGGCGTTTTGGCCAGTGAAGAAAGAGAGAGAGCCAGCGTGGCTACCGCGACGGCCATCCTGATTTTTAGCGTCATATCATTATCCTTGTTGTCGGTACAGCAGGTGAAAGACACGGAATCGTCTGTGTTCCAGGGCGTGTCAGATGCGTAGTCTATACTTAACCCTTTGTAAGCCAAAAGGAGAGCAAGAATGACGATTCATAAGCACGGTTCGGCACACTGGTCTGGCGACATTAAGCGCGGGAAAGGAACGGTTTCCACCGAGAGCGGCGTTCTCAACCAACAGCCTTACGGCTTTAACACCCGCTTTGAGGGTGAAAAGGGGACCAACCCGGAAGAGCTGATCGGCGCGGCACATGCGGCTTGTTTTTCCATGGCCCTGTCGCTGATGCTGGGTGAAGCGGGCTATACCGCTGATTCGATTGATACGACCGCGGACGTCTCTCTGGATAAAACCGACGGCGGCTTTGCCATAACTAAGGTTGCGCTGCAAAGTAAGGTCACCGTACCGGGCATTGCGCCACAGCAGTTTGACGGCATTATTCAGAAAGCCAAAGCGGGCTGTCCGGTGTCGCAGTTGCTCAAGGCCGAAATTACCCTGGACTATAAGCTTAACTAAATCACAGCCGGGTTTGCGCCCGGCTATCCCTTCAGCGCGGCGGGGAACACCTCCGCCAGCCAGGCGATAAACACCTTCAGTCTGTGCGTTAAATGCCGGTTCTGCGGGTAGACCACGTGAAACGGGTACGCGGCAGGCTGCCAGTCACCCAGAATCGCCACCAGCGCTCCCGCCTGCAAATAGGTCTTTGCTGAATACTCAAAGGTTTGAACGATCCCCAGACCCGCCGCGGCAGCCGCCAGATGAGCGTTACTTTCATTGACGCCGAGATAGTGCGGAAGAGTGATTTCCAGCGCCTCGCCGTTCTGCCGGAAGCGAAACGGAAACGGCCGCCCGGTGACGGGAGAGAGATAACTAACAAGCTGGTGGCCGTTGCGCAACTCCTGCGGATAGGCCGGAACGCCGTGGTTTTTAAGGTAACCCGGCGTCGCGCAGGTGACCATCTGAGCGTCACCGAGATGACGGGCGATAAGCGTTGAATCGTTCAGCGGGCCGCCGCGGATCACGCAGTCTACGTTACCGCTGATAAGATCGACCGGACGATCGGCCACGCCAAGATCGATACGGATATCCGGGTAGCGCTGCATAAAATCCGGCAGCAGGGGGATGAGCACGTCCCGTGCGGTGGAACCGCCCACGTCAACCCGCAAATGTCCCTTGGGCGTCGCGCGGGAAACGCGAAACGAGGTGTCGATATCTTCGATATCAATCAGCACCCGGCGCGCTTTTTCATAGTATTCCAGCCCTTCAGGCGTCGTGACCACCCGACGAGTCGTCCGGTGAAGGAGACGTATCGCCAGGTGCGCCTCAAGGGATTTAACCAGTTTGCTCAGCGTGGCGATCGGCATATTCAGCGAGTCCGCCGCGCGGGTAAAACTGCCGGATTCCACCACCCGCGTGAAGGCGCGCATCGCCATTAGCTGATCCATGATGACCTCTGATTATTTCCATAGGTGAATAGTTATTTTCATTTTTGCCCATTTTTCATAAATGCCGCAAGGGATAAAGTCTGTCCAACGCAAACACAAAAAGGTAAATGACATGAACACGACTCTCTCAGGAAAAATTGCACTGGTCACCGGCGGCAGCACCGGTATTGGTCTTGCCACGGCGCAGGAGCTGGCGGCACAGGGCGCGAAGGTGTACATCACCGGGCGTCGTCAGGCCGAACTTGACGCCGCGGTAGCAGAGATTGCTTCTGACGCAGTGGGCATTCGCGCGGACGTCTCTAAGCTTGCCGATCTGGATGCGGTTTATGCCCGGATAGCAAAAGAAGAAGGCCGTCTCGATATTCTGTTCGCCAATGCGGGTGGCGGCGATATGCTGCCCCTGGGCGCGATCACCGAAGAACAGTTTGACCGGATTTTTGGCACCAACGTTCGCGGGGTGCTGTTCACGGTGCAGAAGGCGCTGCCGCTGTTATCAACCGGCTCGTCGATCATTCTGACCGGCTCGACGGTGTCGGTTAAGGGGACGGCTAACTTTAGCGTCTACAGCGCCAGTAAGGCCGCGGTGCGTAACTTTGCCCGCTCCTGGGCGCTGGATTTGCAGGGCCGTGGGATCCGCGTCAATGTCGTAAGCCCGGGCCCAATCAAAACGCCTGGTTTAGGGGACCTGGTGCCGGAAGAACACCGCCAGGGGCTGTACGACGCGCTGGCCGCGCAGGTGCCGCTCGGACGTTTAGGAGCGCCGGGCGAGGTGGGTAAAGCGGTGGCGTTTCTGGCCTCCGACGCGGCCAGCTTTATCAACGCCACCGAGCTGTTTGTGGACGGCGGGATGGCGCAAATTTAACCCAGGCTGCGCCAGCAGCGAACGTGACGGCCCTCGCGAGAGGGCTGTAGCGGCTGAGGACGTTCGCACCCCTGCGCGGCCATCGGGCAGCGGTCGCGGAAAAAACAGCCTTCGGGCAGATGACGGTTGCCGGGCAGCTCCGTTTTGCGTAACGCCAGCGTTTCATCCAGCGGCTCTCCGGTGCGAGGAACCGAATCAAGCAGCAGGCGGGTATACGGGTGGCGCGGCTCGCCAAGTACCTGCGCGGCGCTGCCCAGCTCCACAATCTGTCCGAGATACATCACCGCCACGCGGTCGCTCATGTGTCTGACCACCGAGACGTTATGCGAGATCAGTACGTATGTCAGATTACGCTGCTGCTGTAGCGTCACCAGCAGGTTGAGGATTTGCGCCTGCACGGAGATATCCAGCGCGCTGGTGGGTTCATCGAGCACGATGATATCCGGGTCGGACGAAAGCGCCCGGGCGATGGCAATGCGCTGGCGCTGCCCGCCGGAGAAGGCGTGTGGAAGGCGGTCGAGATATTCCGGGCGAATGCCCACCTGCAGCGCCAGATCCGCCGCCAGCTGGCGGCGCTCGCGCTCGCTGCTGCGTTTTTGCACCCACACCGGCTCGGTAATGATGCGCCAGACCGGCAATCGCGGGTCGAGCGAGGAGAGCGGATCCTGAAACACCATCTGCATGCCACCGGCGTGGTGGGCACGCTGGCATGCGCCGGTGCTGGGTTTAAGCATCCCCATCAGCAGTTGCGCCAGCGTGCTTTTCCCACAGCCGGATTCCCCGACAACGCCCAGCGTTTCGCCCCGACGGATCTGGAGATCCAGCCCGTTGAGCGCATGGACCCGTTCCGTCACGCGGCCCAGCCAGTTTTTGCGCGCCGCAAAGTTCACGTGCACGCTATCCAGTTCCAGCAGTACATCAGACATGGTGTTTCTCCCGTTGTGGATACCAGCAGGCAGCCTGTTGGCCCTCTGCGCCATGCGGCTGCAGGCGCGGCGTTTCGCTGCATTTTGCCCCCGCGGCAAAGCAGCGATCGCGGAAAGCGCACCCCTGCGGAAGCTGGCTGAGGTTGGGCACCGTTCCGGGAATGGCGGGCAGCAGATCGCGCGGCTGGCCGTTTTCCGGCGCGCACCGCAGCAGGCCGATAGAATAGGGATGCACAGGGCGGTGGATCAGCGTTTGCGTGGCGCCGCTCTCTATCACGCTGCCCGCATACATCACGTACATTCTGTCGCAGAGCTGGGACACTACGGCCATATCATGGCTGATAAACAGCACCGAGGTGCCGCTGGCCTTCGCCTTATGCTTCAGCAACCGCAGCACCTGGAGCTGGACGGTCACGTCCAGCGCGGTGGTCGGCTCGTCGGCGATGATCAGCTCCGGCTCGCAGGAGAAGGCAAGGGCGATCATCACCCGCTGGCGCATGCCGCCGGAGAGTTCAAACGGATAACGCGCCATGACCTCCTTCGCGTCCGGAATTTGCATCTCTTCCAGCAGGGCGATCGCCTTCTGCTGTGCCTCGCGCCGGGAAAGCGGCTGATGCTGGCGGATCACCTCCACCATCTGTTTGCCAATCCGCCGCGTCGGGTTGAGTGCGGTCATGGGCTCCTGAAAAATCATCGCCACTCTAGCGCCGCGCCACTGGCGAAGCTGTTTCTCGGACGCCGTCAGGACGTTTTCACCGAGTAATCTCACCTGACCGTGATGAATACGGTAGCTGCCCTCTGGCAGCAGGCGCATGGCGAGCATGGCGGTAACGGATTTGCCCGACCCTGATTCGCCCACCACGCCGACAATTTCGCCCCTGCCGATCTCCAGCGAAACGTGGTTCAGCGCATGAACCTCCCCGCGAAAAACCGGGAAGCTCAGGTGCAGGTCTTCAATATTGAGTACCGGTTCGGTCATTACTGTTTGCCTCCTGACTTCGGATCCAGCAGATCGCGGATACCGTCGCCAAACAGATTAAAGCCCACGGCGGTAATCAAAATTGCCGCACCGGGAAAGGCGCAGTACCACCACTGGTCCAGGACGTAGTTACGGCCCACGGCCACCATCGCGCCCCATTCGGCGGTGGGCTGCTGCGCGCCCAGGCCAATAAACCCCAGCGTGGCGGCCATCAGAATGGCGCTGCCGATATCCAGCGACGCCTGCACGATCAGCGGCGGCAGGGCGTTGCGCAGGATGTGCCAGCGGATCAAATGCCAGCGGGAGGCGCCAAAGGTGCGGGCGGCCTGAACGTAGGTGAACTGACGCACCACCAGGGTTTGCCCGCGCGCCAGCCGCACGTAGAACGGTATGCGGACAATCGCAATCGCCAGCATGGCGTTAAACAGGCTCGGACCGAGCGCGGCGGCCAGCGCCATGGTCAGCACCAGAGAAGGAATGGAGAGCATAATGTCCATCACCCGCATGATGACGGCGTCGCCGCGCCCGCCCAGGACGCCGGACAAACAGCCCAGGAGCGAGCCAATGCCGCCCGCAATCACCACCACCGCCAGCCCGGCGGTAATCGACTGCTGGCTGCCCGTCAGCACGCGGCTGAACAGGTCGCGTCCCACCTCATCGGTGCCAAACCAGTGTTGCGCAGAGGGGGCCTGCAGGCGGGCGGTGAGATCCAGCGCGTTCGGGTCATGCGGCACTATCCACGGCGAGGTCACCATCAGCAAAAGCATCGCGATCATAATGACGCCGCCGACAATCGTGAGCGGGCTTTGGCGCAGCATCCAGAACAGCTTTGCCCAGTTGATACGTTGTCTGGCGGTTTTCACCGGGACGGGTGTTTCCTGCGTTAACATCATTCGGCACCTCCGCGCCCGATTCGCGGGTCAATCCACAGGTAAAGCAGATCGACCACCAGATTAACCAGCACGTAGGCCAGCGAAACGACGACGGCAAAGCCCATCACCGCCGGGAAGTCCAGCGCCTGAATGGACGTCACCACCCAGGCGCCCATACCCGGCCAGGCAAAGACGGTTTCTGTCAGGACGGCGCCGTAAAGCAGGTCGCCCAGCGCCAGTCCGAGCACGGTAATGGACGGGATCATCGCATTCGGCAGGGCGTAACGCAGGACGATGTACCAGCCTGGCAGCCCGCTGGCGCGTGCGGTGCGGATGTAGTCCTCGCTAAGCTGCTCCAGCATCGCCGAGCGCACCTGGCGCGCCACGATGCCCAGGTGAACAAACGCCAGCGTCAGCGAGGGTAAAATCAGGTGCTGCAGCGCGTTGAAAAAGACCTCACCGTTGCCTTCCAGCAGGGCGTCCAGCAGATAAAACCCGGTGACGTGCGTCGGCGGATCGAGCCAGTCGTCCAGCCTGCCGCCGCCCGGCAGAATCTGCAGATGCCCGTAGAACAGGACAATCACGCCCAGCCCAAGCCAGAATGCAGGCGTGGAAATCCCGGTCATCGCCATTAAACGCACCAGGTGATCCAGCCAGCGGTTGCGGTACACCGCCGACAAAATCCCCAGCGGCACGCCGATCACCAGCGCCAGCAGCAAAGAACAAAAGGCCAGCTCCAGCGTGGCGGGGAAAAAGGCCTTCAGGTCTTCCGCAACCGGGCGTCCGGTACGGATGGATGTGCCTAAATCACCGTGGGCCAGGGCGTCCACGTAGCGGCCAAACTGCACATACAGCGGCCGATCCAGCCCCAGCTGCTGGCGAATGTTCTGCACGATTTCGTCGCTGGCGCGATCGCCCGCCAGCAGACGCGCCGGGTCGCCGGGGATCATGTGTGAAATAATAAAGGTAATAATACAGACACCGGCCACCACCAGGAGTAACCCCCAGCAGCGCTGGCGCACGATGCTCCAGAACGTCATACGCTTTCCCCCGGCGAGAACCGTTATTTACTCATGGTGGCGATGTTGAACACCTGCTCGAGCATCGGATTAAAGGTGAAGCCTTTGACCTCTTTGTTCATCGCCAGCTGGTAGTTCTTCTGGAACAGATAGACGTAGGCCGCTTCGTCAATCACCACCTTTTGCGCCTGCTGGTAATCTTTGGTGCGTTCCGCCTGGTCGGTGGTTTTCAGCGCGGCCTGCAGCAGCGAATCCACCTCTTTGTTCTCATAAAACGATCGGTTGCCCGGCAGCCCTTTTTTGTCCGATTCGAACCAGTAGTTCATGAACATGTACGGGTCGGCAAAGTCCGGGCTCCAGTTGCCGATGGCAATGTCGTAATCGCCTTTACCGACGCGGTCGCGCATGGTGGCATTGGCCAGTTTTTCCAGCTTGACGTTAATGCCGATCTTGCCGAGGCTCGCCTGAGTGGAGAGGGCGATAGGCTCCCAGTTCGGATCGTTGTCCGAGTAAAGGAAGGTCAGGCTGGCGGGTTTGTCTTTAACCTTCTCCAGCGCCCCTTTGGCTTTGGCCTCGTCGAAGCTGTACTGCATTGCCGTGGCGTCAAAGCCCCACATGCCTTCCGGGATCGGGCCGCGCATCTGCTTGCCGTTGCCGCTCAGAATGCCTTTTACCATTCCCTGATAGTCCGTCGCCCAGGAGATGGCCCGGCGTAAATCCACTTGATTGAGTGGCGCTTTGCTGTTGTTGAGATAGAGATAGGTCACGCGCAGGGAGGGGTATTCCGCGACGGCGACTTTGCCTTCCTGCTTCAGGGCCGCCAGCTGATCGACCGGCAGGGAGTCGGCAATGTCCAGATCGCCGCGGGAAAGCTGCAGTCGGCGCGAAGCACTCTCGCCGATAATTTTCACCGAGACGCGCTTAAAGTGCGGCTTGTCGCCCGGCCAGTGAGGGTTCGGCACCAGGATCAGCTGCTGGCCTTTCTGCCAGCTCTTCAGCATATACGGCCCGGAACCGGCGGTGTTTTGCGCCAGAAAGCCGCGCGCGTCGTCTGCGGCATTGGCCTTCAGCACCGCCGGGTTAATGATGGACGCCCCGTCGTTTGCCAGCGTGTAGAGGAACGGCGCGAACGGCTGGCTGAGGGTGAATTTCACCGTGTGGTCATCCACGGCATCAATTTTCAGATCTTTCGGGAAGGCTTCAGACGGCCCCTGGCCGAGCTTCAGCAGGCGCTCAAAGGAGAGTTTGACCGCTTCGGCGGTGACCGGCGTGCCGTCGGAGAATTTGGCGTTATCCGCCAGGGTAAAGGTCCACTCTTTCTGGTCGTCGGACGCCTTCCAGCCCGTCGACAGATCGCCCTCCACCTCTGTAGAGCCGGGCTTGTACTTGACCAGACGCTGGTAGGACGGATAGGTGACGGTCCAGTCGTTGTTATCGATGGTGATGGCAGGGTCGAGCGTTTGCGGGTCGGCGGCTTTACCGATCGCCAGCATGTCTTTCGGGACGGCGGCCAGCGCCAGCGGGGCGCTCAACGCCAGCGTGGCGGCAATCAGAGTCGTGAGAAGCGATGTTTTCATGGCAGTGCTCCAGGTTAAAGAGAGGTGTGCGTCAGGGGAAAACAGGCAAAACGGTCATCAAGCAGCGGGTAGCTGGCGGCGTTCGGCAGTTCGAAGTGCCACCATTCGCTGCTAATCCCCACGAAACCGCCGCCGAACATGATGGCGTTCAGCAGCAGACGGTTACGCTGGGCGTGCGGGGGTACGGAAGGGTGATAGGGATGCGAACGGTCATGCATTTCGTCAAAACCGGCGCCCATATCCAGCACGCTGTTATGCTCGTCCATCAGCGTGACGTCGATGGCCGTACCGCGGCTGTGGTTGGAGCCAATTGCCACGTCAACCACATACTCCGGGTTCGGGCAGGCGTCCCACAGCTGGGCCTGCGCCTGCTGCGGCCGGTAGGCGTCGTACACCACCAGCTTCAGCCCGGCCAGGGCGGCAATGCTGATGGCTTTTGCCAGCGCGGTGGCGGCGTCGGTATGCAGCAGGCACAGCGCCTCCTGATAGATCGGCCTGCCGGTGATGTTGTCGGCGGTGGCGTACTTCAGATCGATATGCAGCGTGGGAAACGTCTTCGCCACGTCAATCAGTTCACTCTCTTCGGGCATAGCTCCGCTCCTTTAGCGTTCGAATTGACCAAACTCTTGTTGTAATTGTCGGTTTTCCGCCAGACGCGCCGGGAGCGCATCACCCAGCGCTTCCACTACGCCCGACAGCAGCAGGTTGAACAGACAGCTCACGGGGGCAAGCGAATCCCAGAAATGACCGGTATCGGTTTTCACCTGCAGTAAATCCATCGGGTAATCCCGCGCCCACGGGCACCAGATGTCGGTGATTAAGGCCAGCGGGATCCCTTTTTCGCTCGCCACGCGGCAGTACTGGCGGGCCATCGTGGAGTAGGTGCGCGTATCGGTCAGCACAACGTAAGGGTGCGAAAACCCGGAGTTGAGGGATTCCACCCAGCTGCCGGACGCGCCTTCGGAATAGCTCACGCGCGGGCGAAGGTACTCGAGATGGCTGAAGAAGGCGTTGGCGATCCCGCGCGTGGACTGGATCCCCAGCACAAACACCGCGTCGGCGTGGGCCAGGTTGTGCACCACCTGACGGAAGGCGTCCGTTTGCGCCAGCTGATACACCTGCGTAATGGCGTCCACCTCCAGCGAGAGGGCATGCTGAAGGCGGTTGGGGAGGGGACGCTGCTGCTGCCAGGAGTCCAGCCGCTCGTTCATGCCCCAGGGCTGATACGGATCGCGCAGGCTCTTTTTGACATCTTCCAGGTTGCGATACCCCAGCTTGCGCAGGAAGCGTCCGACGGTGATCCCGCTGGTCCCGCTCGCCAGACCGACGCTTTCCGCGGTTTCAAACGGGATTTGCGCGGCGTGCGCCAGCAGCCAGCTCCCGACCCGCTTTTCGCTGGGAGTGAGCTGGCTGAACGTCGCTTCGATACGGCTCAACATCTCGGGTTTCGTCGTCATACCGCCTCGCTGTTAACTGGCTGTCAAAAGCTGGATTTGTGTTACCGGGTTAACAATGCACGACGCGTGCCATGTTCACGGTGAGGTAAAAACCCGCCGTGCTGTTAATTTCACGCAATATTTAGTTAACCAATGATCAACATTTGTGCAGCGTAGTTCACTTTTGGTGCAGCGGCTGACGCGGCAGGTATGAATTTGATGAATACGTCAGTCCGTTCACATTTTTGATAAGATAAAAGGACAGTGAACATAAAAGGGATCCCGGCATGGCGAATTTGCCCTGGCGAATCAGCGTGCGCCTGACGGCGCTTGCAAAGAAAACAGGGATGGTCGTGGGGATCGTCCTGGTCGTCCTGTTGGCAGTGCGGGTCTATCTCTCGCAGCAGGGGCCGGACCTGCACCTCTGGCACACCTGGCGGGCGGACGAGATGTCCGTGCGTGAACTCGATAACACCAACTTTGCCGGGTATGTTGCCCGGGAAAACGCCATTTTCGCCGAGCTTGATAGGGCGGTGACGGCGAAAACAGCGGGCGAGGAACAAACGCCGCTAAACCGCTATTTTCGCCAGAGCCTGGTTTGGCCGGGACAGTTCACTCCCGATGCCAACCGTTCGCTTGTGCTGATGCCAGCAGGAAAACCCCGTGGCGCGGTGGTATTGCTGCACGGACTGACGGACTCGCCTTACAGCGTCAGGCACCTTGCCGAAAATTATCAACAGCATGGCTTTGTGGCCGTGGTTCCGCGCCTGCCCGGACACGGCACCGCGCCCGGCGCGCTGACCGACGTTGACTGGGAGATGTGGCTCGCGGCGACGCGTCTTGCCGTGCGGGAAGCCACGCGCCTGACGGGGGATAACGTGCCGCTGCATCTGGTGGGGTACTCCAACGGCGGGGCGCTGGCGATGAAATATGCTCTCGATGCGCTGGATTCCTCTGCGCTTCGTCGGCCGCAGCAGGTAATCCTGCTCTCACCGATGATCGGCGTGACGGCCTTTGCGCGCTTTGCCGGTTTTGCAGGGCTACCCGCGCTGCTGCCGGCGTTTGCCAAAGCGGCGTGGCTGAATATCTCCCCGGAATATAATCCGTATAAATACAACTCGTTCCCGGTGAACGCCGCCCGCCAGTCGTGGCTGCTGACGAAGGCCCTGCAGGAGCAGATTGGCCGTGAGGCGCGGGAGAACAGGCTGGCGAATTTGCCGCCTGTGCTGGCGTTCCAGTCGGTCATGGATTCTACGGTCAGCACCCGCGCGGTGGTGACCGGCCTGTTTGACCAGCTTCCGGCAAACGGCAGCGAGCTGGTGGTGTTTGACATCAACCAGGCGGCGAGCTTCCGCCCGCTATTCAAGCCGTCGTCGTGGACGGCAACCTCGGCGCTGCTCCCGGTTGCGCAGAGACGTTACGGTGTCACGATTATTACCAATGCGGACGCACACAGTTTCTCGACGGTGGCGAAAACAACCCCGGCCGGCAGCACGCGGGAGACCGTTGTGCCGCTTGTGCAGACCTGGCCGCAGGATGTCTATTCTTTGTCGCATATCGCCGTGCCGTTCCCGCCGGATGACGATCTCTATGGCCGCGAACCTGGGGTGAAAAACCGCTACGGCATCAGCCTGGGGACAATTGCGCTCTGGGGAGAAACGTCCGTATTGAGCGTCGGTAAAGAGGCGCTGATGCGGGTCACCTCGAACCCGTTTTACGACTATATGCAGGAGAGGATCGACAGCAGGATTGGCGATGGGGAAAAGTAATGTTCCCTTGTAGCGTGAATATGTTAGGTCGCATTGATTAAGTATGTTACATAGTAGCTTCAAGGCACCTCTCATTATCATTGGAACCCCTTTTTGTGCTGACGACGCTGATCTACCGAAGCCAGTTGAATTTATCCCGCCCGTCCACCGAACTGCGGGAGCTGGTGGAGCGCGCCAGGGGCCGCAACACAAAACTGGATATTACCGGCGTCCTCCTGGCAAAAGGGAATGACGTTCTGCAGATCCTCGAAGGGTCGGAAGAGAGTGTGGTCAAACTGTTCTACACCATCCGTGAGGACAAGCGTCACAGTGGGGTGGTTGAACTGCTGCGGGACTATGGTCCGCGCAGACGCTTCGAAAACGTCGGGATGCTGCTGTTCGATCTGCAGACGCAGTCGCCGAAAGAGGTGCTGCAGTCGGTGCTGCGCTACAGCAAGCTGGACAGCTATTTGACCTCCGACGATCGGGTGTTCAAATTTATTCAGACCTTTATAACCGGTAAACGTCCGGCCCCGTCGGGGACGCGTTACACCTCGGACAAATGGACGCTCTCGACCGAAGCGCTACCCTTTGGCGAACATCTGGGCCTGATTGCCGGGCAAACCTGCCAGTTTGCGCTGCAGCCAATTGTCGAGCCCTCGGAAGGGAAAATCAGCTCCCTTGAGGCGCTTATCCGTAGCAATGACGGCGGCAGCCCGGAACATTTCTTCAGCTCCCTGGACCCGGCGAAAATCTATGAAGTCGATCTCCAGACGAAAGCGTATGCCTTCGCGCTGGCGGAAAAGCTGGGCATTGGAAGCCATAAAATCGCGGTAAACCTGCTGCCCATGTCGCTGGTGAATGTCCCTGGCGCGGTGGAATTTCTGGTCGATGAGATTAAAAAGCATGGCCTTCAGCCGGAGCAGGTGGTCATTGAAGTTACTGAAAACGAGATGATCTCCGGGTTCAACCAGTTTAACAGCGCCATCAAGCGGCTTCGCGGTGAGGGGGTAGGCTTGGCGATCGATGATTTTGGCTCGGGCTATGCCGGTCTTTCGCTGTTGACCCGCTTCCAGCCGGATAAAATCAAAATCGATCGCGAAATCATCAGCGATATCCATCTCAGCGGCCCGAAGCAGGCGATTGTGCGCTCCATCATCAGCTGCTGCTCCGATCTTGAAATTACCCTGGTGGCCGAAGGGATCGAGAAAATAGAGGAGTGGTGCTGGTTAGAATCTGCCGGGATCCGCCGCTTCCAGGGCTTCCTGTTTGCCCGTCCGCAGCTTAACGGCGTTGGCGATATTCGCTGGCCGCATCTGAAGCGTTAGGCAATTTTCCTCCCGCGTTATTTCCCCTTTTCCCTGCCTGTGCTTAAATAGCTAAAACGGTTTAATATAGTTTAGCTAAGAGGATCACATGGAAAAAATCTGGGTACTTGGCGATGCGGTGGTGGATTTATTGCCCGATGGCGAAGGGAAATTACTGCAGTGCCCCGGTGGCGCACCGGCAAACGTCGCGGTGGGCATTGCCCGGCTGGGGGGCAAAAGCGCGTTTATCGGCAGGGTTGGCGACGATCCTTTCGGGCGCTTTATGGCGAAAACGCTCGCTGACGAGCGGGTCGACGTGAAGCATATGCGCCTTGACCCGGCGCACCGCACCTCTACGGTGGTGGTGGATCTGGACGACCACGGCGAACGCTCGTTTACCTTCATGGTGCGCCCGAGCGCCGATCTGTTTCTGGAACCCGCTGACCTGCCGACGTTCAGCGCGGGCGAGTGGCTGCACGTCTGTTCCATCGCGCTAAGCGCAGAGCCGAGCCGCTCGGCGACCTTTCAGGCGATGGACGCCATCCGGAAGGCGGGCGGTTACGTGAGCTTCGACCCCAATATTCGCCCGGATCTCTGGCCGGATGAGAACGCGCTGCGTCGCTGCCTGGAACAGGCCCTCCAAAGCGCCGACGTGGTCAAGCTCTCCGTTGAGGAACTGGCATTTTTAACCGGCGATGCGGATGTACGAGAATGTCTGAATACGCTGATGCAGCGCTGCCCGGCGCGCCTGGTGCTGGTCACCCAGGGAAAAGAGGGCGTTATCGCCTGGCATCAGGGCGCGGTGAAACACTATCCGGCTACCCATGTGCAATGTGTCGATACCACTGGCGCAGGCGATGCCTTCGTCGCCGGGCTGCTCTTCGGGCTGGCCGCCGGTCAGGAGCTGGTTCCGGCAATCGCCTTAGCCCAGCGCTGTGGCGCGTTAGCCACCACGGCAAAGGGGGCGATGACCGCGTTGCCCTGGCAGCACGACCTGTAATCCTTCCTTCACTGGCCGCCGTCCGGCGGCCTGAATTGTCGCCTCGATCACACTTACTAAAACGGTTTAGCAAAAAAGATTGCCGATCCAAAATTCCCGGGTTTAGTATCAGCAGCCTAAACCGGTTTAGCAATTTAGCACGTTCGATTAATACTTTTAGGGATGCGACAAAATGTATAAAAAACGCAGACTTGCCGTGATGATAGGCATGCTGGCCGGCAGTACCTCTGTTTTTGCCCAGACGGATATGACGAGTATCGAAGCGCGCCTTGCCGCGATGGAGCAGCGCCTTCAGGCTGCTGAAGCGCGTGCGCAGGTCGCCGAAAAACGCGCCAGCGAAGCCGAACAAAAAACGCAGCAGCTGGTCGCCGCCCAGCAGCAGACGCAAACCACAACCCAGGCGGTGGCGCAGCGTACCGCCGCGCTGGAGAAAAAAGCGGATCAGAGCAGCGGATTTGAGTTCCACGGCTACGCCCGCTCCGGCCTGCTGATGAACGACGCGGCCTCCAGCAGCAAAAGCGGCCCGTACCTGACGCCAGCCGGGGAAACCGGCGGTGCGGTAGGGCGTCTGGGTAACGAAGCCGACACCTACGTCGAGCTGAACCTGGAGCACAAGCAAACCCTGGATAACGGGGCGACCACGCGCTTCAAGGCGATGCTGGCCGACGGTCAGCGAACCTATAACGACTGGTCAGCCGATACCAGCGATCTCAATATTCGCCAGGCCTTTGCGGAGCTGGGTAACCTGCCTGATTTTACCGGCGCGCTAAAGGGCAGCACCTTCTGGGCGGGTAAACGCTTCGACCGCGACAACTTTGACATTCACTGGCTGGATTCCGACGTGGTATTCCTGGCCGGTACCGGCGGCGGCGTCTACGACGTGAAGTGGAACGACTCGCTGCGCAGCAACTTCTCGATCTACGGCCGCAACTTCGGCAGCGTGGAGCAGACCGACAATAACGTTCAGAACTACATCCTCAGCATGAACCACTTCGCCGGCCCGCTGCAGGTGATGGTGAGCGGCCTGCGGGCGAAGGATAACGACGACCGTAAAGACGCTAACGGCGATCTCATCAAAACCGACGCGGCCAATAACGGCGTTCATGCCCTGGTGGGGCTGCACAACGAGAGCTTCTATGGCCTGCGGGAAGGGAGTGCCAAAACGGCGCTGCTGTACGGTCACGGCCTGGGCGCAGAAGTTAAGAGCATCGGTTCCGACGGGGCGCTGCTGTCTGATGCCGATACCTGGCGCTTCGCAAGTTACGGTGTCACGCCTGTTGGCGGTGGCTGGAGTATCGCGCCTGCCGTGCTGGCGCAGAGCAGCAAAGATCGCTACGTCAAGGGCGACAGCTATGAGTGGGTGACGCTCAACACCCGCCTGATTAAAGAGGTGACCCAGAACTTCGCGCTGGCGTTTGAGGGAAGCTATCAGTACATGGACTTACATCCGGAAGGCTATAAGGACCGGAACGCCGTTAACGGCAGTTTCTACAAGCTGACCTTTGCGCCAACGTTAAAAGCGAGCAAAATCGGCGATTTCTTCAGCCGCCCGGAGCTGCGCCTGTTTGCCACCTGGATGGACTGGAGCAGCAAACTGGATAATTACGCCAGCGATGATGCCTTTGGCAGCAGCGGCTTCAACGCCGGCGGGGAATGGAACTTTGGGGTCCAGATGGAAACCTGGTTTTAACCCATCACGCTCCCGCCTGGCGGGGGCGTTTCGCACATCATAAAAAGAAGTCAGGCAGAGGTATCTATGGATGTTAATCAAATCGCCCGCGAGCTTATTCCGCTGCTGGGCGGCAAGGAAAATATCGCCAGCGCCGCGCACTGCGCTACGCGTCTTCGTCTGGTGCTGGTCGACGACGCGCTTGCCGATCGGCAGGCGATTGGCAAGGTCGAGGGCGTGAAGGGCTGTTTTCATAACGCCGGGCAGATGCAGGTCATTTTCGGCACGGGCGTGGTGAATAAGGTCTACGCCGCGTTTATTCAGGCGGCGGGGATTAGTGAGTCCAGCAAGTCTGAAGCGGCGGATATCGCGGCGCGCAAGCTGAACCCGTTCCAGCGCATTGCGCGTCTGCTCTCCAATATCTTTGTCCCGATCATTCCCGCCATTGTGGCGTCCGGCCTGCTGATGGGCCTGCTCGGCATGGTGAAAACCTACGGCTGGGTCAATGCGGATAACGCCCTCTACATCATGCTGGACATGTGCAGCTCGGCGGCGTTTATCATTCTGCCAATCCTGATCGGCTTTACCGCGGCGCGGGAATTTGGCGGGAACCCGTATCTGGGCGCGACGCTGGGCGGCATTCTGACCCACCCGGCACTGACCAACGCCTGGGGCGTGGCCTCCGGCTTCCACACCATGAACTTCTTCGGCCTTGAGATCGCGATGATTGGCTACCAGGGCACGGTATTCCCGGTACTGCTGGCCGTCTGGTTTATGAGCATCGTCGAGAAAAACCTGCGCCGCGCGATCCCGGACGCGCTGGATCTGATTTTGACGCCGTTCCTCACCGTCGTTATCTCTGGCTTCATCGCCTTGCTGATTATCGGCCCGGCAGGGCGCGCGCTGGGCGACGGCATCTCCTTTATTCTGAGCACGCTGATTGAACACGCGGGCTGGCTGGCCGGGCTGCTGTTCGGTGGGCTGTACTCGGTGATTGTTATCACCGGTATTCACCACAGCTTCCACGCGATTGAAGCCGGACTGCTGGGTAACCCGTCGATTGGCGTAAACTTCCTGCTGCCGATCTGGGCCATGGCGAACGTGGCGCAGGGCGGCGCCTGTCTGGCGGTGTGGTTTAAAACCAAAGACGCGAAAATCAAAGCCATTACCTTACCGTCGGCGTTTTCTGCGATGCTGGGCATTACCGAAGCGGCCATTTTTGGTATCAACCTGCGCTTCGTGAAGCCGTTTATCGCGGCGCTGATCGGCGGCGCGGCGGGCGGAGCCTGGGTGGTGTCAGTGCATGTCTACATGACCGCCGTCGGGCTGACCGCTATTCCGGGTATGGCTATCGTTCAGGCGAGCTCGCTCCTTAACTATATTATTGGCATGGTGATTGCCTTCGGCGTGGCGTTTACCGTCTCGCTGCTGCTGAAATATAAAACGGACTCTGAATAATGACGCAACTTTCCCGCTGGCCTGCGATCCTGCAGGCCGTTATGAAAGGGCAGCCGCGGGCGCTGGCGGATAGCCATTATCCGCAGTGGCACCCCGCGCCGGTGACAGGGCTGATGAACGACCCGAACGGGTTTATCTGGTTTGCCGGACGCTACCACCTGTTTTATCAGTGGAACCCGCTGGCCTGCGAGCATCGCTTTAAATGCTGGGGGCACTGGAGCTCTGCGGACCTGGTGCACTGGCAGCATGAGCCGCTGGCGCTTATGCCCGACGAAGAGTATGACCGCAACGGCTGCTACTCCGGTAGCGCCGTGGACAACCACGGCGTTCTCACGCTGTGCTACACCGGCAACGTAAAGTTTGATGACGGCAGCCGCACCGCCTGGCAGTGCCTAGCCGTGGAGCAGCCGGACGGAACCTTTACGAAGCTGGGGCCGGTACTGGCGCTGCCGGAAGGCTACACCGGCCACGTGCGTGACCCGAAGGTATGGCAGCACGACGGGGAGTGGTACATGGTGCTGGGTGCGCAGGATGTGCAAAAGCGCGGCAAAGTGCTGCTGTTTAAATCAGCCGATTTGCATGCCTGGACGTCCTGCGGGGAGATCGCTGGTCACGGCGTCAACGGCCTGACGGAAGCGGGGTATATGTGGGAGTGCCCGGACCTGTTCGCCCTCGACGGAACGCACGTCCTGATCTGCTGCCCGCAGGGGCTGGCGCGCGAGCCGCATCGCTACCTCAATACCTATCCGGCCACCTGGATGAGCGGGGCGTTTGACTATGCCAGCGCCGCATTCGATCACGGCGAGCTGCACGAGCTGGACGCGGGCTTTGAGTTCTACGCCCCGCAAACCACGCTGGCGGAGGATGGACGCCGCATTCTGATCGGCTGGATGGGCGTACCGGACGGGGAAGAGATGCTTCAGCCGACGCGGGCGCACGGCTGGATGCACCAGATGACCTGCCCGCGTGAATTACGCTTCCGCGACGGCAGGCTCTGGCAGACTCCGGCGCGCGAGCTGGCGGCGCTGCGCGAAGAAGAGCAGCGCTGGCAGGGGCGCACCAGCGAGGCGCCAGACCTGGACGCGACGCGCCTGGAGTTTGAGCTGGACGCATCGCAGGTGAATGTCGATTTCGCAGGCGCGCTGCGCCTCACGGTCGATGAGCAGGGTTTACGCCTTGAACGCGCGAGCCTGAAAACCGGTGAAACATTGACCCGCTACTGGCAGGGTGAGGTTCGTCATTTACGCGTTCTGTGCGACCGCTCCAGCGTCGAAATTTTCATCAACCACGGTGAAGGGGTGATGAGCAGCCGCTATTTTCCTGACCATCCGGCCCAGGTGCGATTCGAAGGTGCGTCCGACATCACATTACGCTACTGGTCGCTGCGCGCCTGCATGATAGAATGAGGGTTTTGGCAGCCGGATCTAAGTCGTTGTGAGAAAAACAAAACGCGTCACCATAAAAGACATCGCGGAGCTGGCGGGTGTGTCAAAAGCCACCGCCAGCCTCGTCCTGAACGGGCGCAGCAAAGAGCTTCGCGTGGCGGAAGAGACGCGCGAGCGCGTGCTGGCGATTGCAAAAGAGCACCACTATCAGCCCAGCATTCACGCCCGCTCGCTGCGCGATAACCGCAGCCACACCATTGGTCTTGTCGTTCCCGAGATCACTAACTACGGTTTCGCCGTCTTTTCTCACGAGCTGGAGACGCTGTGCCGCGAGGCGGGTGTTCAGCTGCTGATCTCCTGCAGCGATGAAAATCCGGGGCAGGAGACGGTGGTGGTGAACAATATGGTGGCGCGTCAGGTGGACGGGCTGATTGTGGCCTCCAGCATGCTGAACGATGCGGACTACCTGAAGCTCAGCGAGCAGCTGCCCGTTGTGCTTTTTGACCGGCACATGAACGACAGCGCGCTGCCGCTGGTGATCACCGACTCCATTTCCCCGACAGCGGCGCTGGTAGCGGACATTGCGCGCCAGCATCCGAATGAAT
This sequence comes from Enterobacter cloacae complex sp. P17RS, assembly GCF_014895885.1. Classification (NCBI taxonomy): domain Bacteria; kingdom Pseudomonadati; phylum Pseudomonadota; class Gammaproteobacteria; order Enterobacterales; family Enterobacteriaceae; genus Enterobacter; species Enterobacter cloacae complex sp. P17RS. The sequence goes on from NZ_JADBQK010000003.1 coordinate 404,004, forward strand.
TCTACTTCCTCGGCGGCCAGCCGCGCCTGTCTCCGACGCGCGACCGTCTGGACGGTTTTAAGCAAGGTCTGCGAGAGGCCGGCGTGGAGCTGCGCCCCGAGTGGATCATTCACGGTAACTATCACCCGAGCTCCGGGTACGAGATGTTTGCTGAACTCTGCGCCCGCCTGGGGCGTCCGCCAAAAGCGCTTTTCACCGCCGCCTGCGGGCTGCTGGAAGGGGTGCTGCGCTATATGGGCCAGCATAACCTGTTGCAAAGCGATATCAGATTAGCCAGCTTTGACGATCACTATCTCTACGATTCACTGACGATCCCGGTCGATACCATTCGGCAGGACAACCGCCAGCTGGCGTGGCACTGCTTTGATCTGATTGGTAAATTGATCGAAGGGGAGACGCCGCAGCCATTGCAGCGCAAGCTGGATGCCACCCTGCAGCGGCGCTATAAGTCAGCGGTATAGCCCCAGGCGATATATCAATAACTTTAATTAATTTAAGTTTTGGAAGCGCCGATAACCATAAGGAATAATTCTCCTTGAGGTATTGGTTTATGTCGTTGAAAAAGTCGTCCCTGATTGTCCTGTTCTCGCTGCTTTTGTTCTTTATCGTCAGCACCGTGACGAGCGTTGGCCTCATCATTAAAAGTAATAACTCGCTGGATAACGTAAACAAAGAGATCCAGGTGGTGCTGTCGATTATTGACCCCATCAACCACAGCCGTACGCTGCGCGTGCGGGTGATGGAGTACGTGAAGATGGTGGAAGCGGGCAACGCGGCGGACGAGTCTGCAAAGCTTGCCGCAGTGAAAGAGGCGCTGACCAAAGCGGACAATGCCTTTGCGGCGTTTATGGCTTCGCCGCGTCTGACGGATGAAGCATCGATGGTGAGTGCCTATCAGGACGCCTGGCAAAACTACCGCAACCAGGGGCTGGCGCCGCTGATCGATGCCGCTGCGGCGCACGATGTCGCCAAATTTAACGCGCTGATCCCGGAAGTCTCCCGTCTTGACCGCCAGTACGAAATCGTGCTCGACCAGGTCCTTTCGGTCCACCAGAAATACGCTAAAAGCCTGAACGAGGATGCGAGCAGCAATTTCGTCTCCGGCCTGGTGATGATTGCCGTTATTGCCTGCCTGTTTGTGGTGGTGATCGTTGCAGTCAGCATCTTCATGAAGCGCTTTGTCTTTGCCCCGGTCAACCTGGCGCGAGAGCACTGCAGCCAGATTGCGGCGGGCAAGCTGGATGTTCCGGTGCCGGTGAAGGGGAGTTCAAGCAACGAAATCGACCACCTGATGGGTTCGATGGAGCAGATGCGTCAGGCACTGCTGGCGACCATCGCCCAGGTGCGCGATGCGAGCCATACCGTGACGCACGCGGCGCAGGAGATTGCCGCCGGGAATATCGATCTGGCTTCGCGTACCGAGCAGCAGGCTTCCGCGTTGACCCAGACGGCGGCGAGCATGGAGGAACTGAGCGCGACGGTGGCGAACAATACCGATAATGTCTATCAGGCCGGAAAACTGGTGCAGGACGCGGTGAACAATGCCCACACCGGGGAAGCGGTGACCCGCGAAGTCATCGACACGATGAACACCATCGCGGCGAACTCGAAGCGCATCGAAGACATTACCAGCGTGATCAACAGCATCGCCTTCCAGACCAACATTCTGGCACTTAACGCGGCGGTTGAAGCGGCGCGCGCCGGTACGCAGGGCCGCGGTTTTGCAGTGGTGGCCAGCGAAGTGCGCACTCTTGCGCAGAAAAGCGCGGTGGCGGCTAAAGATATCGAAAGCCTGATCGCGCAGTCGGTTTCCAGCGTGAAAAACGGTGCGGAGCTGGTGAGCCGCTCGGGCGAGGTGATTGATTCGATTATTTCGTCGGTGAATAAGGTGAATACGCTGATGGAGCAGATCTCCGTCGCCTCCGAAGAACAGAGCCGCGGGATCGGCCAGGTCGGGCAGGCGGTGACCGAGATGGATGGCGTGACCCAGCAGAACGCCGCGCTGGTGCAGCAGTCCGCGGCGGCAGCGGCCTCGCTGGAAGAGCAGGCGCAGCAGCTTTCGCGGAGTATTGCGAGTTTTAGGTTGCCGGTGCAGGCTTGATTTTATGAGGGAGGCTCCTGAGGGGGCCTTTTAACTCGCGCTTTTGAATGGATGGCTCCGCTAAATAAAACTTTATGTTTTAGTAGAAGTCGTCAAATGCCATAAAAGACGGTGCTGCAATGTCTCGGGGCTCGGTCCAAAACTATGGATTGAAGGATGCATGTAATGACATTAGTTTAAAAATTCAGCGTGTAAGTAAGTTTTATTATTGGATTGGTATGAGCACTAGGGATGAGGGTATCGAACACAAGTAAAATGATTATCGGAATGGGCCGTATTAGATAGGTGAGTACTATTTAATCCCCGGCCATAGAATGACCGGGGAGGGTTAGTTAATTTGAGAGTCTATTCGCTTCATCAGCGAGTAGTTTAGCTCTCTCTAACACAAAATCTTTATAATCCAACTTTAACCCATTATTAGGAATGAAATGTGTTCCGAGAATTGCATTTTTCATACCTGCATTGATTCTTGACTCATATATGTTAGGTGCTGAGTTTTGAATTGAAGCATTGTCAGTTTTGGTTAAAAAAGCGAAGTTGGCAAGCGGGAAGATGTCAGTTTTATCTGTGTAATTATAAGTTTTTTCGAGATAGTCTTTTGGGAATATATGATGATACTCTCTTTTATTACAAGAAATCAGCACTGAGTTTAAGTCAACGTTAGCTCCAGATATAAATGATTTTGGTCTCTTGTTAGCAAGCATTAGTACAAATGTCTTTGTATTAACGGAATTAATTGAGAATGTGTTTTCAATAAAAAAATCTGGGGTAACGTTAATTAAACGATTCGCAAAATCGCTTAAGTCGTTGTTGAGGAGGTTTTTAACTGCAGTTATATCATTTTTTACAGCCGTATCAACGCTGTTTGAATACCTTCTTGAGAAACAACTATGCCAGAACCATTTCACTAGAGCAGATCTTTGCGCCGCATTAGGGTGGAAACCAGCAGGCTTGGCTGTAGCAAAGCATTTGGTCAAGGGAATTAACATAGATTTATATGGTAAGTTTTTAAATGAAACGACCAAACAGTCTCGTTTAAGGAAATCAACAGCACCTAACAATCCTCGTTTAAAAATTTCGAACTGGGTACGTACCTCTGTACCATTTAGTTCAACAATTGATTTTGCAGAAGCATCGTCTTTTATCACAGCAGAACAGCATTTCAGCAGTAAGTCAGGTTCTTCAGCCAGTTCTTTATATCCATGATCGTCTAAATCATCACCTAACTCGTCAAATTTAGCACGCAGATCAAAATCCCCACTCCAAGTCCATGCTGACAATAGTTGATAAGTATCTAATGGAACTCCGCCTCGATTGACTCGTTCGAAAATTATGGCAATGCTGGAATGGTCTGTTATTTCTACTATTTCTGTGGGAAGTTGAACCTCTTGAAATGCGGCTTGTAATCTATCTATTTCCGCAATCCTTTCTTGCTTCGGGTAATTACGAACAAATGTTCCGTAATTTTTTACGTCAAATAATATATTGAGTGGTATATGATTATCTTTTACTTCTTGGGGTTGCAAGGCAATGAATTGGGAGTCTTGGACATCTTTATTTGCATCAATGTCAAAATATATATCTAGCCAATTGATGTTATTGTTAGGCTCTTTTACTAATTCTGTTTGAAAGACAGAGAAGATTGATGTAATTCGTTGTTGCCCATCAAGAACATACTCGATAGGATAATCTTTTTTCGGGTCAGGGAGTTTATAAGGGCCTAGCATTCTATCGTGTTCGAGTTTCTCTTTGGTACGCCATAGCAAAAGCGTCCCAACTGGATATTTTTTATAAAGGCTATCCATTAGAAACTGAACTCTATCTGGTTCCCAGACGAAATCACGTTGAAAAGCAGGTATTCGGATTTCTCCCTCAGCTACTGCTTGGATCAATTTTCGAATTGTCATTGTTCCTACAGCCATGGCCATCTCCTTAAAGAGTTATAATCATGTTTGTGATGAATCTCGTTAATTTACCAAGAAAAACATTAGCAAAAAACGCCCAAAAACTATAGTTCCATTGTTTAAAGTGCATGTGGTGACGCTAGTCACAAAAAATGGTTTCTATTGTGCCAATCGCTATAATACGCATCTATAAAACCTCCCCGTCAAGTGCGCAAAATAGGCTGAGAGAACAATTTTCAGTTTTTGTGTCTTTGTACCCCTCCGTGGGGCTTTTAGTTGTGTGGTTAAAGCTGAAATCTTAAGATGGATCACCGCAATCCAAGCTTTAAACCGCCCCAGCAGCAGCGTCAGTTCTTTCGCACAATCCCCCGAATCATCTTCTCAGTATTCCCATCGAGCCATCCTCCTCAGGCTTTCCGTACATGAGCTGAAACGGTTAGCAGTGCGCATCGAGTATGCCAATAGAGATCACGCAAAATTTTGTCATTCTCCCCAGCAATATTTCCCATCCTCATCCGTCTACCTCATCACAAGCCATAATCAGTTACTGCACACGAGGTAAACACCATGAGAGATTTTGAACTGCACGGCAGAGGTCACGGGCGCGGATTCGGTCGCCACCGTATGGGCAAGGGCTTAATCATCGGCGCGGTGATTTTCATCGTGCTCGGCCTGCTGGTGATGTCCCTGTGGAACGCCTTGCTTCCGGCGATCCTCGGCGTGAAGGCCATTGGTTTCTGGCAGGCGCTGGGGATTCTGGTGCTGAGCCGCATTCTGTTCGGCGGATTAGGTTTCCGCCCGGGGATGTTTGGCGCGCACCGCCGGATGCACGAGCGCTGGATGAACATGACGCCCGAACAGCGCGAGGCGTTTATTCAGCAGCGTCGCGAAGGATTTGGTCGCCACGGCCGCGGTCACTGCGGTTGGCACGGTCATCGTGACGATAAGCGCGATGACGCCGCGCCCAAAACCCCGGAAGCAGAGTGAGCGAAATGAAAGCCGGGGAGGCGGGCGGATCCATGCTGATGTCGGCGCTCAATGCCTGCCGCGCCCGGCTGAAAGCCTTCATTCGCGGACGGACGTCCGTTCGCGATGATGCCGACGACATTTTGCAGGAAGTCACGTATCAGCTGATGAAAGTGGAGCAGCCGGTCGAAAACGTCGCGGCCTGGCTGTTCCGCGCGGCGCGTAACGAGATGACAGACCGGGCGCGTAAAAAGCGCGAGGTGCCGCTCTCCGGCTATTTTACGGGCGAAGACGAAGAGGGTTTTCCCGAGGACGAGCTGGCCGAAACCCTGTTCGGCGTACCGCAAACGCCGGAGGAGGAGTATCTCAAAACGCTGCTGTGGGAAGAGCTGGGGCAGGCGCTGTCTGAACTGTCGCCGCCGCAGCGGGAGGTGTTTGAAAAGACCGAACTCCGCGGCTACAGCATTAAAATGCTGGCAGAGGAGACGGGGGCCAGCGAGCAGGCGCTTCTATCCCGCAAGCACAAGGCGGTGCTGTTTCTGCGCACGAGGCTGCGGGATATCTACGACGCGCTGACGGGGGAATAGCGGCGACAGACAAAACCTTACACTTCCGGCACTTGTAGATTCATCACTATCGTTTATGATCGGGGCGTCTTGTTACTCTGGAATATTATGCGCAACCGTCAGCTCCTCGGAAAATGGCTTTTGATCATCACCTGTCTCGCGATGGCGATTTGCCTCGTGCAGCGTGCGGTGATGCTCAACCATTTTTTACAGGGACTGGATCCGCAGATTTCACTGAGTGCAGATGCCCCAACCCAAAGTAGCACCGAGCAGTCCGGGCCATCGCCCTGCCAACTGGGCGCCCAGTCGCTTCTTTGTGCCCAGCCGCTGTTCTTCGACGGCGCGCTGCCGGCTATCATTATCTTCTTCGCGCTGTTACAGCTGCTGACGCAAGGGCGGGCATTCGCTCCCGCGGAACAGCCGGTTCAGGCACCGCCTCCCCGAATACACCTTAAAAACTGCGTTTTCCGTGAATGAAAATCATCGTCACCACACGATAATTTTTCACTGTTCACGGAGTAATACATGGTTAATCTCTTCAGGGGATTCGTCCTCCTGTGGCTGTCCTGCATCGGCATTGCCCATGCGGCAGACACCGGCTGGCTGGTCTCCCCACAAAACGATCACGCCCACATCCGCTTTCAGGCGGAAAGGGAACAAACGCACGTTAAAGGCCTGCTCACCATTGAGCTAAAGCCCGGCTGGAAAACCTACTGGCGATCGCCGGGCGAGGGTGGCGTCGCGCCAAAAATCAGCTGGCCGGAAGGCGTAACGGACAGCTGGTCCTGGCCGGTTCCTTCGCGCTTCGATATCTCCGGCATGACCACGCAGGGGTATCACGATAAGGTCACGATTCCGATCGTTCTCGACGGGGTGAAGAGCGACGCGCTCAATGGAACGCTCACGCTCTCCACCTGCAGCAACGTCTGCCTGCTGACGGACTACCCGCTGCATCTCGATTTTACGCAGCCGGTGGATGAGGGCTTCCGTAGCGAGTTCGAACAAGCGATGCGCGCCGTGCCCGGTACGTCAGGCGTATCCGCAGATCTTTCCGCATGGCTATCCGGCGACAAGCTGGTGATTACCGGTACGACGGACGGGAAGTGGAACAATCCGGGGATCTACTTTGACCCGCTGGAGGGTGACATTCTGCCCGGCGAGCCGGCCATTAAGCACGACGGCAACACGCTTCGGGTGACGGTACCCGTGACCGACGAATGGGGCGATAAACCCGCCTCGCTGGAAGGCAAGAGGCTGTCGTTTGTGCTGACCAATGGCGGTAACGCGCAGCAAACCACTATGACCGTTGGGGCAACCCCCACAGAGCCTTCCGCGCCTGAAGGAACGGGTAAAATGGTACTTTTTGCCCTGCTGGGCGGGCTGATCCTGAACCTGATGCCCTGCGTGCTGCCGGTAATGGGCATGAAGCTTAACAGCATCCTGCAGGCGGGATCGGACAGGCGCGCCATCAGGCTGCGCTTCCTGGCCACCAGCGCCGGGATCCTCACCTCCTTTGCGCTGCTCGCCGCGATGGTGACCGCGCTTAAGCTGACCGGGGCGTCGCTGGGGTGGGGCATTCAGTTCCAGAACCCGTGGTTTATCGGCCTGATGGTTGCCGTGACCTTCCTCTTTGCGCTGAACCTGTTTGGGGCGTTTGAGATGCTGCTTCCTTCAGCCGCCGCCGGGCGGCTGGCAACGGCAGGGGGCACAGGGCTTGGCGGCAGTTTCTGCGAAGGGATGTTCGCCACGCTGCTTGCCACGCCGTGCTCCGCGCCGTTCCTCGGCACGGCGGTTGCCTTTGCCCTTGGTGCGCCGCTGCACTCCCTGTGGCTTATTTTCCTGATGCTGGGCGTGGGCATGAGCCTGCCGTGGCTGTTTGTGGCCCTGGTGCCGAAAACGGCCATGCTGCTGCCAAAACCCGGCCGCTGGATGAACACGCTCAAAACGATCCTGGGCCTGATGATGCTGGCCTCCAGCCTCTGGCTGGTCACGCTGCTGAGCCTGCATCTCGGCGAGGCGGTCAGCCAGGTCGTGATGCTGGTGCTGATCGTTATCGCGCTGGCGCTGTTTGCGAAGAAGGGGCAAACCTCCTCGCCGTTATTCTGGGTCGTGGTCATCGCGCTGTCGGTGTTCGGCGGGTATCAGCTGCGCGGGTTGCTTAACTCACCGTCAGATGCCACCACGCAAAGCGTCGCACAGACCATCCCGTGGCAGCCGCTCAGCGAGGAGGCCATTGAGCAGGCTCTGGCGCAGGGGAAACGGGTGTTTGTGGATATCTCGGCGGACTGGTGCGTGACCTGCAAAGTTAACGAGCACCGGGTACTGCGTCAGCCGGACGTTATTGCCGCGCTGAGTCAGCCGGACGTGGTGGCCCTGCGCGGAGACTGGAGCCAGCCCTCCGCGCTTATCGCGGAGTTTCTCGCGAAGCGAAACCGCTACGCCATTCCCTTTAATGAGGTCTATGGCCCTGGCACGCCTGAGGGGGACATCCTCTCGCCGCTGCTGGACAAGCGCACCCTGGTCACCACCCTGAATAACGCAAAAGGCTAATGCATTATGAGAAAATTCTTTATTACGCTTATGCTCCTGCTGGCCTCGGCTCAGGTCATGGCAGCCCAGCCGCTGACGCCGGACCAGGAGCAGCGCGCGCAGAAGATGATCGCTGATTTTCTGTTCAACGATCCGGATTCGCCGCGTATTGGCGCGAAAAATCCAAAGCTTACCCTGGTGGTGTTTACCGACTATAACTGCCCGTACTGTAAGAAATTCGATCCTTACCTGGAGAAGATCGTCGAAAAACACCCTGATGTGGCGGTGGTCTTTAAGTTTTTACCTTTCCGCTCGGAAAGTTCGCTGACCGCCGCGCGCGACGCGTTAACCGTCTGGCGCGCGCATCCCGAGCAGTTTATGAAATTTAACCATACCCTGATGGCCAAAAAGGGATACCACGATGACGCCAGCATTCAGGAGGCGCAAAAGCGGGCGGGGGTGAGCGTCACCGCGCCGGATGATGAGAGCATGGTGTCGATCAAACGCAGCCTGATCGTCGCGGAAAAAATGGGAATTCAGGGCACGCCCGCCACGCTTATCGGCGAAGGGCTACTGCCCGGCTGGGTTCCTTTTGAACAGTTCGACGAAATGGTCAGTGACGCACTGAAAAACCGCTAACCTGAAGGGGGCGGAATGCCCCCGACAAACCGGAGAGGGAAATGAAAAAATTACTGTTACTTTCGGCGCTGGCGACCTCAGGGCTGGCCCAGGCCGCTGATGCCATACCGGATGTGGTGAAGCAGTTCAGCGAGCAGCAGCAGATCAAAATCATTAAGAAACTGGATGCCCCTGGCGGGGCGCCAGCCTGGCTGGGGCAGTATCAGGACATGGGCGTGACGCTGTTTTTAACGCCGGACGGCAAGCACGTTATTTCGGGCTATTTGTACGATGACAAAGGAAAAAACCTCAGCGAAGGCTATTTCCAGAAAGAGATCTACGCTCCGATGGGACGCGAGATGTGGAAAAACCTCAATGCGGCGCATCCCCTGAAGGAAGGGGCAGATAACGCCCCGCGTAAGGTCTTTGTCTTCGCCGATCCGTTCTGCCCGTACTGCAAGCAGTTCTGGGCCGAAGCGCAGCCGTGGGTGAAGGCGGGCAAGGTTCAGCTCAACACGCTGCTGGTGGCGTTTCTTAACCCCAACAGCGGGCGCAACGCCTCTGCGATCCTGAATGCGAAAGATCCGGTTTCGGCCTGGCGCGAATACGAGCTTTCCGGCGGTAAAAAATTACCCAAGCCTGAAGGCGAGGCTTCCCGCGAAACGGTAGCGATCCTGCAGAAACACCAGGCGCTGATGGACAGCCTGGGTGCAAACGCCACGCCGGCCATTTATTATCTGAATGCGGAAAACGAACTGCAGCAGGTGGTCGGTATGCCGGACGCGCAGCAGCTTGAGGCAATGTTCGGGCCGAAGCCTTAAGAAATCAGGCAGAAACGGGGTGTTTCTGCCTGATAGTCACTTAGCTACCCCAGCGTCCTTTGAGGTAGTTCACCGCCTGCTGGGTCTGCGGCTGGTTCAGGTAATCTTCCCGGAACAGGATGGTGCCGTTCACGTTGGGCAGCGAATCGTTAAGGTCGAGCTGTTTTTTTAGCTCCGGAACGCCGCCCTGTACCGTCCAGTCCGGCTCATTTTTCGACGGTTCGCCCACCTTGTAAAACGCGATACCGATATACAGGCGGGTGTGGGTCGGCTTGACGACGTCGGCCCACCATTTGGTCAGCACGTCGTAGCGCGCGGCGTCCCGGGAGAAGGGCCAGTATATCTGCGGGGCAATGTAGTCCAGCAGGCCCTGCTGCACCCACTGACGCGTATCGGCGTAGGATTCATCGTAGGCCGCGGCGCCGCGCGTGTCCGAACCCGCCGGGTCAAAGGAGCGGTTCCGCCACACGCCCGCCGGGCTGACGCCAAACTCCACGTTGGGCCTGGTCTGCTTGATCGCGCGGGAGACCTGCACGATCAGCTGCTGCGTATTGTGTCTGCGCCAGTCGGCTTTTGAGGCAAATCCCTGGCCGTACTGCCGCCAGGTTTGCGCGTCGTTGAGCGCGGATCCCGGCGATTCAGCGTAAAAGTAATCATCAAACTGCACGCCGTCTACCGGGTAGTTTGCCACCACTTCGGTCACCACTTTGGTTATCCAGTCGCGCACTTCGGGAATGCCCGGGTCGAGAACAAAACGATCTCCGGAGACGCGTACCCATTCCGGGTGCTGAACATAGACGCTGGACGGGGTCAGATATGAAGTCCGGTTCAGGGCGGCGATGGTTGAGGGCTTAGTATTGGTCGACACGCGGTAAGGGTTGAACCAGGCATGAACCTTCATGCCGCGCTTGTGCGCTTCATCCAGCATAAACTGCAGCGGGTCGTAACCCGGATATTCGCCGATGTTGCCCGTCAGCATATCTGACCACGGTAGAATTTTTGATGACCAGAGCGCGGTGCTGTCCGGCTTCACCTGGAAAAATACGGTGTTAATCCCGAGGCGCTTAAGGTTGTCGAGCTTGCCGATCAGCGCCTGCTTTTGCATGGTGATGCGCTGGTCGGCGCTGCGGCCGTTCACCGAGGCCACCGGCGGCCAGTCGAGACGAGAGACGGTCGCCAGCCAGACCCCGCGCATCGGCTCGTTTGCCTGCTGCGTCGGTTTGCTGGCGGTGGGAAGAGGGGTAACCAGTGATTTAGGTGGTTTTGAGGAGCAGCTTACAAGTAAAAGCGCGCAGGCAGCCAGCGCACCGATCCGTTTTACGTGTCGCGTCATTTGCGTATTAGCTCTTGATAATCCGACTGTTAGCCCAGGGATTAAAGGCGGGCGCCGCCTGTTCTGCGCTTTCCTCATCGTTGAGGGAGTCCAGATACAGGGCTTCAACTTCCGCGCGCGCCCACGGGGTGCGGCGCAGGAATTTCAGGCTCGATTTAACGCTGGGATCTTTTCTGAAACAGTTAATTTTGATGCGGTCGCCCAATTCGCTCCAGCCATACTTCGCCACCAGGGCGTTGACCATCATCTCCAGCGTTACGCCATGTAAAGGATCTTTGGAAATGTGTGCAGTCATAGGCGTCCGGATGTCTCGATTTTTAGGGGATTGGGGTAAACGCTGAAAGGGTACAAGAAAGCAGGGGAAGCGGCAATTTTCCTTTTCCCCTCGCTCACTTTATGACGGACTCCGTGCGCTGATTTTCACCGACAATTTTTCCCGCGCTGTTTTCAATCGTAAACCGAATCGACACGTCGTCCTGGCCCACGGGCGTAGCCGTCAGCGTTTTGACCATCGTTCCCGAGTCTGCTGCGATCGTCATCGTCGTCGTGCCTTTAGCCAGCACCTTGTCGCGCTGGGTGATGCGCCAGCTCAGACGGCATTCGCGGCACGGTTTCCAGGTGTCGTTGATGGCCCAGAGGCGCACGGTCGCCGCCGCGCCGGATTGCCACTGCGCGGTGACCGGTTCGATGGACGGCAAAACAGGCTGGTACGCGCGCTGGAGCGCGTAAAACCCGGCTTTAGGCTTACGCAGGTAGTCCACCACGCCCCAGTTGATGGAGGGCCAGGTTTCCACAAACATAAAGTGGAACAGGGCCGTCACCGGCTGGTATCGCTGTCGGCGATAGCTTTCGGCCGCAGTGGCCACCAGCTGAGACTGGTACGCCTGGGTATTGCGAATCATCGCCTGAATATTCTTCCCGCGCGGAATACCGGCGAACTTAAAGGTCTGGAAGGGCTGAAAATTATGGTATTTCCAGACGGTCCAGCCGGGATCGTCGGCGGCGGTCGTTTTTGGCCAGAGCGACGCCGCCGGGATGATGGTTTTTAGCGTTGACAGGCGGGGAAGCGCCTGCGCGCCGAACTCGGTAATGATCCCCGTTTTGGCTGGGGCCAGCAGGTCGCGCACGGTGCCAAAGTACCAGCCCGCCCAGTAATGCTCCTCAACGGCGGAGAAGCGGTGCACGATGCGGGAGGTATCTTCGGCAAGCGTATCCGCCACCTTTTGCGTGAGCTCGCGATTCAGATCTTTATTCCAGTCCGGGAAGCGTTTTTCCATCCACGGCGAGTTCCACGGCGGTTCGTTATGCCCGCCCCAGACGATGATGGCGGGGGAATTGCCAAACTGTTCGATCATCTCCCGCGTCTGTCGAACCGCATTTTCCGTGAAAGCCGCACTGTTGTTGTAGCCCCACTGCAGCGGAACATCCTGCCAGATCATCATGCCCATCTCATCGGCCACGTCATACAACGCACGTCCGGCAACGTGTCCGTGCACGCGTATGGCTTTGGCGTTCATGGCTTCCACCAGACGAAGGTCGCGTCGGTATTTTTTTCGCGTCATGGTACCGAGCCAGGGGGAACCGATGTAATTGCTGCCCTTAATAAAAAGGCGCCTGTCGTTTATGAGCCAGCCCTTATTGTCGGGCTGCTCGACTATTTTGCGCAGCCCGGTGCGGGTTACCGTCGTGTCCATTAAGCCGTTTGCATCTCGCAACGCCACGCGAACGGTATACAGGTGGGGTTTCCCCGTGCCGATCGGCCACCACAGCTTTGCCTTCGGCATGGGCAGCGTCACCTGCACGGAATGGGCACCGCTTTCGAGAGTAACCGGAAAGTCAGCCTGATAGAGCCTGCCGCTGAAGTTGGCGGGTGTGGCGGTGAGCCGCACGGTCGCCGGGCCCTGATCGAGCGCGCGGTAGCGAATCTCCGCTTTTAGCGTCGGGCGAGTCAGCCCCTGCGACCAGTCGGGCCGCAGGATGGTCTCATCAAGGGTGGCGCCCCGGCTAAGGTGTAGCCGGACCGGTGCCCAGATGCCGCCCGAGTTAGCGTCCTGTCCTTCCGGCGACCAGGCGCCACCGGGACGCGTGTCATGCTGATTCAGAACCCCCTTCATGGCCGTTTTATGCAAAGGCCAGATCTTGTGCGGATCTTCGTAGGGGCTGTCTACCCTGACGACGAGTCGATTGTGACGTTGTAACGCCGGGCTGGCGTCCAGCGAAAAACGCTGAAAGTAGCCCTCATGCTTGCCCAGCGGCTGGCCGTTCAGGGTCACGTCTGCCAGGTAATCGACGCCGTCAAACACCAGGGTACTCATCACGTCGGGGGGCTGCACGGGCAGGGTAAACGCGTGCTTGTACCACAGCGCGCCCTGATGATCGTACCCGGCGCTGTACCAGTTGGCAGGGACCTGAAGCGGGTGCCAGCCTGATGCGGCAGGATGTGCGCTGTCATTGGCATCCTGAACCTGCCATTCTCCGGCCAGAGACCAACTGACCGGCGCAGAATTCGCCACCGCGTGGGTGGTCAACAGGGCAACGAGCAGCGTGCAGTTGCGAGCGTTCATTTGTTTACCCGGCGCGCGTTGAGCCACGCCATCAGGCGCAGCGATTCCTGGCGAAGATTTTCTTTCAGGGCCGCAAGCTGGCGCCCATCCAGCGTATGTGCGTCGCTTTCCAGCACCTGCAGCTGCTGTGCGAGCGTGCTGAAGTCCAGGGTGACGGCTTCTCCGCGCAGCTTGTGGGCCGCGCGTCGCAGCGCCTCGCGGTCGTTGCTGTCGATCGCCTGGGTAATGGTTTTGATTGCTTCATTTAGCCCTTCGCCAAACAGGGCCAGCAGCTCCTGTACCAGGGTGGGATCGTCAGCACACTGCTTCAGCAGGCGTGCTTCATCCGGAAAACCGGAGGCGTCTTCGTGGTGCTGGAGCACGCGGGCAATCTCTTCAGCGAGACGCTCCTGGCTGATGGGTTTGGCAATATAGCCGTCGAACCCCATGTTCAGGCAGCGCTCTTTATCCCCCTGCATGGCGTGTGCGGTCATGGCGACGGTGGGTTGAGGCGGTCCGGGCCGGGACTGCTCTTCTTCACGAAGCAGGCGAATGGCGGTCTCACCGTCCATCTCTGGCATCTGAAGGTCGATCAGTAAAACGTCCCACGCATCCGCGCGCCAGCGTTCCAGCAGCGCGACGCCATTGTCGACGATCTGACAGCTATGGCCGAGCCGCTCGAGCAGTCGCGCGGCGACCTTCTGGTTGACCAGATTATCTTCAGCCAGCAGGATCCGCAGGCCCGTGGCTGCAGGCGAGGCGACAGGCGCGGGCGTGCTTTCACCCACGGGTGCTGGTGAACGTTCAAACGCGGCGGCAATCGCCTGATGTAATTCATCCTGGGCGATAGGCTTATGCAGATAGTTCTTGATTCCGATCCGCTTCAGCATATTGATATCAAAATGTCGGCTCATGGAGCTCAGCATGATGATATGACTTTCAGCAACCTGCGGCAGAACCGAAAGCTCAAGGGCCAGAGACACGCCGTCCATATCCGGCATCTGCGCGTCCAGCAGGATCAGGGGCCACGCTGTTCCCGTTCTAACCCGATCAATGGCCTCGCTGGCGTTGTTAACGCAGGTGGGTTTCAGTCCCATCTGGCTGAGCATCGCGGCCAGCAGCCGCAGGTTGGTCGCGTTATCATCAACCACCAGTACGGGTTCACCGTTAAAGCGCTGGCTATGTGGGCGCTCTCCGGGCGCAAGGGGCTGCGCCGCCAGCGACAGCGAGAACGAAAATTCGCTTCCTTTTCCCGGCTCGCTGGAGACCGTTAATTCGCCCCCCATGGCCGCAACCAGTCTTGCCGAGATGGTTAGTCCGAGCCCCGTACCGCCATAGCGGCGGGTGGTTGAGTTGTCCGCCTGGCTGAAGGCTTCAAAAATGGCCTTCTGCTTATCTGCCGGTATGCCAATGCCGCTGTCGCGCACGCGAAAACGCCATCGATTCGCGCTATCGCCGGGCTCAACCACCAGGATAACTTCTCCCTGATGGGTAAATTTCAGCGCGTTGCCCAGCAGATTGGTCAGGATTTGCCGCAGCCGCGCGCCGTCAACCAGCAGCACGTCGGGAACGTCGGGCGCAATATCAACCAGCAGCTCGATGCCTTTTTCGCTCGCCCCCGGCATGTGCGGGCGAATGAGCGACTGAATAAAGGGGCGGACAGGTACGGGTTCCGACTCCAGCTCCACTTTGCCGGCTTCAATTCGGGAAAAGTCGAGAATATCGTTGATGATATGCAGCAGAGACTGGGCAGAGCTCATCACCAGGGTCAGATAGTCGCGCTGATCGGCACTGAGAGACGTATCCAGGCACAGCTGGGTCATGCCAATAATGCCGTTCATCGGGGTACGAATTTCATGGCTCATATTCGCCAGAAACGCGCTTTTTGCCTCATTGGCTTTTTGTGCCTCAATGGCCGAGGCGAACGCCTGAATTTCAGCCTCTTTGCGCCGCGTAATATCCTGCAGCGTGCCAATAACGCGCTCTGCGTTTCCCTCAATGGAGAGCGTAACCACCTGGCCGGACAGCAGCATCCAGCGCAGCCCTTCGGTAGGGTGATGCACGCGAATTTCACATTCAAAGACCGGACGATGATCCTGCTTCGAAGCGTGCAGCGCCTTGCGTAGCGCTGCGCGATCGTCCTCGTGGACCTGATTGAGGAGAAAACGCACCGGATATCGCCACTGTGTGCGCGACTGGCCCAGCATGGCAAGCAGGGTATCGTTGACCTGGAGCGTGTCGCCGGAAACCTGCCAGTCCCAGATCCCGATATGAATGGATTCCGCCGTCAGCAGAAAGTCGTCATGCAGCTGGTGGCGCGCGCGCTGCGCTTCATCCAGCTCCGTAACATCGCTGTGCAGGCTGACAATACCACCGTCCGCAAGCCGCTGATGCTGGACGAAGATCCGCCGCTGGCCCGCCTGGCGCACCTCGCAGTGTTTATCCTGCCGACAGTTGCGCACGATCGACTCACGCAGCGTCTGCCGCAGGCCAGGGTCGACGTTGTAAACGGCATCGATAAAGCGTTCCGCCAGCGCCTCAAGTGTCGTTCCCACCTTCAGCCACGGGGTTATGACCGGATAAAACAGGGCCACGTTGTGATTCCAGGCCTGCAGGCGTTCCTCGCGGTCATAAATCATGACGGCGGCCGGCAGCGCGTTAAGATCGTACGTGAATGAACTCATCGTGATTCCCCCTACGCGCGGTAGTGCAGTTCTGCCTGTCGGCGAAGGTATTCCAGCCCGGGCGCGATCGCCATGGCCCAGGCGGTGAGGATCTCATCGTCGCACTGCGGATCGCGCAGGCTCACCGCGTTCAACATCGCTTCGCGCCAAAGGGCAAAAAACCGCGGGGGAAGGTGGAGGCCGTCGTCGCTTTGCTCCCGCGCCAGGCGCTCGAGAAAATCAGGGACGATCAGGGCGCCGTCGACCGCAAGCATGGCGAAGAAGCTTTTAAACAGGGTCTGCTGGCCCTCCCGATCCGGCAGACGAGAAAAATGTGCCTCGGTTTCGGGTGACATATGGACGAAGGCGTCATAGAACGTCTGAAAAAACGCGGTTTTTTCATTATTCGGAAAGACGCGGTTCAGACTGGATTCAAACAGATCGCGATAGAACTTCACGGCGTCCTCCTTATGGTGCTTTCGCCCGGCAGACAGTGCCCGATGGGCGTGTATTGCTCCGCCAGGCGGCGTGAGAAGTAGCTCTCTTTCTTCGACCGACGCACGTCAAACAGAGGCCCGGCGTTGTGTTTAAAGAAAAGGGCTTCCAGCACCGTGGCGTTGGTCGAGAGGGTTAAGGCAGCGTTGGTATCGCCCGTGGCTTCCTGACGGCCTTCATACCAGCCTTTCTGCGGATCGTTAAGGTGTTGGGTGACCGTCATCAGCACGTCGGTGTACGGGGTGTCCCACAGGGCCCACAGGGCAAAAACCGCTTTAGTCGATACCTGTGCGAAACGGGTGTAGTCCCGGCCATCGTCTCCGACAGAGTTCCAGGCATAGCCATTTCCCCAGACGGTATCCTGGATATGCCAGGGCGCCTGAGAGAGCGTGAAATCTGCCCTGGCCGTCATGATTTTATCGGTCTCCCAGCGGGTCTTCTGGCTCAGCCAGACGTTTTCGGCCTGCTTGCGCAGACGCTGTTGCAGATCGGCCGCAACGCCGTCTGGCTCCCAGCCAAACTCCAGGCCCGGCAGCATATAGGGAAGGGTGGTAATCAGAGAGGGCTGCCACGTGGTGCGCGGATCGCGGGCATCGACGGCCAGACGCCGCTGGGCGATGATGACGTGGTGCGCCGGGGGCGTAAACGCTTTATCGGGGGAGAATCCCCACAGCTGAAACGCCGTCGCGGCATATTCACTTTCGCCCAGCCGCAGTTCCTCCCGCACGACCGGCTGACCGTTTTGCAGGGAAGAGGACCATAGCTCGCCTTCGCTATCGATGACGGGGCAGAAATTCCAGCGCAGGATAATTTTATCCAGGTATTCGCTGTACTGCGGCTCCCGCTCTGCGGTAAGGCGCAGGGCGAGCATCAGACGCGCCATGTCGCGCGCGGACCAGCCGTTTTTGCTGGGCTTGCCGCTAAAGTCGACTGGCGTCGCAGTCTGGCTGGAATAGAGTCGACCCGGCGTTCGGGCATCGGTCAGCATCAGGCGGTTAAGGGTGCCCATGAGACGGGTTAAGCGAGCGTCATACTCGGCGTCCTCAATCAGCCCCAGCTCTTTTGCCGCCAGCAGGGCGATAAGCGTATCGCCCATTTGCCAGAGCGTGACGCGGGGCTGTTTGTCGCTCCCGTTGACCAGGCCCGTTTGCGGCTGGGTATTATTGACGAAATAGCGCCAGGCGATCGTCGCCCACGTCTGCTCTTCCGGCGTCAGGGCGGCGATACGCGCGCTGGAGTGCCAGCCGCCGTGGATTAGCCAGCGCCAGCCTGCTCCCTGATGGCCAAACAGGGCAAAGATGACCCCGCCTGCAAGGAGTAATCCCGCGAGCCCTCTGGCTAAGGTTTTAAGCATTGCGCAGTCACCGGAGGCAGTTTAACGGGCTCGTCCACGCTGCATGACGCGCACTGACAGGCCTGACAGGCGGGTTTGGTACGCTGCTTGACGCCGGTCCGGTCGCACCAGCTTTTTATGTCCGGTGTGCTGCTAAGGAACGGACGGCTGCGCAGCGCGTTGTTCTCTTCAAACTGATCGAGCAGCTTGCGATCCCACAGCGACGGGGCAAAATCCTTGCTCTTTGGGTTGTCGGTGTTGAAGGCCAGCAGTTTTCCCTCTTTCTTGAACAGCAGGGCTTCCAGCATGATGCCGTTATTGTTCGCGGTGAACTCTTTGATCGGGCCGTCACCGTTTTCATACAGCCCTTCGTAGTAGCCTTTTCCCTCTTCGTTGGCATTCTCAATCGTATTCAGCAGGCGGTCGGTATAGGGGGAGTTCCACAGCACCCACATGCCCAGCGCCGCCTTCAGCGATATCGCGGCAGCGTTGGGGACGAACTGGCCTTTATCGGTAATGGTGTTCCAGTTGTATCCGTCGCTGAAGACGGTGTCATAGACGAAGTAAGGGGCCTTATCGAGCTGGTGCTCGGAGCGCGCGGTGAGGACGCCGGTAATGGTATAGCGGTTCTCCTGAGCCTGATAAACACGGTCAGCAAAGTTTTTCATCCACGTCAGGGAGTAGTCGCGCGGGGCGTTATCCCGGTCGGTCGGTTTATCAAAGCCGAACTCCAGCCCGTAGAGCAGGTAGGATTCCGTCACCACGTAGTTATGCTGCGACGTGTTGCGCGGGTCGCGCGTATCGTACGGGACCAGCACGCAGTAGATTTCGGCCAGCTCGTAAGGCTGCGGACGGCTGGCTTTACAGGTATTAAACCCCCAAAGCTGGAACCCGGCCGCGCCGTACTCTTCATAGCCCAGCCGACCTTCCTGAACGTACTTCGGCTGGCCGTTCTCGAGATAGGCCCCGTACAGCGTGCCGCAGGGGTCGATCGCGTGGCTGAAATCCCAGCCGAGCACCACGTTATCAATGCTGTTGCCGTATTCCGGATAGCGCTCTTTGACGATTTTCAGCCAGACCAGCATTCGCCCGATATCCAGCGCCGAGAAGCCAATTTCGCCGGGCTTGTTGGTGTAGTCCACCTTCTGGGCGCTGATGGTGTTATAGGCCTTGTTGGGCAGCTCGTTGCGGAACAGTACCAGGGTGTTTAACGTGGCGAGAAATTTCAGCATCCGGCGGTCAAATTCCGCTTTATCAATGATCCCGAGCTCGCGCGCCGCCGTCAGGGCGGCCAGATAGGAGGCGCTGTCCCACATGGTGGTGGAGGGAAATTTGTTTACCGCATTTACCAGGCCCGTCGTGGGCTGATAGTTAGTGACGAAATACTGCCAGGCGTTTTTCGCGATGGTCATCTCTCGGGCCGTCAGCTCGCCGCTGCGCGGGGAGTAACCTGATGCAGGAAGCTCGGTGTCCGCACGCACGGTCGATAACGCCAGCCAGCAGATCGTTATTCCCGTGAGCAGGTGGAAAAGGATCGGGGATCGTGGCTTCATGGCGTTGCTCCTGCTGAGGGGGAAGTGTAGAGGCAGGCCAGACAGAGCATCTGACCATGCGCGATGTAAGACAGACTTTCCAGCACAATGGCATTGGTATCGGCGTCCACGACGGCATTGACGCTGTTGTTGAGATTTAATCCGCGCTGCCAGCCTTTACCCGGTACCTGAAGCGGCAGAACCTGCTGGCGCAGCGCTTCGCTCCAGCTGTTGCGGAACAGAGCATACCAGGCAAACGCGGTGCGGGTGGAGGTAATTGCCACTTTCTCCGGCACCTCGTCGCGCAGGTTGCGCGCCTGTACCGGCTGCCGGTTCGGCAGATCGTTGACGTAATCCGGCGCCGGTTCGGCGTAATCCGTGCTGACAGGGGGTTTTGGGCTGCGCAGGCTATGACGTCGCTGCTGGATCTGCATAATCCGCCACGCAATCTCAGCGCTCTGCGCGTCAAAGCCCAGTTCAAGGCCGGTTAACAGGTAGGGGAGACTGATCAGGGAGGTTTGCTTGCCCCAGGGCGTGCGTAGCCCTTCATCCGGCACCATCACGCCGTCCAGATCGATCATCTTTTGCCCTTCAGGCGGGTTGGTTACCGCGATGCCTGCCGCGCTGTCAATCAGGCGCAGCGTATGGCTGGCATAGAGACGGTAGCCAAAGCTGTCCCGCTGTTCGTCATCGGTCAGCGTCCAGTGATGGAGCGGCACGGCCGCCTGGCTTTGGACGTTATGTTCAATCAGAGTGCCTGTGTTCCAGAGGCTGAAGAGATCGTGGATAGCCGCCGCGTGCTGAGGATAGCGCCACAGGAGGGTCTGAAGCGCCGTCAGCAGGCGGCTAAGCCCAATTGCCGAGGCGTCGGGTTTGCCGAGGATTTTCAGGGTGTCGGCATGGTAATACGCGGCCGGGAGGCCTCGCTCGTTGAGCGGCAGCTGCCCCAGCGCGAACAGGGCCGTACCGATCCTCTCGTCGAACTCATCGGCGGAAATAATGTTGAGCTGCTCTGCGGCAGCGGTCGCAAACAGGTAGCTTCCCACGCTCCAGAGGCTCAGCCAGGGTTCACCGTCGCTGGCATTCGGCAGGCCGTTTGGCTGGGTATTATTCACGTAGTATTGCCAGGCGACCCGCGCCCAGATGGCTTCGTCATAGGTCAGGGCGCGCTTCGCAGGCAGCGGCGGGAAGTCTTTGCTGAGCGCGATGCCGCCGCTGCTTTCCACGCGCGTGGGCATCTGTTTCTCCACCCAGACCACAATGGCAAAGCCGAGCAGGAACCCGAGCAAAATGGTGAGGTAGCTGCGCGCGGGCAGCAGGGCATCACGTATCCTCATTGGGTGACCTCATCCTCTTCGGCGGGCGTCCACATGGCCGCGAAAATCAGCGGCAGCATGGCGGCGATGTTCACCCCTCCCCAGAAAATATTGATGACGTAGCCGGAGGGGTCGTCCACCTGTCCACGCGCCACCTGAATACCGCCCCAGATAAGCCCTGCGAGGGTCAGCACCACAATGGCAATCTGCGGCTTCACCAGGTAGAGAAAACGGCCCGTCTGCCGCTCTTTTGGCGTGACGTGAAATTTGATCTGCTCGCCCCGCAGCACGGTATTGAGCGCGCGCAGGTTCATGGAAAAGAAGGAGAGGTAAGAGGCCCTGCCGTCCCAGGCCGAGATCCCCCATGTCCCGAACATAAACGCCAGTTCAGAGAAGATAAAAAAGGGGAGAAAGTGGAGATAGAACGGCGTCGACCATGCGGATACCGGCGGAATGCCGGTGAACAGATAGATAATGGGCGAAATCAAAAATACCGTGTTCCACACGCAGGCCATGTAAGACCAGAAGGTGGTGGCATACATCAGCGTCTGAGGGAGGGAAAGCCGGAAGCGGCGACGGCTGAAGATATTGTCATGGAACAAAATATCCAGCGAGCCGGCGGCGTATTTAAAGCGCTGGATCATCCAGGTCAGCATATCCTGCGGAGAGAGCATCTTCGACTCCACCCGCGGATGCATGACCGAGCGCCAGCGTCGCGCGGCGTCACCGTGCAGCAGCACCGAGGTGTAAATATCTTCGGAGACGTGAAATTTGTAGGGGGTGAGCTCGGTGTCAAACGCCACGTGCGGGCGCATCGCCTCCTGCAGCGCTTCGCGGGTTTCTTCATCGCGGATGTCGCGGGTGTGGCGATGGATCTCCTCTTCGACGGACCAGACGTAGCTTCTCAGCGCGGCCTGCATGACCGCCTCCCGCCGGTGGATGGAGGCCGCGCCGCAGCAGAAAGCCGCGTTAGCCCAGTTGCGCCGCCGCAGGATCACGTCATAGAACATGCGCGGATCGTTAAAAAACGGGTCGCGGCCTACGGTGACCGGGCCAACACACTTTTGAATCAGCCAGCCCAGACCATAGCCCACTTTTCCGGCTTTTCGCTGGCCCCAGCGTGAAAGATTTTCTCCTTCCGGAAGGTCAAAGAACCACTGCGGCGTCTGCACCCAGGCCACGTCCGGATCGCGAAAATAGCCCAGCGTATGGCTGAGCAGGGTGGGAAATACGCGGGTATCGGCGTCGCAGATAACAATGAAATCACCGTCGGTTTGCTCAAGACCGTTGCGCAGGTTGCCGGCCTTAAAGCCGATGTTGGTCTGGCGGCTGATATAGTTAATGCCTTCCTCGTCGCAGACGGCTTTCATCTCCGGGCGGCGGCCGTCATCAAGCACGTGGATCCGGTAGTCAATCGGGTACGGGTAGGCCATCTTCAGGGCGTCGCGAATGGACAGCCT
Source organism: Enterobacter cloacae complex sp. P17RS (assembly GCF_014895885.1). NCBI lineage: Bacteria > Pseudomonadati > Pseudomonadota > Gammaproteobacteria > Enterobacterales > Enterobacteriaceae > Enterobacter > Enterobacter cloacae complex sp. P17RS. Next base: position 426,184 of record NZ_JADBQK010000003.1, read on the forward strand.
GACCAGCTCGGTGTCTTCCGAGTAGGTGGCAATGAACAAATCCACTTTAACAGGACGAGATTCTACGGCCTCTTCCGGAAACAGGCATTCGTTAATTTCGCCGGGGGGCGGACACTGGGGGGGATCCTGTTCTTTCCATAAGTTGATGGTAAACAGCACGGTCCCTATCCACGCCAGCGTTTCGGCGAGGACCAGCGGTATGGCATACCATAATGCGTCAGTATTCAGGGAGGCGGTCCAGCGCCAGTAAATATAATTTGCACCCAGAATAAGTGCCGCGACCGCTAATACCTGCCAGGTCATCATGACCCAACGCGGTGTTGTTAACGGTTCCGGAGGACGACGATGTTCAAAACGGGAAAAATAAAAATCCATAGTTCCGGCGTTCCTGATTCCGTGAAAATGCAGACCCATTCTGCTGCGCAGACAGTTGCCCAAAAGCGAAAGAAAATAGCGAGTAAACAAGATTTAAGATAAGTGTAGAACGCCGAATAAAAGTGTCCAGCGTCGTTTTTATTAATATGAAGTGGTGATTAATTTGGATTTAATTCTGCTTAATATGTTTCATCTGCCGGTTATAAATTGCAGTTACTATTCCTTTAGACTATCTACTTTATTTAGACCTTAATTTTCGTTTTCAGGCAAAGGACACCCTATGAGCCATGTTGCGCCGTCGATTGCGCAAGAAGATGACGCTAAATCAATAACATGGAGGTATTCCGTTGCAGGTGCCCGTGACCTGAGAATTGACTTTATGCGCGGCATTGCCCTCGTCATGATGGTCGTGGCGCATACGGAGGTGATGTCGATATTTAATATATTCTCCTGGGAGCGTTTTGGGTTAACAACAGGTGCAGAAGGCTTTGTCATTCTCTCCGGGTTTATGCTGGGAATGCTGAATCGCGCGCGTCTGCAAAAAGTGGTTTTGCTTACGGTTTCCTGGGGGCTTTATCTCAGGGCATGGAAAATATATCGCGTAAATATCATTATCATAGTGTCGTTTATTCTGCTGGCCTATATCCCACATATTAACGTTTTCCAGGTCACCCATTTTACCGACCGCTTTTCGGGTCAAAGTTGGTCGCTTTATCCTGTGACGCCGCAAATTAAAGAGACCTGGTTCAACATTATTCTCTATTTGCAGATCGGCCCCCACCAGACGCAAATTCTCGGACTGTATATCTTTTTGCTGCTACTCAGCCCGCTATTTTTAGGGATGCTGCAGAAAGGAAAAGTCTGGTGGCTGTTAGGGCTGTCGCTGCTGGTGTACAGCCTGTGGCAGCGGTGGCCGCTCCGGCTGACGCCGTCGGAATTCGAATTTGCCTTCCCGCTGCTCGCCTGGCAGTTCATCTTTGTGCTGGGCATGGCCAGCGGCTGGTATAAAGCCGAACTGCTCTCGTTCGCCCGGACGCCCCCGGGCAAAGGGGTGGTGGTGGCGCTGGTCATGGTGTCACTGGTGCTGGGATTTGTTGCCCAGAACCATACCAACCCGTTTATGCCACCCGCGCTGCTGATGCACGTCATCCCGCCTGACAGCTTCAATTCGTTTTATCACACCTGGGCGGCGAAGAATGGGCTGGGCCCGGTGCGGGTATTGAACGATATCGCCCTGATGGTCACCGTCTATCTGGTGCTGACGTATTGCTGGACGCCGCTCAACCGCCTGCTGGGATGGTTCCTGATCCCGCTAGGGCAGCACTCGCTCTATACCTTTATTTTGCATGTGTACGTGGTGCTGCTGGTGAGTCAGTTCATCACCTTCGATTTATGGCGTCACGCCTGGATAGAGAACACGTTAGTGCATGCGGCGGCACTGGGTATTTTGTGGCTGATGGCAAAATACGACGTCGGCGCACGCTGGATACCTAACTAAGGATGGCGGTTATGCGCGAAAAATGGCTTCTGGCGGGCGTGCTGCTCGCCGCGATACCCGCCGCGGAGGCGGCGCAAAGCAGTGATAAAGAAACCCTGCGCGATAAGAACGGTGAACCCGTTCAGGCAGGCGTTTTTACCAGCCGTTGGGGGCGCCTGTTCTCGGGTAACGACAAGAAATTCTCAGGTGCGCTGAGCTTTAGCTCGGGACTGAAAGAGCAGTGGATGAGCATTCCTAACAGTTCAGACACCGCCACGGAAAAGAAAAAGATTAACCAGACGCTGAATCTCAGCCTTCAGTATTCCCCCTACAGCTTCTGGTTTGCCAACATTACGTCCCGACTGCCGGTCAGAGACACCAGCCGCTATACCGCCGATTTTCGCTACAGCTTCGGCTACGATGACTGGCACGCCAACACCGTGAGTCTGGTTTACAGCAACTACGGCGATAACCATTTCTGGACATCGGGCAGCCGACGACACACCTATTTCGAACAGGGCGCCTTCACGCTGGCCTATAAGTTTTCGCTACCGAAACCGGTTGAAAACACGCTCCTGATTAATAAAGGGGATTCCATCATTTGCCAGGTCGGGTACAGCTGGGTACCGCGCTACTACGACCTCAGCAGCGATGACATCCGCAAAAATAAAAACGTCATGCTCGGCGGCTGCGGCTACACCTTCAAACAACATTTCTTCGTTCGCGCGACGGCATTCTGGTTCCCTGACAGCAGCCAGCAGCAGCCCTGGAACGGCGATTACAGCTACAGCTTCGGTTATGCCGGCTATACGCCGGGTTCGTTCTCCATCCAGTACGCGAATTATGCAGGAACGCGCTATCCGGGGCACGGCAACGGGAATGCAAAATTCAGGGAAGGGACCGTGAGCCTCATCTGGTTCTTACCGCTTTAGGAGGGATGTATGTCGGCGCTGCACGTGTTAATCGTTGAAGATTCGCTGATTTATCGTCGGTTACTCTCCCGAATGCTCACCCAGTGGGGATATATCGTGAGCGAGGCGGAAAACGGTGTCGACGCGCTGGAAATCTTGTCCAGCCAGCCGGTCAGCATGGTGATAAGCGACTGGGAAATGCCGGAAATGGACGGACTGACGCTGTGTCAGACCATCCGCAACCGTCAGTTTGGCCGCTACGTGTATATCATCCTGTTGACGGCCCGCGAGAATGCCGGGGACGTGACGCAGGGGTTTGATGCCGGAGCGGATGATTTTTTGAGTAAGCCCGTTGAGCAGGCTGAACTGCGGGCGCGGCTCCATGCCGGGGTCCGTATTCTTACGCTGGAGGCGACCCTCGCGGCGCACAACAAGCGCCTGAGTGAAGCGTTGCATCAGATTGAAAAAGATCTGGAACTGGCTGCGCGCGTTCAGCACTCGGTGCTGCCTTCACGCCGCTTACGCTATGGCGACTACTTCTCCGACTGGCTTTTCCTGCCGTCAGCCTGGGTTTCGGGCGATGTGTTCAATATTTTCCCTCTGGATTCACATCTGGGATTCTATTGCGTTGATGTCTCGGGTCACGGCGTGGGGGCCGCGATGATGTCCCTCGCGGTGGCTCGCCAGTTTTTACATGGCCGGGTGGTGGATCGCTTTCTGTTTACCGAAGAGGGGGGGATTCAGTCACCTGCGGAGGTTGTCAGGATGTTGAACAGCCGCTTTTGCAGTGAAGAGAGCGACATCACCAGTTATTTCACGCTCATTTACGGCGTGATCGATCCAGAGACTGGTGAAGGGTGGCTGTGCCAGGCCGGGCATCCTACTCCCTTCATTGTGAATGCGGACAGCGCCGTCACGTCCGTGGGCGATGGCGGACCGCCGGTCGGGCTAATCCCGGATCTGAGCTGGGAAGACGTCGCGTTTACTCTCCATCCGGGGGATCGCTTATGCTTATTCAGTGACGGTATTACCGAGTGTGAGAACGTCAGCGGCGAGCAGTTTGGCCCGCAACGTCTCGAACGCTGGCTTCATGAGCATGCCCGGCTCCCCGTTGACCAGCTCCTGCCGCGGTTCGGTGACCACCTGACCGGCTGGCGCAATGCAAATCGTGATGAACCGATCGCCTTAACCGATGACGTGTCACTGCTCGTGATTGAGCGTCAGGGAGAACAGAATGATAATTAACACCGAACGATTACCGCATGCCAACATTCTCACGCCCGCGGTCCGACGGCTGGACGCCTCCGTTGCTGCGACGTTTAAAGCGTCCGTGACGGAGGAAATCGGCAGCGATCGTAAAGCCTTAATCGTCGACTTTAGCAAAGTGGATTTCATCGACAGCAGCGGGCTGGGGATGCTGGTGTCGTTGTTTAAGCTGATGAACGGGAAAGGCGACATGGCGCTGTGCTCTCTGAACCCCGGGATCATGAACATGTTCACCCTGACCCGAATGGATCGCATCTTCCGTATCTATCCGGATAAACATAGCGCGCTTGCACAGCTGGGGCAGTAGATGCAGAGGCCAGAGCATGCTGAATTTCCGGCGGCGATCGCGTCCCTGACGCCGCTGTCCGACTGGCTGAGAGACAGGCTGAGCGCGCTTCCCGTCGATGACGAGTGGCGTTTCGCCTTCGATCTCGCCGTTTGTGAAGTGGCAACGAATATCATCCGCTACGCGCTTCATGAGGATAATTCGTGCGTCTTTAGCGTACAGTTCGCCATCCGCGGCAATGACGTCTGCCTTGTTTTTACCGACGCGGGTGACGCGTTCCCGCAGGAGCGTCTTGAGATCGCCCGGCGAGACCGTTTCTGCGAAATGTCGCCGCTGCTGGAGAGCGGCAGGGGGCTGATGCTCATATTGCTGAGCGTCGATCGTTTCACTGTTGAACGCGTGGCGGGTGAAAATATCGCCACGCTTGAAAAGAAAATACGCGTATGACCTGCGGGCCATACGCGCGTGATTTTATTTCTTATCGGCAAACAGCTCCGGCGCCCACGGACGTGGATCCACTTCCATAAACGGCGCGCGCTCGAAGCGGTCCTTCAGCGCCCACGGCACCGTGCAGTCGAAGATCGTCTTGCAGGAAATGCCGTTGCCGCGAATCGAGGTGCTGTAATCCGGCGACTGGGACGGATCCAGCTGGTGGCCGCGGATCCCCGGAATATTGGTGATGCTCACATCGCCCTGCATGCGCGTCGTCATCGCCCACAGGATGTCGTCGCTGTCGAAAATATCCACGTCTTCGTCGACAAGAATAATGTTTTTCAGCTCCGAATAGGTGGCTAAGGCGATGAGCGCCGCCTGGCCCTGGCGTCCTTCGTCTGACGGCTGGCGTTTTTTCACCTGCAATATGCCGAGGAACTTACCGCCGCCCGCGGTATGGGCATAGACGTTTTGCAGGAAGCCCGGAATTGCCTCTTCAACGGCATTACGGATGCTGGCCTCGGTCGGCAGTCCGGCCAGCGTGGCATGTTCTTCCCCCGGTCCCACCAGCGTCTGCAGGATCGCGTGGTTGCGCATGGTCACGGCTTTTACTTTGATCACCGGCAGGGAGGGATTCGCCTCACCGCAGTAGCCCGGAAACTCCGGCATCGCGTGGCCAGTGTTGGTATGCTGATCCTCTCTTACGCGCACGCCCGGAAGCAGTTCGCCTTCGATGATGATTTCCGCCCGTGCGATGGCTTTCTCTTTGACCGCCACGCCCTGCACCAGCTCGACCGGCTGCTGGCGCAGCGCCCCGGCAACGCCCAGCTCGTTGTAGCCAAACGGCGTGGTAGGGGCCTCAAAGCATGCGCCGATATAGATGGCGGGGTCGAGACCCATGTTGATCGTCACCGGCAGCGGTTTTCCGGCATCCTCCGCTTTTTTACGGAAGACTTCGATATGTCGCCCGGCGGCAAGGAACATGGAAAGCTCGTCGCGCTCCTGCACGCAGAGGCGGTGAATGGTGACATCCGTCAGCGAACTGTCTTCCGGATCGCTTGCCAGCACCAGCCCCAGGCAGAAAAACGGACCGGCATCAATTGGCGTATTGGTCGGTGCCGGAAGCAATTTGCGAAGATCGAAGTCAGGATCGTCAGCGTAGAAGACCTGTTCCTGGCAGGGGGCCTGCGAGGCCGGAACGACAACCGGTGCGACCGGCTTTTTCACCGCATGGCCAACGTGTTTTGCCAGTTCAGACGGTTCGCAGCCTAACAGCAGCGCCGCGCGCTCGCGGCTGGCGTGCATGCCCACCAGAATGCGGGAGCCCGGATAGCCCTTAACGCTATTGAACATCATGGCCGGACCCGTGCGGGTCGGACGTTTGACCGTGCCGCCTGCGCCGATATGGCGATAGACGCCCGCCAGTTCCGCGTTGGGATCGACCGGATGATCGGTTTCAATATACTGCCCTTCGTGGCGCTGCAGTAAGGCGATGGCGCTGCGGAGATCGTTGACTTGGTTTTCCATATTTTCCTCCCTCGGTTGAATACCTCCATTTTTATGGCAAAGACCAATAGCATCAATTTCATCGTTTCTGTTAAATTGATAAGTAAATTTATATCAATACAGGGAGACGTCTCGTGCAGTTTCGTCAGATGCGCCACTTCATTGTCGTTGCCGAAGAGCTCCACATGCACCGGGCCGCCGAGCGTCTAAACATCGCCCAACCGGCGCTGAGCCAGCAGATAAAGGCGCTGGAAGAACGTTTAGGCGTCACGCTTTTCAGCCGGGCGAACCGCCGCTTAACCCTGACGCCCGCGGGCGAAGCGTTTCTGGTCAAAGCCCGGCTTGCCATCTCGTTGACCGAGCAGGCGGTGCTGGATGCCAGACAAACGGCACGGGGCGAGCAGGGGGAGTTAAACCTGGGGTGCGTGTCGAGTGCGATGTTTGACGGCAGGCTACCCGCCGCGCTGCGCCAGATGCATAGCCGCTGGCCGGCCATTACCATGTCCCTGATGACGGGAAATGTGCAGACGCTCTACGCCGCCGTGCAGAGCAACCAGCTGGACGTGGCCATCATCCGCGCGCCGCTGCCGTCGCTGCCTGACGATCTGCAAAGCCGGCCGTTCACCTCGGAGAAAACGGTGCTGGCGCTCTCTCGTCAGCATCCGCTCGCCGGATCGTCCGCGCTGACGCTTTCGTCGGTGAAAGACGAAAAATGGATCTCGCTGCGCGATCCGGAGGGAATGGGGCTGGAGCAGTACTTCTATGACGCCTGCAGCGGGGCGGGCTTTCAGCCGGACGTGGTGCAAAATGCGACCGACGTGCCCACGGTGATAAGCCTTGTTGCGGCCGGATTTGGGCTGGCGCTGCTGCCCGCGTCGGCAAAGGCAGTGAGCGTTGAGAATGTCGTCTACGTGGACATCCTCGACCGGCTGCGGGAGAGCGAACTCACCCTGGTTTGCCACCGGATTATTCGTTCAGAAGTGCTTAAAAAGTTTCTGGTCACGCTCGATCACACCTGACGTCCGGCAGCCCGCAGCAGTTGCCCGCGCAGCCAGGCGTTCGCCGGATCCTGGCTGTTTTTCGGGTGCCAGTACATGTTGATGGTAATCGGCTGGAGCGGCAGCGGCGGTGGAAAAATATCCAGCGTGCTGGCAAACTGCTTCAGCATCCGTTCCGGCAGGGTACATACCAGGTCGGTACCGGCAACCAGCGCAGGCGCCATAGCGTAGCTCTGGGTGGACATGGCAACGTGTCGCTGATAGCCCAGCCCGGCGAGGGTTTGGTCGACAAATCCGGTAAAGGGATCTCCCGCCGACGACACCACCAGATGGGAAAGCGCGCAGTAACTTTCCAAATCTAACGGACCTGTTCCACGCGGATGAGCTTTGCGCTGGGCGGTGGCAAACGCGTCGTCGAGAAGTTTGCGCCTCACCCATCCGTCATGGGCGCCCGCGCTCACGCCGATGTAGATATCCACATCACCGTTTTCCAGCTGCTGCGGCAGGTCTACCATCTCCGGCAGGGCGAAGCGCAGGCGGATGCCGGGGGCATCGGTACTCACCTGGTTAAGCAGCGCGGTGCCGAGCATCAGCGCCGGGTTTTCATGCAGCGCGATAACAAATGTCCGGCTGCTGGTTTGCGCCTCAAACGTGGTGGGGGCGAACATCGCGTGGATGCCGCGTAGCACGCTTTCAACCTGTGGCCTCAACGCCTCCGCTCTCGGCGTGGGTAACACCCCACGTCCATGTGGGGAGGGAATAAACAGCGGCTCGCCAAAGAGCGTGCGCAGACGCGCCAGGCGGGCAGACAGCGCGGGCTGGCTGATGCCCAGCCGCGTGGCCGCATGAGTGATGTTCCTGTCCTTAAGCAGGGCGTCCAGCGCCAGGAGCAGGTCGATGTCCATGTCAGATATACGCGACATCACTCTACTTCGCGCCGCTGGCGTCCCGGTTGGTATAGGTGACAGGGACCCAGGCATAGCCGCCTTTCTCACCTTTCGTCACATAGCCGATGCCCGGGAAAGGCAGATGGGGCGCGGCAATAAGGTCTTTATTTTTCACAAAGTCAGCGAACGCATGCTCGCGTACGCTTGCCGCTTTGTTCTCATCTTCATCGTAGGTGATGGTCACCGCAGGCTGCGGGAACTGGACCGCCGCTGCGTGAATGATGTCGCCGACAAAGGTGATCTTCTCGCCTTTACTTGTCAGCGTGTAGAAGGCCGATCCCGGCGTGTGTCCGGGGTGAACCGTGCCGGTCAGCCCCGGAAGAATCTGCGATGTGCCGCTAAACGGCACCACTTTACCCGCGTCAAGATAGGGTTTTAAGGTCTTCTGTGCGACATCGAAGTAGTTCTTGCCGTAGCCGGTTTTCTTCTGATTGTCGTCGTTAAAGAAAAAGTCGATGTCCGGTTTGCCAACGAAAACGCGCGCGTTGCTGAACACAACTTTTCCATCCTTCACCAGGCCACCGGCATGATCGGAGTGGGCGTGGGTTAGCAAGACTTCAGTAATGTCCTCGGGTTTGATCCCCTGGGTGGCGAGGCTCTCAATCAGACGTCCGCCGTTGCCGGGGCCAAAGAGCTGGCCGGAACCGGTATCCACCAGGATTTTGTGTCCGGGCATCGCAATCAGGAAGGCGTTGATGGACACTTCCGCCGGGTTGGTCTGAAAGTTTTTCGCGAGCAGTGCATCAATGTTCTGCGGCGTTGTCCGGACCAGCAGCTTGTGCAGATCCTGCGCAACGGTCCCGTCCGTAAACGACGTTACCAGAACGTCACCGACCTGCACGCTGTAACCGCCCGCTGGTTGCTTAACGACGTGCTGCGGCGTTTCTGCCGAGGCCTGCAGCGCAGGGTAGAACAGCAATGAACTGGAAATCAGCGTGGAAAGAGCAAGTTTTTTCACGGTAAGCATACGAGTCTCCTTTGAAAGTGCTCATCTTACTGCTCCGTAAAATTATAAGAACCTGCTCAGAAATGATAGGACCTATAAACGAGATAAATAGCACAGCGCAACAGCCGGGTGGTGGTGAAGCCTTTCCCGGCCCGTAAAGCGTTATTTTTTCAGCGGTGCGTTCCAGCTATCCAGCGTGGCCCTGGACCAGGCACCATAAGCGGCATTTGGGAGCACAATCCAGTCGTTGCCGAAGTGTTCCGCGCTGGCTTCAACCAGCTCACGCTGCTGCTCGCTCGGTTTTTTGTTTTTGAACTGTACGGCGAAGTCCGGCAGGCTGTCGCCGAACAGCATCAAGATCTGCTGCTTTTTGAGGATGCTCTGACGGCGCTCTTCCTTGCTGACCGTATCCAGCAGCACGCTTTCGTCAGATACCTGCGGCAGGCCGAGAGCGTTTAACGTCTTCAGCGTGTCGGCTTTGTTTTCCTGCATACGGTCCGAGACATAGTAGATACGGACCTTGCTTTGATTCACGTGGTCAAGAAACGCCTTCGCTCCCGGGATTAAGCCGGGTTTTCCCTGTTTTTCCCAGTCGCTCCAGGTATCCCATTTCGTATAGTCGTGACACTGCGCCATGTCGCGCACCAGCAGAGGGGTGTTATCCAGCACCGTTTCATCCAGGTCCATCACCACGGCGTAATTTTCAGGTGTTTTCAGATCTTTTAATTTTTCGTTGAAACGCTCGGTGGCAAACCGATACGTCTGCAGCTGAAGGGCCAGAATCTCAGCCGATTTCTGCTGATAGCGCAGCGCCATTTCGTACGCTTTGGGTTCACACAGCTCGCGCTCAGCGGCCGTCGCCGCTGCACTCAAAACGGGTAATGCCAGCAGTAATGCCTTAGCCATTGAATTCACACTTCTTTCCTCAACACCGTGGTTAAAATCCCGAAAGCGTAATGAAGTTCAATGACAGAAATATGAAGGCAGCGTCGCTACACCAGCATGTAATACCAGAACAGGGCGACCTCGTCTTTTTCCGGTAAGGCGTTGTAGAGATAACGATCGTACCCGCCCAGGGTGAACCCGTAGTTACGGTAAAACAGACAGGCAGAGACGTTCACATTTTGTGTTTCAAGCCGTAATCCCGGCGCGTTTACGCTGCGGGCCCACACGTGCGCGGCAGCCATTAATTTTTGCGCGGCGCCGGTTCTGCGTCTGGTGCGATCAACGGCAATATAATCCACTGAAATAAATTTATTCCAGCCGATTGATGCGGTAATAAATCCGGCTAATTCACCGTCATCGGTTTCCGCAACAAGAAATATGGCGTCCGGATTAACGCAATGGTTTTCAAGCGTTTGGATGTCGAGTTCGTAGGTTTTTATCCAGGGCTCGGCGACGGCTTCAATATGCAAATCACAATGGATAAAGGGCTCTCGCGCAATGTGGCTAATGGTGAAAGAAAAGTCACAACATTCAAGACGGACGAGGTCCGTATTTAATCCTTTTCGAATCTGCATAGTATTCCCGATAGTGAGTTATTTCATAAAGAATAGACGACGCGGTTAAATCCGCTGATCTCACGCACTTGTGATCCTGAACTAAGCTTGTACTTCGTTCCGCGTAAAATGTGGGTCATTCGAGGACAATGAATGGAATTCAGGACATTTCAAAAGCAGTGGGGTGCTGAGTTTATTTCCGATGACGTGGTACGTTTTCGCGTCTGGGCAGAAGGACAGAAAGAACTTACGCTACGTCTGGCCGCCACCGACGTGCCGATGACGGCAACCGGCAACGGCTGGTTTCAGGCGGACGTCCCCGGCGTCATGCACGGTGCAGAGTATCAGTTTGTCCTGCAGGACGGCATGGCGGTACCCGACCCGGCATCGCGCGCGCAAAAGGGCGACGTTAATGGGCCATCGGTTGTTATCAATCCCCGACGCTATCAGCCGGTTAACCGGGACTGGGCAGGGCGGCCGTGGGAAGAGACGGTCATTTACGAGCTGCACGTCGGCACCTTTACCCCGGAGGGCACCTTCCGGGCGGCCATCGACAAGCTGCCCTATCTGGCGGAGCTCGGTATCACCCAGCTTGAAGTGATGCCCGTTTCCCAGTTTGGCGGAACCCGCGGCTGGGGCTACGACGGCGTGCTGCTGTATGCCCCGCACGCTGCCTACGGTACGCCGGAGGATTTTCACGCGTTTATCGACGCCGCGCACGGGCTCGGGCTTTCCGTGGTGCTGGATATCGTGCTCAACCACTTCGGCCCGGAGGGGAATTATCTCCCTCTGCTGTCGCCCGCGTTTTTTGATGCGGATCGAATGACGCCGTGGGGCAACGGCATCGCTTACGAGCGCGAGCCGGTGAGGCAGTACATCACCGACGCACCGCTCTACTGGCTGACGGAGTACCGTCTGGACGGCCTGCGCTTTGATGCCATCGACCAGATTAAAGACAGCTCCGGGACGCACATTCTGGAGGAGATTGCCGCGAAGATCCGCGAGGCGATCCCGCACCGTCACGTTCACCTGACAACGGAAGACAGCCGCAACGTGATTTTCCTGCATCCGCGCGATGAACAGGGCAACACGCCGCTGTTCACCGCCGAGTGGAATGATGACTTTCACAATGCTGCCCACGTGTTTGCCACCGGCGAAACGCACGCCTACTACCAGGATTTTGCGTGTGAGCCGGAGAAAAAGTTCGCCCGTGCGCTGGCGGAAGGGTTTGTCTACCAGGGCGAGATTTCGCTGCAAACCGGGGAATCTCGCGGGGTGGAGTGCCGTACCCAGCCGCCGCAGTTCTTCGTCGATTTCATTCAAAACCACGATCAGACCGGGAATCGCGCCCAGGGGGAGCGTCTTATCACCCTCGCGGGGGCCGACAGAACGCGGGTGCTGCTTGCCGCGCTGCTGCTTTCTCCCCATATCCCGCTGCTGTTTATGGGCGAGGAGTATGGTGAAACTCACCCGTTCCTGTTCTTCACCGATTTTCACGGCGACCTGGCAAAAGCGGTGCGGGAAGGGCGCGCGAAAGAGTTTACCGGCCACGCCGGGCACGATGAAGCCGTCCCGGACCCGAACGACGTTAACACCTTCGTTCGCTCAAAGCTCGACTGGCATAAGATTGCTACCGACGAAGGGAAAACGTGGCTGCGCTTCACCCGCCACCTGCTGACGTTGCGCCATCGCTATATCGTTCCGCTTCTGCATCAGGGCGGCATCGTTGAAGGCAAGGCGATCGAGACCGCGCCCGGCATGGTGGCGGTGAGCTGGCGCTTCCCGTCCGGGACGCTCTCTCTGGCGCTCAATATTGCCCCTAAGCCTGTCGACGTGCCCGCGCTCGCAGGGGAGACGCGCTTCGCCTGGCCGGAGGTAAACGACGTTTTGCCGCCGAACAGTATTGTCGTTCGCTTTGCTGATGGAGACGCATCGTTATGATCCCTTCCGCCACGTACCGTATTCAGTTCCGCAACGGCATGACGTTTGACCGCGCTGTCGAGCTGGTGCCGTATCTGAAAGACCTCGGCATCAGCCACCTCTACGCCTCGCCCGTGTTTACCGCCACAACGGGTTCCACCCACGGCTATGACGTGACCAACCCGAATGAAATTGACCCCGCGATTGGCGGTCGGGAAGGGTTTGACCGCATGGCCGCGGCGCTCAGGCAGGCTGGCATGGGCTTGATTCTGGATATTGTCCCGAACCATATGTCCACCTCGCTGGAAAACGCCTGGTGGCGGGACGTGATTGAATATGGCCAGCAGAGCCGCTATTTCCGCTATTTCGATATCGACGCGTCGCGCCCGCTTACGCTGCCATTTCTCGGCGACACCTTTGAGGCGGAGCTGGAGAAGGGTGCCATTACGTTAAAACGTGACCCTGTCACGAATAAAGCCTCTCTGGTCTATTACGACACGGCGTACCCGCTTAATCCGGGCACGTACAGCGAGGATAAAAGCATCGCCGAACTGCATGAGGCGCAGAGCTGGCGGCTGATGTCCTGGCGGGAAGCGCCGAAGCAGCTCTCATGGCGGCGCTTCTTCGAGATCACCGGTCTTGTAGGCGTACGGGTTGAAGACGAGGTGGTCTTTGACGATACGCACCGTCTCATTCTTGAGCTGGTTCACGCGGGCGTGGTTGACGGCCTGCGCATTGACCATATTGACGGTCTGGCCGATCCGCTGGGTTATTTGCAGAAGCTGCGGCAGGCAGCCGGACCTGACTGTTACATCACGGTCGAAAAAATTCTCGCGAAGGGAGAGCAGCTCCCCACCGACTGGCCGGTTTCCGGCACCACCGGCTACGAGTTTATCGCCTCGCTGGCGGAGGTGCTGGTCGACGACGATAACCTCTCGCGCCTGGAGACAATCCACGACGAGACGCTGGGCGTCACGGTCGATCGCCACGCCGAACTGCGCGATGCCAAGGGTCTGATGACCGATCGTAATTTTGAGGGCGAGTTCACCACGCTGCTAAACCTTGCGGACGATCTGGCCCGCCGCAATGACGTTGCGCTGCCCCGCGAGGAGATCCGCCACGCGCTGCGCGAGTTGCTTATCGCTTTTCCGGTGTACCGCACCTACGGCACTCGCGAAGGATTAACCCCACCTGACGTGGCGCTGCTTAGCCGCGTGGTCGCCGGCGTAAATACGTCCGAAGCGGCCCTGAGCCTGATTGTCCGCATTCTTACCGGCGATCTGCCGGAAGATTGCCGCGACTGCGCCGCGCTTTTCAGAACCCGCTTCCAGCAGCTGACCGGGCCGCTGATGGCGAAGTCGGTGGAAGATACGCTGTTTTTCCGTCTGAACCTTGAGCTTGCGCTCAATGAAGTGGGCGCTGACCCGACGCCGCGCGCGTTCTCGTTATCCCGCTTTCACCAGGAGATGCGCATTCGTCTCGCCCGTCAGCCCGACGCGCTGCTGGGCACCTCCACGCACGATACCAAGCGCGGAGAAGATGCCCGGGCGCGGCTCTACACCCTGACGGAGGCGCCGGAACGCTGGGGAGAAAATCTCGCCCGCTGGCGGCAGATGAACCAGACCCAGGTGCGTTTTCTCAACGACGGCACCGCGCCGAACGCCGCCGATACCTGGATGATCTATCAGGCGCTGGCGGGCGTCTGGCCCGCCACGCTGTCGCCTGACGATGCCGAAGGGCTTGCATCGCTGGAGACGCGTTTCCTCGGCTTCCTTGAGAAAGCGCTTCGCGAGGCGAAGCAGCGCACCGACTGGATCGACAGCAACGAGAGCTATGAGAGCGTGGTGCTGAGCTATGCGCGGCATCTGCTTTCCCCGGATAACGCCCCGTTCCTGCACGATTTCAGCGAGGCGATGCAGCCCTTTATCCGCGCCGGGCTGATGAACAGCCTCAGCCAGACGGTCATCAAGCTGACGGCGCCCGGCGTGCCGGATATCTATCAGGGCAGCGAGGCGCTCAACTTTAGCCTCGTCGACCCGGATAACCGGCGGGAGCCGGACTTCAACGCGCTGATGCGAAACCTCAGTGCGGCGGATGCTTCAGTGTTTGAACACCCGGCCTGCTGGCGGGAAGGCAGGGTAAAGCAGTTTGTCACCGCCACGCTGCTGCGGCTTCGACCGCATTACGACGCGCTTTTCCGCTACGGCGACTGGCTGCCGCTCAAGGTTTCCGGCGAGCGCGAGGAGAACCTGATTGTCTATGCGCGCGTTAAAGACGAGGAGGCGCTGATCGTTGCCGTGCCGCGTCTGGTTTTTGGCATCACCGATAATCATCAGCTGTGGGTCAATACCACGGTAGCGATACCCGACGAACTGGCCGGGAAGCGCTATCGGGATCTGTTCAGCGGTGAAAGCCGCATTCTGCAAGAGACGCTGGATTTAACGTCAGAAAAGGGATGTGTACTGGTTCTGCTTACCTGCGAATAATCGTGGAGAACGAAAATGGCAAAGGAAACTACGTTTGAAATTCGGGCCGGTCATGGCCAGCAGTTGGGTGCGAATTATGACGGGAAGGGCGTTAACTTCGCGCTGTTCTCCGCGCACGCGGAGCGGGTGGAGCTCTGTCTGTTTGACCCGTCCGGGAAAACAGAAATCGCCCAGCTGGAACTGCCGGAGTATACCCATGAGGTCTGGCACGGCTATGTGCCTGACCTGAAACCCGGTGCGCTGTACGGCTATCGCGTCTACGGCCCCTACGATCCGGAAAACGGTCACCGCTTTAACCCGCATAAGCTGCTTATTGACCCGTATGCCCGTGAACTGGTGGGCGATATCGACTGGAACGACGCCCATTTCGGTTATGAGCTGGGGCACGACGAACTGGATCTTAGCTTCGATACGCGGGACAGCGCGCCGTTCACGCCGAAATGCAAGGTTATCGACCCGAACGCTTTCGACTGGCAGGACAACAACCGGCCAAACGTGCCCTGGTCACATACCGTCGTCTATGAGAGCCACGTGAAGGGCTTTACCCAGATGAACCCGGCCATTCCGCCCGAGCTGCGCGGGACGTTCGAGGGGATGGGATACAAAGCCTCGGTCGACTACATCAAGAGTCTGGGCATTACCTCGGTGGAGCTGCTGCCCGTTCACTGGTTCCCGGACGACCAGCATCTGCTCGACCGTGGCCTGAAGAACTTCTGGGGCTATAACACGCTCGGCTTTTTTGCTCCGGCGTCGCGCTACTATGGCCCGGCGGGGATCCAGGGCTTTCGCGACATGGTACGCGCCTATCATGACGCGGGCATCGAGGTGATTCTGGACGTGGTCTACAACCACACGGCGGAAGGTAACGAGCTGGGGCCAACGCTTTCATTCAAGGGCATTGATAACTACAGCTACTACCGCACGCTGCCGGACCAGCACCGGTACTACATTAACGACACCGGGACGGGGAACACGGTGAATACCTCGCACCCGCGCGTCCTGCAGATGGTGATGGATTCCTTGCGCTACTGGGCCGAATCCATGCACATTGACGGTTTTCGTTTCGACCTGGGGACGATTCTGGGCCGCGAGCCTGAGGGGTTCGATCCGCGCGGGGGCTTTTTCGACGCCGTTACCCAGGATCCGGTGCTCTCTAAGCTCAAGCTGATTGGCGAGCCCTGGGATATTGGCCCCGGCGGCTATCAGGTCGGTGGCTTCCCGCCAGGCTGGGGAGAGTGGAACGACAAATACCGCGATACCGTGCGCGAGTACTGGAAGGGGGACAACGTCTCGACGGACTTTGCCGCGCGTCTGCTGGGCTCCGGGGATCTGTACGACCTGCGCGGGCGTCGCCCGTGGGCCAGCGTCAACTTTATCACCGCCCACGACGGCTTTACGCTGAATGACCTGGTGTCTTACAACGAGAAGCACAATGCCGACAACGGTGAGGACAATAACGACGGGCATAACGATAACCGGTCGTACAACTATGGCGAAGAAGGGCCGACGGAGAACCCGGACATTATCGCCACCCGCGAACGGCAGAAGCGTAATTTCCTGACCACGCTGCTTTTCTCCCACGGTACGCCGATGCTGCTGGCGGGGGACGAGTTTGGCCGTACGCAGAAGGGCAACAACAACGGCTACTGCCAGGACAGCGAGATCTCATGGATCGACTGGAAGGGGCTGTCCGAAAACGACGCGGCGCTGCGCGAGTTCACCCGCCGGCTCATTGCCCTGCGCGCGCAGCAGCCGCTGCTGCGTCGTGAGAGCTGGCGCGACGGGCTCGAGATCCGCTGGTTCAATGCCGGAGGCGGTCCGCAGCAGGCCGAGCAGTGGGATGAAGGCTCAACGCTCGGGGTCTCCATCAGCAGGCCGGATCTTCAGCAGGAGGACGGCATCTGGCACGACGTGCTGATGCTGTTCAATCCGTTTGAAGGCACCGTGCCGTTCCAGATCCCGCAGTTTGGCGAAGGGGGATGGGTGCTGGAACTTTCTACGGCGGATGACGCTGCCGCCGGGACAGCGTTCACCGAAACCGTAGAGTACGAGTTGGCCGGACGCAGCATTACCCTGTTCAGACGTCCGTAATTCAGAGTGATGCCGCCGCGCGGGCGGCGGTGTCATACAGGGAGGAGATCGCGCGTAGCAGCTGCGCGGTTTCGCCGATGGATTTACCGGAAATGCCGCTCTCCGCATGAATGGCGATCAGACACGCTTCGCGCACGTCCCGGTACTTCATGCACAACGCTTTCCCTTCCTCCGTGGTGGAGAAAAAGAGCTCTTTACCCGCTTTCTCGCTCGTCACGTAGCCCGCTTTGACCAGCTTTTTCAGGGCATAGGTCACTACATGCGTATCTTCCACGTTGAGAACAAAGCAGATATCGGCCAGCTTTTTCTTGCGGTCGCGGTGGTTCACGTGATGCAGCAGCGAAACGTCAAAAGCGCCCATATCCGGCTCTCCGGCTGCGGCCATGCAGCGCACCATCCACTTGTTAAACGCGTTGCCAGTCATGATCAGCGCGTACTCCAGCTCTGACAGTTCCGCGCAGCGCTCCGACACCAGATGGCGGGAGGAGACGATCCGGCCATCGTTGATATCGTTGCAATCGGGTGAAGCACTCTTTTTCGAGGTCATAACGTTCCTTAGCCAGAAATGTAAACTCGTCGATAAAATAAGAACATTTTATTGATAATTTGTTTACATGTTTTTGAGGTTCAGATATAGCTTTTTAGCGCAGGTTTTGTGAAGCCTGACGAAAAACACAACATCGCTCGCCGCAAATTAAAAAAATAGCCGTCGGCGCGCAACGCTCACTTTCGATAGGGTAAACGTTATGGACGGTACTACGCTGTTGCCGCTGATCGGGATACCGATCGTGGTCATTGGTTTTGCACTGCGCTTCAACCCGCTGCTGGTCGTCGTGGTGGCGGGTCTGGCGACGGGCCTGCTGGTCGGGATGGATTTCGGGATGCTGCTGGAGACCTTTGGCGAGAAGTTCGTCAATAGCCGATCGCTGGCGACCTTCATCCTGATCCTGCCGGTAATTGGTCTGCTGGAATATTACGGGCTTAAAGAGCGCGCCCAGGCCTGGGTGGCGAAGATCGCCAGCGCCACCTCGGCGCGTATTCTGATGCTCTACTTCGTGGCGCGTGAAGGAACCGCCGCGCTGGGGCTGATGTCGCTGGGCGGCCATGCCCAGACGGTACGCCCGCTGCTGGCCCCGATGGCCGAAGGGGCAGCGCTGAACGAATACGGCGAACTGCCGCAGCACATTCGCGACAAAATCAAGGCCCATGCCGCGGCGTGCGATAACATCGCGGTCTTCTTTGGGGAAGATATCTTTATCGCCTTCGGTGCGGTGCTGCTGATTGACGCGTTTCTTAAGGAAAACGGGATCGAGGGGATCGAGCCGCTGCATATCGGCCTGTGGGCCATTCCCACCGCCATTGCGGCATTGATTATTCATATGACGCGCCTGCTGCGCCTGGATGCCAGCATCCGCCGCGACGTCATGGCCTGGCGTGCAGAGCAGGGTACGCAGGGGGCCGCGCAATGATGACGCTTATCACCATTAACCGCGTGTATTACCTGATCGGCTTTGTTGTGATGCTGCTGGTTGTCATGACCCTGCGCGACCGCGCTAATCCGAAGCGTTTTACCACCGCGCTGTTCTGGTTTTTATTCGGCGGGATCTTCCTGTTCGGTGACCTGATGGTTCAGGAGCTGGGCAAATCGCTGGCGTACCGGATCGTTGGCGGTTGCGTTATCGCTATCGCGCTGCTGGCGGGTTTTGGCCTGGTCGGGAAAGGCCACTATAAAATGGCCTCCGACGAGGAGCGCATTGCCTCGTCAAACCGCCTTAAAAACTGGCTATTCCTGCCCGCGCTGATGATCCCGGTGGTGACGGTAATCGGGACGCTGTTTCTGAAGGGGGTGTCGATTGGCGGTGTTTACCTTCTCGACCAGAAACAGCTCACTCTGGCGGCGCTGTGCGTGGCCTGCGTTGCGGCGATCCTCACCGGTTGGTGGCTGACCAAAGGCACGCCGCTGCACGCCATTCGCCAGTCCCGTCGTCTTGTCGATACCATCGGCTGGGCGGTGATCCTGCCGCAGATGCTGGCCATGCTCGGCGGCGTGTTCGTGGCGGCCAATACCGGTGATTCGGTGCAGAAGGTGGTGAGCCTGTTCGTGAACCCGGACAGCCGCTTCATGCTGGTGGTCATTTACTGCGTGGGGATGGCGCTGTTTACCATGATCATGGGTAACGCCTTTGCGGCCTTCCCGGTGCTGAGCGCGGGGATCGCCTTGCCGTTCCTGATTAACGTGCATCACGGCAACCCGGCGCCGCTGCTGGCGATCGGCATGTACGCGGGCTACTGCGGCACGCTGATGACGCCGATGGCCGCGAACTTCAATATCGTTCCCGCTGCGCTGCTGGAGCTGAAAGACAAATATCAGGTGATCAAGATCCAGATCCCGACCGCGTTAACCCTGCTGGTGGTGAACGTGTTCCTCATGTATTTCCTCGTGTTTCGCTAAGGAGCTGTTATGGAATTGACGCAACATCAGGCTGACGCGTTTGCCCGCATGCCTTTGACCTATTTGCGCCAGGAATACCCGAACCACATCATGCATCTGCTGAATGATGACGGTGACGTTCTGCCGCCTCGCGAGCTGCACCCGATTTTCTACGGCTGTTTCGACTGGCACTCGGCGGTGCACGGCTACTGGCTGCTGCTGCGCTGCGTGCGCCTCTATCCTGATCTACCGTGTCGGAATGACATCGTCGCGCTTTTCGACGAGCACCTGACCGACGAGAACGTGGCGAAGGAGCTAGACTATTTCACCGCGCCGTTCCGCGCCTCGTTTGAGCGGCCGTATGGCTACGGATGGCTGCTGGCGCTGGCCCAGGAACTGAAACAATCGTCGCTGCCGCAGGCCGCAGGCTGGTACCAGACGCTGGAGCCGCTCACCCAGGATATTCGCAACCGACTGGTGGGTTACCTCAGCAAGCTAACCTATCCGATCCGCGTCGGAACGCACTACAACACGGCGTTTGCCCTCGCGCTGGGGCTGGACTACGCCCGAGCCGTGGAAGATAGCGCGCTTGAGCAGGCGATTGTGACGGCGGCGGAGCGGTTTTATCTCGCCGACACGCGCTACCCGGCCCATTACGAGCCGGGTGGCGATGAGTACATCTCTGGTGCGCTGACGGAAGCGCTGCTGATGAGCAAGGTCGCAGAGAATTTCCCGGCCTGGTTTGACGCGTTTCTGCCGGATATCGGCTCCATTGCGGCGCTGATGAACCCGGCGCAAGTGAGCGACCGTACCGACCCGAAAATTGCCCATCTGGATGGGTTAAACCTCAGCCGCGCCTGGTGTATGAAGCATATTGCCAGGGCGCTTCCGGTAAACCACCCGGCCCAGCAGGCCTTGCGTGATGCCGTGGCAAAACACCTGGCGGCAAGCGTCGGGCACGTAGTGGGCAGCCACTACAGCGGCGGGCACTGGCTGGCGAGCTTTGCGCTACTGGCGCTGGAATAAACAAATACGCCGTCTTTCCTGCCGGGTGGCGCTGCGCTTATTTGCCCTACATTGTGAAATGCACAATTCCTGTAGGCCCGCGCAAGCGTAGCGCCGCCTTAATTTTTTTGATTTTTAATGCGGTCAATACCTTAGTCGGATATTTTTCCGTCATTTCTCTGTAAACAGATATCTTTTTTACCATCGCAAAGGTGTACGATATGCGGCCATATACCCACATGAAATAGGTGGTTAATATGGCTGTTATACCTTTGTTACCCAAAGAAGGAATCGCTCTTGTGTTGGCAAACATGAGGATTGCAAGAGCGCATGGTATGAGCAGAAACATGGCTATCCCTACAACCTATCTTTGGTTTTATCAAAAAGTAAGAAATAAGGGACCGTGGGATTACAAGCAAGGACACCCGGAGTTAGCAAATTTTGGGAACTTCAATTATGGTTCGGCTGGCTATGCTGCCGGGATACCATCAGAAACGCTATTGATGGGTGCTGGATGGGCGCAGGAAAAAGCTAAAACCTCCAAAAAGAAATGGGGGCACTGGTATCAAAAACCGCCTTATGGGGATGATCCACACGATCAGTTTTGGATAAGGCAAGGTATAGAATATGCAAAGAAATACGGTTATTAAACGGCTCCATTGCTTACTCACAACGATTCTGTTGCTCGTTGTTTGTGGGTTTCTGACATATCAATACTATTTTAATGCATCTCCTCACGATAGCTTTGTCAGCAAACAGAAACTCTCTGATACCGTCACACTGTACATAACTAAGTATGATGATGGAGACGCTACGGTGTCGGATGTTTACCGCTTCTATTTAGATAAAGACAACAGCGGGAACATTATGAAAGCCCTTGAAGAACGATCACCCTTCCTGGAAGCCGATACAAGCAATGTCACAGCTTCAGCTTATGGGAACACGGTAAATGTAAAAATCACGGGCAAGGTTTATTCATTCACTAATTCTGATCTGTTCTATGCCGATGGTGTAGCGATCATGCCTGTAATTAATCTCATAGCCAATGGAATAAGAAATTAATTAACATAAGGAGTTTTAAAAATGGCTGTACCAGTACACCTCTTTTTGAAAGACGATGGCGGAGCAATGATCCGTGGTGGTTCTGATGTTGCAAACCGTGAAGGAAGCATAGAGCTTAGAGATCTGATCCATAACCTGAGCATTCCAACAGATGAGGCAACAGGTAAACTTACAGGTACAAGGCAACATTCAGCCTTCAGTTTAACAAAGGCAATTGACTCATCTTCACCCTATCTATACAAAGCAGTGGCTACAGGTCAGACGCTTCAAAGTGCCGAATTAAAGTTCTATCACATCAATGATGCTGGTCAGGAAGTGGAATACTTCAACATCCTGATGGAAGGCGTGAAAGTCATTTCAATAACTCCAATAATGCATGATACAAGAGATTGTCCCGGTACTGGTCACATGGAAAATGTATCTTTACGATATGCAAAAATCACATGGAAAATTCTGGACGGAAATATACAGTACACTGATGCGTGGAACGAACGTCCTACAGCGTAGTTGTTATAAACAAGCAGCGCCGAGAGGCGCTGCACAGCGTTACGCTGATGCCCGCACCCCAGGGCGCAGCCTGCTCAGGCTAAACAAAACCGATCCTGTTGAGGCGATGACGGCGATCCACAGTGCCAGATGCACGGCCCGATCGTGGTCTGATCCGGTCGTCGCAAGCAGCACCCCCACCGCGGCGGCCCCCAGACATTGCCCGAACGTCCTGACGATAGACAACACCCCTGAGGCATAGCTGGCATATTCCCGCGTCACGTTAGCGAGCATCTCCCGGTTATTGGGGCTCTGGAAGCAGCCAAACCCAATCCCGCAAACCAGACTGCGCAGGCAGATATTCCATGCGGACGGGTTTTCCGGCAACGTCGCCAGCAGGACCAGCCCACCGACAAAAATCATCAGGCCGATAGTCGAGATCAGCGGCGCGGAAAGGGTATCTGCCCAGCGCCCCGCATGCGGTGCGATCAGCACGATGCCCATTGGCCACGGGGTGAACAGCAGCGCCGAAACCACCGGGCTGTAGCCATACACGCTCTGAAACAGGAACGGCAGCGCGACAAAGGTGATGCCCTGGCTGACAAACGAGGCCAGCGAGGTCAGGGCGGCGAGGGTGAAGCGTCCGTTTCTGAACATAACGGGCGGCAGTATGGGACTGCGCGCGCGCCGAATACGCCAGACGAAGGCGATAGCGCTGACCAGCGTGAGAAGCCCCCAGCCTGCGGCTGCCGGGTTAATGCCTTGCGTTATGTGCTGAAGGCTGTCGGCCAGCATGATTGCAGAACCTAACAGCACGGCGGAGAGCGCGGCGCCCGGCGCATCAAAGGGGGAGCGGTCAACGTCCGACTGGCGCGGCAACGCCCGCCATGCCAGCAACAGGGCAATACTGCCCGGAACAAGGTTAATGGCGAACAGCCACTGCCAGCTCAGCGCGTCCAGTATCGTCCCGCCCAGCACAGGGGCAATTGCCGTGCTGGCGGCGATAAGCAGGGCGTGCAGCCCCAGAATGCGGCCTAGCAGTCGACCCGGAAAAACGGAACGCAGGATCGCCGGGGCGATACTCAGGGTAGCCGCGCCGCCGATTCCCTGCAGAATACGCATCCCGATCAGCATGTCGGGCGTTTTCGCCAGCGCGCAGCCGAGCGAGGTGAACGTAAAGGTGGCAAGCCCGGCAAGAAAAACCGGTCGAAAGCCCACGCGCGCCGCCAGCGCCGCGAAGATGGCCAGCGTCATTGCCGCCGATAGTAGATAACCGTTGGCAAACCACACCGCAACGTTCGCGGGGACCTGCATCGCCCTTGCCATGGAGGGCAGCGCGATGTTGATCATGGTGCCGTCAAAGACGCCCATCAGCGTGGTGGTCATGACGGCGGCCATCACCCGGGCGCGTTCATGACCGGGTAAGCCTTCATCGCCGGGCTGGTTTGAAAAGAGCGTCATCGTCGTTACTCCGCATAAGAATAGTGATGACGAAACTATAATCATGGGGTATACAGGGCGGAAGACGCAGCGCTTGCACTTTATCGTTGCATATAACGCCTTATCTGAGGAGCCATCGTGTCCGATCCTGACTTTAACCTTCTGGTTGCGCTCGACGTTCTGCTGGCCGAAGCCAGCGTGGCTGGCGCGGCGCGGCGCTTAAACCTGAGCACCTCCGCCATGAGCCGTACCCTGAGCAGGCTGCGGGAGGTGACAGGCGATCCTATCCTGGTGCGGGCCGGTCGGCAGATGGTGCTGACGCCCTGGGCCGAAGCCACCCGGGATCGGGCCAGAAGCGCCGTGCATGAGGCAAGGGCAGTACTGCAACCCTCCACGGAAACGCTGAATGTTGAGCGTATGGAGCGCCTGTTCACCATCCGAGCCAACGACGGCTTTGTGGTGGCGTTTGGGCCACTGCTCATTGCCGCAGTGGCGGCGGTGGCGCCCGACGTCTGCATTCGCTTTTCGCCGAAACCTGAGAAAACGTCGCGCTATCTGCGAGAGGGGCTGGTTGACCTGGAGATCGGCGTGCAGAGCAATATGGGTCCTGAAATTCGTCTGCAACGGCTCTTTCAGGACCGGTTTGTTGGCGCGGTGCGCCAGGGGCATCCGCTGGCCTCGCTGTCGTCAGTCAGCCTGGAGGATTATGTCGCCTGGGGGCACGTGGTGGCCTCGCCCGACGGCTCGTTACACGGATTTGTCGATGAGGCGCTGGCGGAGCGCGGGATGAAGCGCAAAATTGCCAGCGTGGTGCCAGGGTTCCCGACGGCGTTATCGGTGGCGATGGTCTCCGATCTCGTTGCCATGGTGCCGGCGCTCTATCTGCTCAATCAGCCGATGACCGAGCGCGTGCACGTCTTTGAACTGCCGTTTAAAACCCGGAGCATTACGGTGTCACAGATGTGGCATCCGCGCATGGAAAAGGACCCGGCGCATCGCTGGCTCAGGGAAAAGGTGCTGGAGGTGTGCCGCGCTGTACGCTGACGGCTCAGGCCACTTTTTTCGGCACGGAGAGAATGAAGCGCGTCGATACCGCATCCGATTCCACGCGAACGTTCGTTCTAATTTTGTGATGTGCGTCAGGTTTTAGTGTTCAGTAATATTACCTTTTACTCGATGAGCGATTGCTTAATACCTCTCCGACAACAGGAGCAGCGGTAAATGCGTTTGGCCAGCCAGCGTAAAACGCGGCTTGGGTAACGATCTCCCCAGCTTCCTCAGCAGAAAGTCCATTATCCATCGCTCTGTTGAGGTGATAGCCAATCTGCGCACTCTGTCCAGATGCGATTAACGCGCTGACCGTAATCAGGCTTCTGTCGCGGGGTTTCAGCGCGGGTCTTTGCCAGAGATCCAGGAACAGGGGGTCAGCAGTAAATTTAACCAGGCCTGGAGATATTGGGCCTACATTTTTTTCCACTGTCTCTGAACGCTGCTTTTCTGCTTCCTGATTGAGAGGAAGCAGGTCCGGAGAAGCTTCAGGAAGTGCATCTGCCGTGACGCCACGAGTTTCAAATACTGCTTTGGTCACGCTGATGGCTGACATTGCATTTGGCCAACCTGAGTAGAACGCCAGATGGGTAATGATTTCTGATAATTCCGCTGGCGTAACGCCGCTATCGAGAGCGACGTCAATGTAGTGCTTAAGCTCGGCAGGCTGGTTACGGGCAATCAGCATGGCGACGGTCACCATACTACGATCTCTGGGCGAGAGGGCATCGCGTGTCCACAGATCTTCAGTAATCGCTTCTCGACCAAAGCGCGCAAGAGCCGGTGAGACAGAACGAATATCAGCTTCAGGAATCGCTGAAGGTTCAATTTTCATCATAGCTTTACCTCTTGTTTCCTCAGCATTAGCAAAATCAGAAATAACAAGCGACATGGCCGCCGCTGCAATTACGCTTTTCATGTTAATCCTCACTGGTCAACGGTGCGGATCCTGTTTGATTCCGCCTTTGTTACGAAGAAATACCGGTTTTACCGGGATAGCGTCCTTCCTGGCGCTCATATGCGCCGTTTGCCTGAGATAGTCCAGGAAGTGCGGCGTTTGTCGGTGCAGTTGATAATCCTCCTCACTGGCGTAAATCTCATAGAAATACCAGCGGTTCGGACTCTGTGAGTCTGTAGCGGCATACATGGCTAACACGCCTTTCTCTACTTTGAGCGACTCGGCCATTTCAGGAAGGACGATGTTTTTAAATTCGGTCTGAAATTCAGGCTTTACCTCGACGATCACCAGATTATTAATGGTTCGCTCATTCGGTATGATGTGTTTGTCCCCCAGAAATTGGGGCTCCAGAGTGATTTTATTTTTCCGATCGATAATGTCAGGTGCCCGGGCAGCGAATGCCTTGTATGGTTCGGCATTCAGATGTTTGCGGTAAGCACTCTCGTTTTCATAGAGTTCGACCATGAATGCCTTACGTGGATTGTCGCTGCGGTGCAGGGCGTACATCGCCAGCGTACCTGCTTCATGATCAACCGAAGCGGAAATCGTCTGTCTGGCTACGTCTGCAAAAACTTTGTCCCGATCGGGTCTGACGCCGAGCTCAAAGATATTCATCACTACCTTATCCGGCGCGTCCGGTTTTGTTGCAAAGACAGAGCTGCTTATTAGCATGCAAATTAAAAGCATAAGGGGCTTTTTCACGTTGATCCTTTTACTGAAATGACTGTTTGCTACCGCGTCCAGACCTGCTTAACGTCTTTCGTTTGCGGCGTGTTTTGCGCCATAATCCCCGTCAGAACGTGCGGCTGGTAGGTTTCTTCAAGAAACTGGATGTCTTCTGGGCTCAGTTGAAGATTTACGGCGTTTACCGCGCCATCAACGTGATCTTTTTTTGTGGCCCCTACGACAGGTGACGTGACCTTTGTCAGCAGCCAGGCGAGTGAGATTTCCGTCATGGACACCTGATGTCGTTCAGCAAGTTCGGTGACGCGCTCGATAATGATCCGATCCTGTTCAGCCGTGCTGTCATATTTCCCGCGCGCATAATCATCCTCCGTGGCTCGCCGCGTGTGGCCTTCTTTCCGGGCGAGACGACCGCTGGCCAGCGCGCTATAGGGGGTCATGGCGATATCATCTTCAGCGCACAGACCGAAGAGCTCTCGTTCATCTTCACGCATAATCAGGTTGTAGTGGCTTTGCACGGAAACAAAGGGCGTCAGCCCTTCGCGTTCGGCAAGCGCGTTCGCTTTCGCCAGCTGCCAGGCATAGCAATTGGAAATACCAATAGCGCGCACTTTGCCCGCAGTAACGGCGGCATGCAGCGCTTCAAGCACCTCAATAACTGGCGTGTTGTAATCCCAGATGTGGTAGATGTAGAGGTCGATGTAGTCCATCCCAAGATTCTGCAGGCTCTGGTCGAGCGATCGGGCTATTGCCTCTTTTCCGCCGATCCCCGCGGCAATTTGCGCGGCGGTTCGTGGCAGAAACTTGGTGGCCAGCACCACGTCCTCGCGTTTTGCCATCTCCCGCAGCGCCCGGCCAACGTATCGCTCGCTGGAGCCGTTCTGATAGGCGATGGCGGTATCGTAAAAATTGATACCCTTTTCGAGACCGTAGCGGATGATGTCCCGGCTTGCTGTTTCGTCCAGCGTCCAGCGATGCTGGCCCGTTAACGGGTCGCCAAACCCCATACATCCCATACAGATGCGGGAGACCAGTAAGTCACTTTTACCGAGCCGGGTATACTGCATCGTTATTCTCCCTCTGGATTATTCACGACGGAATTGAGCAGATCGACAAGCCTTGAAGCGTGTTCCCGGGCAAGCGTTTTTTGCTGCGCGATTTTGTCGACATCCCGGTCGGCATAGCTGATACCGCAGGTATAAACCGGCGCCAGCAGCTCAAGATTGCACAGTCTTGCCGTGGTCTCGAACGGAATAAGATACTCTTCAATGGCATGGCCAAAGAAACCGTCAGCGGTATAGAGCGCCTGTGGCGCCCCTGTAGTGAAGGAGAGGAGCAGCTTTTTACCGCCCAGTTTCGCCGTTGAGCCATGCGCGAAGCCGTGGACAAAGACCTCGTCCAGCCATTGTTTCATTAACCCGGGCAGCCCATACCAGGAAAAAGGAAACTGCCAGACAATCACATCGGCCCTGAGCAGGCTTTCCTGCTCCGCAGCGATATTGAATTTGCCGTCCGGATAGAGCCAGTCCAGACGACGAATTTCAGCATCGGGAAGGGCGGTCGCCACTTCATCAAGGATAGTGGCGTTGGCGACGGAATGGTTCAGCTCAGGATGACCTGAAATAACAAGGATATTTTTCATTTCAATACGTTAAAGAGGCTGGTGAATTTTTAACCCAGTATAGAGTGACACCATTATTTTTTTTAGAGCAGTAAAGGCTCATTCACTTTTAGACAAAAACTAATAATGGTCGACTGTTCTCATTGTGCCCGGTCATAATGAACCCGTGAACTACGCCATGATGCCCAGTAAACGTTCTGCATTGCGAAACGCGATGGCCTCTTTTTCAGCCTTGTTGACGGGCAGACTGTCGATAAATGTTTTTACACCGTCCAGGGTCTGATAGGGGTAATCAACGGAGAACAGGATCCTGTCTGCCCCCATTAACGCGTAGATAAACTGGAAGTGCGGCAGTGTCAGCATACCTGACGGGGTAACGTAAACGTGTTCCTGGAAGGTTCTCGTTAGCGTGCGTGACAGACCCGTTGCAGCCAGCGGAAGGCTGTCATCAAGACGCTGCAGCCAGAAGGGCAGCATCTCCCCCCAGTGGCCACTGATTACCTGCAGGTGGGGATATTTATCAAATGCGCCCGATAACATCAGCCGTAACAAATGGATCCCGGCTTCGTGATGCCAGCCCCAGCCAAACATAGAGAGCCGGGCGTTGACCTCTGCGCTGAAGCCCGTGAAGTAGGCCTGTTGCACGCTTTTAACCGGTAATCCGGGATGAAGATAGAGTGGCACATTCAGTTTATTAAAGCGGGAAAGCAGGGAGTCATAGTCAGGATGATCGAGAAAGCATGAAGAGGGTCGGCCATTCAGAAGTGCCCCCTTAAACCCCAGTTTTTCAACTGCGCGGGCAAGCTCTTTTTCAGCCTCTTCCGGCTGTGCCCAGGGAAGTGTGGCAAATGCCGCGAAGCGATCCGGGTGATTTCTTACCGCCCCGGCAAGGCGGTCGTTTGCCGCCGTATTTAATGTTACCGCTTCATCCCCAGGTGCCAGCTGGGGAAATCCGCCCACAGAGAGGATCTGCAGGGTAATTCCAGCTTCATCCATATCCCTGAGGCGGCGGCTTTCCAAATCAGCGCCTTTCGCGTTTATCAGAGCATTCTTTTCTATCTGCGGCCGGCTTCGGTCAGGATTATGACCATCAGCGACGGTTTTCCCCCAGTCGCCAAGGAAAGGTGCCTGCTCAAGCGCAACAGGCATACACGCTCGCCCTAACTCGCTGTCGAGATAATGTTCTTCGAGGCAAATGATTTTCATATTCTCACCCTTCATACAAAGCAGTAAAAGTGATGCAGATTAGGATCGCCCGGAACTGTCCATACGTGAATGTCATTCATGACAGTCTGTCCCGGATGGGGTTTACACAATCGGTTTTTCCCAGGCGCCTCGTGTATCCACTCTGGTCTCTGTGGCGAGTTGTTCCAGCAGGATGATTTCCTCATCGCGTAACTGGATGTCTGAAGCGCAGGCGGCGTCCAGAACGTGATGGACTTTAGTCGCACCAACGAGGGGAAGGGTAGCTTTTGCAATAGCCCATGCGATGGCTATCTGTGCCACGCTGGCATTCCTTTCGGCTCCCATTTTTTTCATGGCGGCGGTTAATCTTTCTATCTGCGGCAGTACTGCGTTATAACTTTCGGTCCGGCCACTCCCGGCAGGCATGGGATGATTTGAATCATAACGACCACTGAGCGCGCCTTGCTCCAGGACCATGTAAGCAAAGAACGTGATGTTATTTTGTCGGCAATAATCAAGGATCCCGGCCTCTTCAGAGGCGCGATAAAGCAGGCTGTAGTGATTCTGTACTGCACTGAGGGAATAACCGGAAGCGTTAAGGATTTCGTTGGCGCGTCTGATTTGTGCGAGATTGTGGTTGGAAACCCCGACGCGTTTGACCTTACCGCTTTGTAAAAGTGGGATCAGTCCTGGCGTCCATTTCTCAACGTCGAGGGGATTGTGGATCCAGTAGATATCAATCGCGTCCACACCCAGGCGTCCGAGGCTGGCCTCAAGCATATCGCTGACAGGCTGTGCTGACTGTTCGTTCGCAATCTGCGGCGTGAATTTGGTGGATAAAATCATATCCTCGCGGGGGAACTGACGGACTAATGCTCCCAGCGCTGCCTCGGAACTCCCCATGCCATATACTGCTGCGGTATCCCAGAGATTCAGACCCTTACTCATGGCCGTGGTGAACACGTCTGCCATCTGAGTATCAGAAAGATGATTGCCGAAGACGGTGTCGCCACCGGCAAAGCCTGTGCCCCAGGACCATGTGCCGAGCGCGACTGGAGGAAGAGTTTTCATATTCAGCTCCTGAAAAAAGCCGGAACGTTGCTGACGTAAACCGGCCAAAGAGGGTGAGTAACGATGAAAGACAGATGAATGAATTAAGTTGGCTGGCGGAGGGCATTTAACAGCGCCACACCGACACCGTGCGCTGAAGCGGGATTCTGCCCCGTGATAAGGCGACCGTCAGTAACCACATTTTCAGACCAGTTCGGGGCTTCATGATGAAGCGCGCCATGCTCGCGGAGTGCAGTCTCAAGCAGGTAGGGAACCACATCTGTGGTGTGAACTTCTTCCTCTTCCTTGTTGGTAAAGGCCGCCACGTTTTTGCCTTTCACCAGGTATTCGCCGCTGCTGAGCTTTGCGTCAACCAATGCCGCAGGTCCGTGGCAGACGGCTGAGACAATCCCATCACTTTCATACACTTCGCGGATAATACGCTGGGCATCCTGGCTGTCGCGGAAATCCCACATGGTTCCATGCCCGCCCGCAAAGAAAACGGCGCTGTAATCGGAACCGTTCAGCTCAGATAACGCAGGCGTTGTGGCCAGACGCTGCTGAAAATCGGTTTCGTTCCAGAACCAGGCGTTGACAGAGTCACTGAGGTCAAATCCATCCACCGGCGGCTGTCCCCCGCGAATGCTGGCTATCGTCGTTTTTAGTCCGGCATCTTCCAGTACTTTCAGCGGATGCGTCAGCTCAGCCAGGAAAAAACCGGTTGGTACACCGGATGCGCCTTTAATCGGATGGCTGGAAACGACACACAGCACGGGTTTATCTGCAGGTTTCATATCGGGCCTCACTCTTTATTTTTAAATTCAGCGGCAAAGAGATTTTCCCAGTTAATAAAGGAGCCAAGCGGAATGCATTCAAAGCTTAATAAGCCTGCTTTTGCCAGCGGGAATTCGGCCATTACGTTCATCGCTTCATCGACAGAGTCACATTCAAGAAAAATAGCGACGCCAGGTCTGTCCTGACGGAAGTAGATGTCGCGGATGAAGCCGGATTTATACAATCCCCAGGCGTGCAGCGCTTCAGCGTTAAGGTGTGGAGCATATTTTTCCAGCGATGCTCCAGGTGCGGGGATATCCAGACATAAAATTCGCATCATAGTCTCCTGAACTCAGGTCGTTGTAGAAAGAGATAAAAGTATAAGAGGTGAATTTCACGAATATTAGAGGAGCATTGACTTAAGCATCTTTAGACTGTACTTAATAATCAGGCGGAGATTGCTTTAGGAACACATTATGAATAACGCCCTGTATAACCAGATACGGATCTTTCAGAGCATTGCACGTGAGGGCAATATTTCGGCAGCCGCAAGAAAACTGGAAATTACGCCTCCCTCCGTCAGCAATGCGCTTAAGCTGCTGGAAGATCATATTGGCCATCCGCTTTTTGTGCGTACGACCCGCCGTATTGAGCTGACGGAAACCGGGCAACTGTTGCTGGAACAGACCGCTGCGGCGGTGGAGTCGCTGGAAAATTCGCTTGAAAGCATTCGCGACCAGAATCAGGAGCCCTCTGGTATCGTGCGAATCACGCTCTCGCGTTTTGCCTATCTGTTAATTCTTAAGCCTGCAATGGCGAAATTCTGTCAGCAATATCCGGGTATACAGCTTGAAATTTCGGTTTACGACGGTACCGTGAATGTTATCGAAGAGCGTTTTGATCTTGGGATCCGTTTTGGCGATATCCTCGAAGGTGGGGTGGTGGCGCGGCCGTTAATGAAACCCTTTCGTGAAGGGTTATATGCATCCTCAGCTTATATCAGCGAGCATGGAATGCCCGAGGTGCCGGCTGACCTCAGTCAACACAAGCTCATTGGCTACCGTTTTATTACTAACAACCGCATCCTTCCGTTGATTCTGAACGATCGCGGAGAGCAGTTGACGGTTGAGATGCCCGGACAGTTAATCAGCAACGATATTGACGTTATGGCAGACGGGATCCGTAACGGCCTGGGAATTGGACGTTTGTTTGAACCCATCTGGCAGTTACAGCCGGACAGGGAGCGCTTTATACCCGTGATGGAGAGCTACTGGAAAACCTACCCGCCAGTGTATCTCTATTATCCCAAAAACGCGGGTAAAACGAAAAGAGTGAAGGCCCTGATTGATTTTCTGATATCCGCTACGGGGCGATAAAGACGATAACGCATCGTCCCGTATGGAAGCGCTATTTCACAACCCCAGCGGCCTGGCCTCCTGTATGAACTCAATCAGAAGGCGAAGCCCGGTTGGCAGTTGCCGGCGGCTTGAATAATAGATATAAAAACCTTCCTCCAGCGGGGACCATTCCGTAAGCACCAGGCGGAGCCGTCCATCCTTCACATAGGGTGCAACAAGAGGCTCCGGAAAATACATCAGGCCGGCCCCGCCTAATACGGCCACAAGACCCGTTTCAGCCTGGTTGACCGTCACTGAGCCAGGCACAGTGATTTGGTACGTTTCGCCATCTCGCTCAAGTTCCCAGCGATAAATCCGATCGTCGCCGAGACGATTGCTTATACAGCGATGGTGTAACAAATCATCCGGATGTTCAGGCGTTCCGTAACGTTCAAGGTAGTCGGGGGATGCGGCGATAACCCAGCGAATATCGGCAGATAAACGCCGGGCAACCATGTCTTCCGGGACGGTGCCACCATAGCGGATACCGGCATCGAAGCCCGCATCAGTGACGTCAACCATACGGTTGCTGGCCACAATATCGATTTCAATATCGGGATAGCGATCCATAAACGCGGGCATAACCGGTGCAAGCAAAAGATTGGCCGCTTCAACGGCTGCATTGATGCGGATACGCCCGGTAGGCGTATTACGATACCGGTTAAGCGATTCAAGCGCGCCTTCTATCTTGTCGAAAGGCTGAAGGACAGACTGAACCAGTTCTTCACCTGCAGCCGTAGGGGTAACGCTCTTGGTCGTGCGATTAAGGAGGCGAACCCCGAGCCGGGTTTCCAGTCCCTTCAGGGCATGACTAAGCGCTGATGCACTGACACCTAATTCAATCGCCGCACGGCTGAAACTGCGATGACGTGCAATAGCCATGAAATAAATGAGATCGGCGACATCAGCTCTGCTTATTTGCATACAGAATCGTTTTCCTTGTGCGTTAAGGCCGAATGCGTTGATACGGAAATGATATACACCATAGACCGACCAGGGCTAATCCGTTGCTGAATTTTTTTCACAAGTCCATCCACCCATCGCCTCTCACTGAACACATTGTGCTTCGTTATTCTTGAAAATTATGCGCTCTGCCCGTCGGTCAGGGCGGAACATTCACCTAACGGAGCCGTGTATGAACTATACGCATCTTGGCCGCACCGGCCTGAAAGTCAGCCGCCTTTGTCTCGGAACCATGAATTTTGGTGACGTCACCGACGAGAAAACCAGCGCCCGCATTCTGGATGAAGCGCTTGAGGCGGGTATCAATTTCATTGATACCGCAGACGTGTATGGCACCGAGCAATCACCCGATATCCAGCAAGGTTCGGGGCTGTCTGAAGAGATTATTGGTCGCTGGCTCCAGCAGGGTGGCCGCCGTGACCGTATCGTTCTGGCGACGAAAGCCTATCAGCCTATGGGACCGGGTCCGAACGATCGCCGTCTTTCTGCTTACCATATTCGCAAGGCCTGCGAGGACAGTTTGCGACGGCTTAAGACCGACCATATTGACGTCTATCAGATGCATCACATCGATCGTTATACACCATGGGAAGAGGTCTGGCAGGCCATGGAACTCCTTGTTCAGCAGGGAAAAGTGCTTTATATCGGTAGCAGCAATTTCGCAGGCTGGGACATTGCGACTGCGCAGTCAGTTGCCACGGCCCGTCATTCCCTGGGCCTGGTTGCTGAGCAAAGTCTCTACAATCTGACTGCCCGAACCGTTGAACTGGAGGTCATTCCCGCATGCCGTCATTTTGGCCTGGGACTGATTCCCTGGAGCCCACTTGCCGGAGGGTTGCTTGGCGGCGTACTGAAAAAGATGGCAAGCGGGCGCCGTGCAAGGCCCGCGTTTGCCCGTCTAATCGAACAGTATCGTCCGCAGCTGGAAGCCTACGAAGGATTATGTGAGGACCTCGGCGAAACCCCTTCCGATGTGGCGCTTGCCTGGCTCCTGCAGAATCCTGTGGTTACTGCTCCACTTATCGGGCCTCGTACGGTCGAACAACTCCAGCAGGCGCTTCACGCAACGACAATCACGCTATCAGACGACACCATGAGCTGTCTCGACGAAATCTGGCCCGGCCCCGGGGGAGAAGCGCCCCAGGCTTATGCCTGGTAATGACCAAATTAATGAATCCTTTCTTCGCTATAGGGAGTTCCAGTTTATGAGCAAGATGATGCATGACCAGCATTCTGCTTCCGTACCCGCTTCCCGGGATCGTCGCAATTTTCTGATCGCCGGCGCCGGTCTGGCGTTGGCCGCTACCACCCTTGGCAGGAGCGGTGCAGTGATGGCGAACCCGGCTGGTCAGGACTCGTCGAACGCCCCTTCGGATACTGTTCCCGTCCAGAAGGAGACCTTAACCACGCGTAAACTCGGCTCGCTGGAGGTTTCCAGCATGGGACTGGGCTGTCTGCCTATGGTGGGGTATTACGGCGGTGGTCCGCGCGATCGCAAAGCCATGGTGTCGCTCATCCGGGCCGCCTTCGAACAAGGCATTACGTTCTTTGATACTGCCGAGGTGTATGGTCCCCATCTCAGTGAAGAATTTGTCGGGGAAGCACTGGCCCCCGTTCGCGATCGTGTGGTGATTGCCACTAAGTTCGGTTTCGGCGTGGAGGAGGGGAAGCCAACCTCCCTTAACAGCCATCCTGACCATATTCGCCGTGCCGTAGAGGGCTCGCTAAAGCGTCTGAAAACGGACCATATCGATCTGCTTTATCAGCATCGCCCCGATCCGAATGTGCCGATTGAGGATGTGGCGGAAACCGTGAAGGCGTTGATCCAGGAGGGTAAAGTGAAACACTGGGGGTTGTCGGAAGCGAGTGCCAGGACAATCCGCCGCGCACATGCGGTACTCCCTGTGACTGCAGTACAGAGTGAGTATGCCATGTGGTGGCGTGAACCGGAGACGCGGATATTTCCAACGCTCGAAGAGCTGGGTATCGGCTTTGTACCTTACTGCCCGACCGCCCGGAGTTTCCTTGCCGGGGCAGTCAATCCAGATCAGCGGTTCGACAGCACAGATCGGCGGCATAACCTGCCACGTTTCCAGCCCGATGCCCTGGCCAAAAACATGGTACTGCTTGAATTTGCGCAATTGTGGGCCCGCCGCAAAAACACCACTCCGGTTCAGTTCGCGCTGGCATGGGTGATGGCACAACGGCCATGGATTGTCCCCATCCCGGGTACGACGCAATATCCGCACCTGATAGAAAATAGCGGTGCACCGCAAGTCCGGTTGACGGACAGCGAGTTACGCGAAATCGATGCAGCGCTTGCCAGGATCCCATTGCAGGGTGGTCGCGCAGATCCGTTTACCGAAAGTCAGTTTGATAAAAGTTAAACGGTGATGGCCACCTTTATACTTACTGTCACAGGGAGACTGTAGGTAAAGTCTCCCGGTCTGGCGATCCGACCCTGACATCACGAGTTGTTCATTGTCACCAACAGCGGGCCCGAACCAACGCCGGGCCAGGGTAGGGCATTAACAGTCCTGTATTGCTGAAGGCGGCGTGAGTGAAGGTGGCGCATCCGGAAGCGGGGGAATGATCCCGTCGACGGGGTGCGGCAGATAGCGTGCCTCGAGTTCCATGATTTCGGCATCGCTAAGTGAAAAGTCCAGCGCGCTGATAGCCGTGGAAAGATGTTCTGGTTTCGTCGCGCCGATGATCGGTGCTGTAATGACCGTTTTTGATAGCAACCAGGCAATTGCAACATGGGCTCTTGGCACATCGTGCTTTTCAGCAATGCTGGCAACAACATCTATAACGGGCTTATCCAGAAGGGCTGCGTTCTCATACATTTTTAACGCAAAGGCATCGTTTTGCGTTCGTCGGGACGTGACACTCCAGTCGCGCGTGAGCCTGCCGCGTGCCATCGGACTCCAGGGGATCACACCAACGCCCTGGTCTTCACACAGGGGCAGCATCTCGCGCTCTTCTTCCCGGTAAAGCAGGTTGTATTGCGGTTGCATCGTAATAAATCGGGTCCAGCCGTTACGCTCTGCCGTATGCTGCATTTTTGCAAAGCGCCAGGCTTCCATAGATGATGCGCCGATGTAACGTACTTTTCCTGATTTAACGAGGTCATGCAGAGCCTCCATGGTCTCTTCAACAGGCGTGGAGTGGTCAAAGCGGTGAATCTGAAAGAGATCCACGTAATCCATGCCTAAGCGCATCAGGCTATCGTCAATAGACTGAAAAATGGCCTTGCGGGAAAGAAACCCGGTATTGGGTGAGTTGCGCCACGGAAAGAAGGTCTTTGTCGCCACAACGATCTCATCGCGTCTGGCCATTTCTCTCAGCGCTTTTCCAGTGATCTCTTCAGAACTTCCGCCCGAGTAGATATTCGCGGTATCAAAAAAATTAATGCCCGCTTCAAGCGCCTGACGGATGAGCGGACGTGACGCCTTTTCATCCAGGGACCAGGGTTGAGGCAAGCGTTCAGGTTCACCATAGCTCATACAACCGAGACAAAGACGGGAGACTTGCAAACCGCTACGACCCAGATTCACATACTTCATTCTGTGTTCCTTCTTTTATTGCCAGCAATTCTGTATGTGAAAGGGTATTGCACTGACATGAAGGGAACCAGCATGCGCCATCGAATGGTGTTATGAGTTTTTTTCACAGATGGGCGTAATCGTCAGTGGGTTTTACATACAAACTGCGTGGCCAACGGTGAATCCTCAAGACTGAGGAGGGATACCTCCTGAGGCACGGCAATATTCTTATTTAACATAATATACATTATGCGCACCAATGTAATGCCAGTCAAAATCTGCCTTTCTACGGTCGTGATTCCCCCGGTTCATTGATAGCTTGTGAAATCCCAACCTCTACGTTTATCCAATGTTAAAAGACGTTTGATATACTCCTGGCTTTGACCACCGCTGCTGTAGACTTATGGAAATCGAACTCAATAAAAGCTTCAAAGAAAGGATTTTCCACGCTGTCATTTTTGAAGTGACGGCCAACGTTATCATCGCTCTGTCTCTTGCGTGGCTGATGAACGTTTCGGTACTCCAGTCGGGTTCGTTGTCGGTGATATCTGCACTTACCGCAACGGTCTGGAATTTTTTCTTCAATAAGTTCTTTGACTCCCTTCAGAAAAAACATCAGTTTCAACGAACGTTTCTCGTTCGCGCCATCCATGCAGTTGGGTTTGAAACGGGCCTTATCATCTCCTTAATCCCTGTGGCAATGTTCATGCTGAATTTAACGATCGCGGAGGCATTTTTTGTTGAGATTGGCCTTGTACTGTTTTTCCTGCCATACACGATGCTTTTTAACTGGCTCTATGATTATCTGCGTTGGACATTCGTAGGGAGTAAACGGTCTGCTGTGTAGCGAGTATTGATATCGGTCACATTCACAACCCCTTGATCGTATTGGACTCCACTCTCTTTCTATACTTCTCATTTCACCATCACTTTTGAGGAGTCCATAATGTTTGATCATGTAAAATTCGGCGTCAGCGATTATGAGAAAAGTAAAACCTTCTTCCTCATGTCGCTTCAACCGCTCGGTGTCGAACTCGTCGATGAAGGCTCTCCTGACTATGGCGTCGAAATGAGTTCCGGCGATGTTTCTCTTTGCCTTTTTCAGTCGAATGATAAACCCGCTCCGCTTCATCTGGCCTTTGTGGCCACGACACGCCAGCAGGTTGATGACTTTTACCATGCCGCGCTGCGCGCAGGCGGACGCGACAATGGCGCACCGGGATTGCGCTCCTACGGTAAAAATTACTATGCCGCATTTGTCATTGCCCCTGATGGTCATAATATCGAAGCGGTATGCCATGCCCCCGAAGAAAGATAACTTAATTTCACCCGCTTGCGAGTACCCGCGCCAGCCAGTTTTCTGGCTGGCTCACGCTCAGGCCAATACGACTGATACCCCTTTTTCCGATACCGCATTGACCCAGTCGCGGTCGGTATCGCCTTCGACGACAATCGTATTCGCCAGCGCCACATCGCCAATAACAAATGATGACGCCGTATTTATTTTTTCCGGCGACGCCAGGACAACCGTCTCGGCGGCTCTGCCGGAAAATGCACGTTTGATGCACGCCTCTTCGAAATCTCCGGTCGTCAGCCCTGCTTCCGGATGGATACCGGTCACGCCCATAAAGAACAGATCCGCATGAATGTTTTCGATACCTTCGATGGCCGCCGCGCCGACGGCGACAATCGAGTGTTTATACAAACGGCCGCCGATCAGAATCACCTCAATAAAAGGATGATTAACAAGCCCCAGGGCAATGCTCGGACTGTGCGTCACCACGGTAATACGCAGGTCTTGCGGTAAAAAGGCGAGCAATTCTGAAGTGGTCGTTCCACCGTCAACGATCACCACCTGGCCCGAAGAAATCAGCTGCGCCCCCTTCTGCGCCACCTTTCTTTTGGCATCCATTTTAACGGACTGTCGTTCCGCGAAAGGCACAGTAGCGGAAGACGACGGCAGCGCGCCGCCGTGAACCCGCTGTAAACGCCCTTCTGCCGCCAGCTCGCGCAAATCGCGTCGGATGGTGTCTTCAGAGACGTCGAAGAGAACGCTAAGCGCTTTAGACTGGACCTGTCCTTCGGCGCCGAGCTTTTCAAGGATCAACTGTTTTCGCTGACTGGTGAGCATGATGTATTCCTGATGTTGCATGTTTAATCTTGAAAGTGCACGATAATGCTGATATTGATAGTTACTCTACGTAAGGAGGACGAAACGTGCAATCAAAACGTGCAGATGTGCGCATCATTGACAGTGAAACCCTGTCCGATAACTGGTACTTACTTAAAAAATATACCTTTGACCTGCAAAGACGCGATGGCGAATGGCAGCGGCAAACGCGTGAAGTATATGACCGGGGGAACGGCGCCACGATCCTGCTCTACAACCGTGACCAAAAAACGGTGATTCTGACCCGCCAGTTCCGCTTCCCGGTCTTTATTAATGGCCATGAGGACAATCTGATTGAAGCGGCGGCCGGCCTGCTTGATAACATGGATCCGGAAAGCCGCATTAAAGCAGAGGCGGAAGAAGAGACCGGATTTAACGTGTCGAGCGTGCAGAAAATCTTTGAAGCCTACATGAGCCCAGGCTCCGTAACGGAGAAACTCTATTTCTATATTGCCGAGTATCAGCCGAAGGACAAAACCAGCGCAGGCGGCGGTATCAAAGCCGAGGGAGAAGATATCGACGTGCTGGAAATGCCCTTTGAAGAGGCCTTGCGGGGAATTGATACGGGCAAAATCGTCGACGGAAAAACCATCATGCTGCTCTACCATATTGCACTGAAAGGCATTCTGTAACCTGCCGCTCGCCCGACGCCTGTCCCGGTGCAGGTGTCGGCCTGTGCTATCCTTGCTGAAACACGCAAAACGGAGATCTGAAGATGGCCGACTG
This sequence comes from Enterobacter cloacae complex sp. P17RS, assembly GCF_014895885.1. NCBI lineage: Bacteria > Pseudomonadati > Pseudomonadota > Gammaproteobacteria > Enterobacterales > Enterobacteriaceae > Enterobacter > Enterobacter cloacae complex sp. P17RS. The sequence goes on from NZ_JADBQK010000003.1 coordinate 465,868, forward strand.
GAACCCTTCGCTTTATCTGCAATACGGCGCTGAACGAACGCGCCCTGCCGCCGAGCTGCTTGCCAGAATTCCCCTGAGTGACGTTGCCACCATTGCCGATTTGGGCTGCGGGCCGGGAAACAGCACCGCGCTGTTGCAGCATCGCTGGCCAAAAGCGCAGATTGTCGGCGTCGATAACTCACCGGCTATGCTGGAAGAGGCGCGCAGCGCACTGCCCGACTGTCAGTTCGTTGAGGCCGATATCCGCCAGTTCAGGCCAGGCCAGCCGTTGAACCTCATCTATGCGAACGCATCCCTACAGTGGATACCTGACCATTACGATCTCCTGCCGCATCTGGCGTCACTGCTCGCGCTCAATGGCGTGCTGGCGATCCAGATGCCGGACAACTGGCTTGAACCCACGCATGTGGCGATGCGTGAAGTGGCGCTGGAGCAAGGCTACCCGGACCGTGGCCGCGAGCCGCTGCCTGGCGTGCATGCCTATTACGATATCCTGTCGGAGGCCGGCTGCGATGTGGATATCTGGCGGACAACCTATTTCCATAAAATGAGTTCGCACCAGGCCATTATTGACTGGGTCAGCGCGACCGGTTTACGCCCGTGGCTCCAGGAACTGAACGAGAGCGAGCAGCAACGTTTCCTGAAACGCTACAATGAACTGCTGGAAGAGCAGTATCCGCTCCAGGAAAACGGGCAGATACTGCTGGCTTTTCCTCGACTGTTTATGGTTGCCCAGCGTCAGCCCTGAACGGCGCTATGAACGGGCCTCTTTGAGCAGCTGCTGGATAACCTTTTCCTGCTGCTCATAATTCCCTTCGCCAAACGAGGTATAGCGTAGCTGACCTTTAGCATCGAAATAGTAGTGCGCGGGCCAGTACTGGTTGCCGAAAGCGTTCCAGATCTGATAGTTGTTGTCCGTCACAACCCGGTACGGCAGTTGCCATTTATTTACCGCGTTTTTCACCGAGGCGATCGGTTTCTCCCAGGGGTATTCAGGCGTGTGTACCCCTATGACGACCAGGCCCTGAGACTGGTATTTTGTTGCCCAGTCGCGCACGTGCGGAAGCGTATGCTGGCAGTTAATGCAGTCCCAGGTCCAGAAATCGATAAGTACCACCTTCCCGCGCAGTGATTCAGACGTGACAGGGTCACCATTTACCCACCCTGTTCCACCGCTTAATGAAGGCAGCTGGCTGCTGGGCTCGGTCATGACGACCGGTTGAAGCTTCGCTGGTTGCGCGGCGGGCTTTGCCAGATTCAGCAGCGCGGTTTCAAGACGATTCGCGACGCCGTTTGCGCCTTGCAGAACAGACGTCATCCCCGTTGCGTTAAAGACAACGGCCGCTAACATCACCACACCTGCTCCCTGACGTAATTTTTCCATCAGCGCCGATCTTGCTCTCAGCGGCGCCATCAGCGTGCGGCCTCCGAAAACGAGCAGGCCCAGCATCAGCGCGCAGCCGCTACCATAGGCGGCCAGCAAGGCTCCTGTGGCAATGGCCGAGTGTCCGGCAATATTGATGCTGAAAATGGCGCCCAGAATCGGTCCCGCGCAGGGAGACCAGAGCAGCCCGACGGCAAGCCCGGCCAGAAAAGCCGATGCCATACCACGCGTTTGCCCGCTTCGGGTGTTGAGGACATTTCCCGCGCTGACTGCCGGCCCGGCGATACGCTGGGCAAAGGCAGGATAAATTAAGGCCAGCGCGGCCGTGGCCAGGACGATAAGCGCGATCCAGCGCCCGACGATAGTTGCCTCTGCTATCCACTCGCTGGCGACGGTGACGACCATCGCCACCAGGGTGAACATGACGATCATCCCCGCGAGCAGCGCCAGAATATGTCGCCGCTGTCCCTGAAAACCGGCGAACAGGAGAGGAATTACCGGGAGCGTACATGGACTGAGCAGGCTTATCATCCCGCCCAGGAAAGCAATTATCAGAAACATAGACACCTCACAATACAAGTCCTGCGACGCTGCAGTGAGGCTATTTCATCGTGCGGATGTGTTCAGGATATGTGTAAAAGCGTGGGTTTTTGTCTGGCTCTGTATCGGCCACGCGGGGAGATACAGAACCGTACAATTAAAGGCGCGGGAGAGTAATCGAAACGTCCAGCCCGCCCTCTGCGCGGTTCTCCAGCTTTAGCTTTCCGTCCAGCTGAGCGGTGAGCTGCGCTGCGATCGCCAGGCCGAGTCCTGTCCCGCCGGTGTCGCGGTTGCGTGATGTTTCAACCCGATAAAACGGCTGTAATACCGCCTCCAGCTCGGCATCCGGTATCCCAGGCCCGCCGTCTATGATGTGAATCACCACCTCTCCGTCAGCCGAGTCATCAATGCTAATGGTGGCGTAGTCGCCAAATTTCAGGGCGTTATCCAGCAGGTTGGTCATCACCCGGCGCAGCGCCTGTGGACGCGTGACGATGGGCAAACGGTTTTCGCCTGCCTGAAACTGCACGTTTTTACCGATGTCCTGATAATCGCAGGCGATGCTGTTTATCCAGGCGTTCAGCTCCAGCTTCAGCGAGGTCTCTTCCAGTGATTCTGATGACCGGGCATACGCAATACCCTCCCGCACCAGACGCGACATGTTATCAAGGTCGTTTAAGAGCTTGTCGCGCAGGTCAGGCTGATCCGCCATTTCAACACGAAGCTTCATGCGGGTAATGGGCGTCTGGAGATCGTGCGATATGGATGCCAGGATCTGCGCCCGCTCCCTGAGATAGGACTGAATGCGCGCCTGCATCGCGTTGAAGGCATGTGCTGCCCGCTGCACCTCGACCGGCCCCTTTTCCGTCATTGGCGTGTTGGCGGCCGGGTCCAGGGAGTCTACCGCGCGGGTAAACTGTGAAAAAGGCCGTATCACCTGGCGTACGGCGATCCAGGAGCAGGTAGCCAGCACGAGCAGCTGCAGAATAAGAACAACGGGCAGCCAGCTGGCGACCGGCGGCATCCGTGGGATCAGGTCAATGGTCAGCGGCGCGCCATCATGTAACGTGAGATGCGCCTGGATATGAGAAATGGCGCCGGGAACGGCGGTGAAGCTGAGAGGGTACTGTTCCGCAAGCGTCGCTTTTAAGGTTCGGATGGCGTCCCGGGAACGCTTGTCCGTCGGCGCGTTCCCGGGCTCTCCCGGCCCCAGAATATAGCGGTAGTTACCCCGTTCAAGGCGCGGCAACCAGGCCGCGCGCTCGCTGGCGGGTAAGCGGTCTAAAATAGCCACGCTGGTCGCGACATCGTATTCCAGATTACCGAGCATCACCGTTCGGGCGCTGTGCATTCGCTCTATCATGACCAGCGTCAGGCTCAGGGCATTGGCGAGCAACAGGCCGGGCAGCACGACGATCAGCAAGCGGGCCAGCAGCGAGCGAGGCCAGAGCGTCATTCGTTAGCCTCTATGATGGTGACCGGCATGGTAAACACATAGCCCTCGCTGCGCACGGTTTTAATATACGCGGGCGTACGGGCATCTTCATTCAGACGCTGGCGAACCCGGCTAACCAGCAGGTCGATTGAGCGTTCAAACAGCTCGGCGTCACGGCCCTGCGTCAGGTTGAGCAGCTGATCGCGGGTCAGCACCCGCTGCGGGTGGTCAAGGAAAACGCGCAGCAGGCGATACTCCGCCCCGCTGAGCGCCACAATCACCCCTTCCGGGTCGATCAGGTGGCGGGCAACGGTATCAAGCTGCCATTCGCCGAACGTCACCAGCCGCCCTGCTTCCGTCACCTGTAAATTGGGCGGCATCGTGCGAAAACGGCGTAAAATCGCTTTGATACGCGCCAGTAATTCTCGCGCGACGAAAGGCTTTACGACGTAATCGTCGGCTCCCATTTCCAGGCCCAGGATCCTGTCCGTCTCCTCGTTGCGCGCCGTCAGCATCAGGATGGGCAGATCTTTATATTTCCCGACGCGTAATTGCCGACACAGCGTAAGCCCGTCGTCGCCGGGCATCATAACGTCCAGCACCACCAGGTCGATATGCTGCTTGTCCAGCACGACGCGCATCTCTTTGCCGTTTGCCGCGCCAGAGGCGCGATAACCGGACTTAACGAGATAGTCGATAATCAGTTCACGAATATCCCTGTCGTCATCGACGACAAGGATATGATCAATATGCTCCACCGAAATCTCCAGACCGAAGGGTAACGTACTGAAAATAGCACATTTCAGAGTTTGTCAGCGTCAACAACTGCCATGATGAAATCCTGCGGATCTTCCTGAGGCGGATTGTGCCCCACGGTTGCGCCGAAGGTACGGTGTTCATACTTACCGGTGAATTTACCCGCGTAGGCCTGCGGTGCCGGATGCGGCGCCCCGTTGTTTCCGCCTTCGATGGTGATCGTCGGAACGGTGATATTCGGCAGCGTGGCCAGTTTTTGTTCGTAGGCGTCGTATTTGCGCTCGCCTTTTTCCAGCCCTAAGCGCCAGCGATAGTTGCTGAGCGTTACCGCAACGTGATCCGGGTTATCAAGGGATTTGGCGCTGGCGTTAAAGACAGCGTCGCTAAATTTCCAGTCAGGTGAGGCCTGAGACCAGATCAAACGAGCGAAGTCATGCGTGTTTTTGGCATAGCCTTCAGCGCCGCGCTCGGTAGCGAAATAGAACTGATACCACCACTGCTGCTCCGCTTTTGGCGGCAACGGCTGTTTACCAATCTGCTGGCTGCTGATGAGATAACCGCTTACCGAAACGAGCGACTTAACGCGCTCTGGCCACAGCGCCGCAACGATATCGGCCGTACGGGCACCCCAGTCATAGCCTGCAAACACCGCCTGCTTGATATTCAGGGCGTCCATCAGGTTCACGATATCTTTCGCCATTGCGGAAGGCTGGCCGTTGCGCGGCGTTTTTGCCGACAGGAAGCGCGTAGTGCCGTAGCCGCGCAGAGAAGGCACAATCACGCGATAGCCTTTTGCCGCCAGCGCAGGCGCGACTTCAGCGTAGCTGTGAATATCGTAGGGCCAGCCGTGTAACAGAATGACCGGTTGGCCGTCTTTAGGACCAATGTCGACATACCCGACGTTAAGATCGCCGGCGTTAATTTGCTGTGGACGATCGAAAGCCGCCGCTAAGTTAGTGCCGGTGACTTCGGCCTGACATGACATGACGGTGCCAAGGGAAACGGTGAGAGCAAGCGTTGAATAAGCGAGTTTGCTGAACATGTTGGTATCTCCGGTTGAGTACAATTCACGGGGATATAACAACAGTTCAATGTATAGCGGATATGTGCGGAAACGCGTTTATTGCAAGCCTGTGTATGTATCTGGAACACGGATACAGTGTGATACAAACACAGGCGTTTTTGCCTTAAAGGGAGAGACGATAGCGGACGTAATCGTCAGCGTCACCGTATCGATCGTAGAGTTTACGTGCCGGATTGTTCTCCCGGGTAACCCAGTAGAGCTTTGACCACCCTTCGCGCTTGCCTTCCGCTATCAAGGCATCAATCAGCGCCTTACCCGCTCCCGCGCCGCGCTCGGCTGCATCAACAAACAGATCTTCCAGGTAGCAGATGGGCGCGGTTGACCAGGTTCCTTCGTGCAGAACACACATTGCGAAACCGATGACCTTTGCGTCTTTCTCTACCACGCGGCAGAACATCGGTGAATGCGTTGAGAGCGCCCTTTCCCATGTCGATGCGGTAACGGACTCCTCGAGGTAGCAATCATAAAAATGGGTATAGCCATCCCACAGCGGTCGCCACTGGAGATAGTCGTCTTCGCGTAGAGGTCTTACCGTGACAGCCATGCGTTCCTCACATTACAAGTCGATTGCCATTTCAAAACAGCGTAAATCAGCCCCCGCCATACGCGAGTGATGATAGTTTTCGCGCAGCGTCACAAACCCCAGCTTCTGATAAAAGGTGTGGGCGTTAGGCGTTGCATCCAGCCTTAGGCGGGTTATCCCCCGGCTGCGCGCCTCGTGTGTAAGCGCCTCGATAATTCGGGTCGCCATGCCTTTTCCGGTGGCTGAAGGCAAGGTGAATATGGCCTCCAGACAATGGGTATCAAGATCCAGATAGCCGGTAGCCGCAATGACGCCCTTCTCGTCTTCCACCACGTAAAAAGGGTAATCAATGACCATTTGACGGTAATGTTCGGGCATAAGATCCGGCGTCCAGCGTGCAATCACGTCAGCGTCGTAGCTGGTTTTGCAGCCGTGACGAATCGCCTGATTGCGTATATTCCAGAGTATTTCGGCTTCCTGTGGATGAGCAGTTCGTAACGTCATATCACCTCTTCAATATTTCGCCATGAAAGAGACGTTGCCCATTTTTGGTAGTGAATAACCACAGCACGCCTCACCAGAATGTGATAGAGATGAAAATACCAGAACGCAAACAAAAACATAACGCTTAAATAAGGAGATCCGCAGATGACAATACCGACCCTCACGACAGAACGTCTCCTGCTGAAACCGCTGGTCGCCGAAGATGCGGTTCAGATTCAAAAGCTGTATCCGCGCTGGGAGATCGTTCGCTATTTGGTCTCTTCCGTGCCCTGGCCCTACCCGGATAATGGCGCGGAAAACTATGTGAATAACGTCGCGCTGCCGGATATGGCAAAAGGGATAGCCTGGATCTGGAGCATCCGCCGTCGTGAGGTGCCGGATGCGTTGATGGGGATTATCTGTCTGTACGATGTTGACGATAATAACCGCGGATTCTGGCTGGCGCCGGAGTTTCAGGGACAGGGATATATGCGTGAGGCCAGCATTGCCGCGACGGATTACTGGTTTAATACGCTCAACAAACCCGTTTTGCGGGCGCCGAAGGCCGCCGCGAACAGCCGCTCCCGTCGTATTTCAGACAGCAGCGGCATGCGGCTCATCAGAACGGAAAAGAAAGCCTACGTCAGCGGGATATTGGACTCCGAACTGTGGGAGATCACCCGCGACGAGTGGAACGCCCATCAGGTCAGCTGATAGTGCTTATCCGGCATCAGCCTTTCCGGAATGTTCTCTTCATCGTTCATCTGCAGCAGATCGCGTTCCATCATGTTGCAGATGGCGTCCAGCGGAAGGTCGTTATCTTCTGTGCCAAACGGGTCTTCCAGCTCTTACGCCAGGGTGTCCAGCGAGATAAAGGTGTATGAGATCAGCGCCGAGACAAACGGCGTCATGTAGTGCAGATCCACAACCAGCGCGAACGGCAGCATGATGCAGAACAGATACACCGTGCGGTGCAAAATCAGCGTATAGGCAAACGGCACTGGCGTTGTCGCAATCCGTTCACAGCCGGAAAGGACGATGGACATATCGTTCAGGCGGTTGTTAAGGCTGTGGAACAGGATGTCCGAAAGCTGCCCGTTACGCCGCCGCACGGCCAGCCACTCCCCCATGACCAGCAAAATACGGTTCGCCGGCGAGTTGGCGCCCATTACCTGAGCTAAAACGTCCTGGGCAAGATAGCGAGAGAGCTGGTCAGCGTTCATTTCCCGGCGCAGGGTCATGCGCAGGCAGTTGGCAAAGGCGATCTGCAGGCGGACAAATTCCCCCAGGTGCTTATCGTCCGGCAAGGTGTTTTTTACCTCGCGAAACAGCGAGCGTGCCGCTATCATCAGTTGCCCCCACAGCTGGCGAGCCTCAACGTAGCGTGAATAGCAGGCGTTGTTTCTGAAACCAAGAAAGATTGCGATCGCCACGCCGAGAATGCTAAATGGCGCCACGGTAAATTTGATGCCCAGCGAGGTATACCACGGCAGCATCAGGATAACGGCGATAGAAAGCAGGAAGTTGAGCAGCAGTCGGGTATAGATTTTGGGGAGTACCGAACCGTGCCAGACGAAAATCAGTTGTAGCCAGTGCTGTTTAGGACGAACAATCATAGTGAGTATCAGGCAAGAAAAGAGCGTGGCTATTAAACGTGATCCCCATCACGGTTGCAAGCATGTTAACGGAACATTGCATTCTCTCACCTGAAGAATGAAAACCGCACGGTGCTGCATTTGATTTTTAAAACACGGTAAATAGTATGTTGTAACTAAAATAATGCCTGTTTAAACCCGGCCGAAGCCGGGTCACGTAATTAGCAAAGCGGCTTCACCGCTGCGCGCATGCCCTTCAGCAGAATGGCATCAAGATCCCGCGTCACCTGGTCAACCAGACCGTCCACCTTCGTCAGGTCCTGCTCCCAGTGCGCTTCTACGCTCAGCACGGCGTGCACCAGTTCGCGGGTAGCGAGCTGATTATCGCGATGCTGCGCCCATAGCTGTTGATAACGTTCCAGCCAGAACGCATCATCCTGCACCGGATAGTTCTCTCCGTTACGCTCCGCGCGATAAAATGCGATCAGTGCCGCTATCGCAAACGTCAGACGCGCTGGCAGTTGACCTGAGGCCTTCTGCCCTGCCAGCAACTGCGGAAGAATACGCGTGCGATACTTGGTCATGCCGTTGAGCGCGATGGAAAGCAGCTGGTGTCTGATGTAGGGATTTCGAAAACGCCCTGTTACCGCGCTGGCGAACGACTCCAGTTCGTCGCGGGGCAAATCGAGAACCGGAATAATTTCCTCATAAATTGCTTTTTCGACGAAAGCGCATACGTCTTCATCATTCATCGCCTCGCCAACCGTGTCCAGCCCGGCCTGATAGGCCACCGGTACCAGCGCCGTGTGCGCACCGTTGAGAATGGCGACTTTACGCTCTTTATAGGGCTTGATGTCGTCGACAATCAGCACGTTTAACGGGTACTTATCCAGGCGCAGTTCACCAGCCAGCGAGGCTGGCCCCTGAATGACAAACAGATAAAAGTGTTCAGCCGTGTCCAGGAACCCATCGTGATAACCCAGCCCGGCCTCAAGCGTGTCCACTTCATCGCGCGGGTAACCGGTTACGATACGGTCAACCAGCGTTGAGCAGAAGTGGTTTGCCTCGTTCAGCCACTGGATAAATGCGGCAGGCAGCGCCCACTCCTGGGCATAGCGCAACACAAGTTCACGCAATGCGTCACCGTTGTAGTCAATCAGTTCACACGGAATGATTACCCACCCCTTGTCAGGCGCGCCGTTAAAGTGGCTAAAGCGCTCAAACAGCAGGCGCGTTAGCTTCGCCGGGTAGCTGACGGCAGGCGCATCGTCGAACTTATCCCCCGCGTGATAGCTGATTCCGGCTTCGGTGGTGTTCGAGAAAACAAAGCGCATATCCGGACTGTGTGCCAGTTTCAGAAAGGCGTCGTAATCGTCGTAGACGCTGATTTCACGGTTAACAGAGCGGATAAGTCGGGCTTCACTCACCTCTTCGCCCTGCTCATTCAGGCCACGAATGATGGTGGTGTACAACCCATCCTGCGTGTTCAGCGACGGGGGGAAGTCGCTCTGAATAGGACGAACGATAACCACACCGGCGTTGAGATCGGTATGTTCATTCAAAAGGTCAATTTGCCAGTCGACAAACGCACGCAGGAAATTGCCTTCGCCAAACTGAATAATGCGTTCGGGGTACTGCGCACCGGGAAAATCACGACGGTTGAGCGTGTTCACAAGAGGGTTCCTTTTATGATTAGTCATACAGCCTGATAAGATTGGTACGATAACTTATCAAAACTTTACGACCAGAAACCCTGTTTCGATCAATCCCCGGCGTGGTTGTGAAAAAATTATAAGAATTTATAGAACACCGACGTGGCCGTCATAGCGCCGTCCGGCATCAGGGCGTAGCGCGGGATCTCACCGACCTTTTGCCAGCCGGCACGCTGGTAGAAGGTTTCGGCGCCGCTGCCGGTGGATGTATCGAGCACCAGAACCGAAATGTTTCTGGCCCGGGCCTCAGCTTCCAGCGCTTCCATCAGCGCCATTGCGGCCCCTTTTCGACGCGCTTTTTCATGAACCAACAGCTTTGCCACGTCCGCACGGTGCGGCTGGTTTTCCGGCTGGTCGGTAATCAGTTGCACCGTGCCGATGACGCCCTCCTGCGGATCAATACTGGCCAGCACCACGCGCTCGTTGCGCCCTACGCTGTCAGCTATGCCGAGCCAGAATGAACGGGCCTTCTCCAGGTTAAAGGGCAGCATAAAGCTGACGGATGCGCCGCCGTTTACGCAGTTTTCGAGGATCCCGGCCAACGCATCAAGATGAATGAGAATGTCGTCGCGGGTGAGGTTTTTGATTTGCAGTGAGGTATTCATTATTTGTCCTTACATTGAATACCCTCACTTTGCATTTAACATTTTATTAACGCAAACGGAACGGTCATACGCTTTTGTTATGTCATCTGGCCCGCTGCCGCTGCTGCTTCATGGCATACATTTTTTCATCGGCATCTTTAAGCCACTGCTGCAGGTCGTTGCCGTTATGATCGAATTCGCTCAGCCCCCAGGAGAACAGAAGCGACCACGGATGTAGCTTGCGTGCATTGTAGTTTTCGACCTGCTCGGCGAGATACTGCATGGCAATCCACGCGCCCTTCTCATCCGTATCAGCAAACAGCACGGCAAACTCATCGCCACCAAAACGAACCAGCATATCCGCTTCGCGGAAAGAGGCGCGCATCAGTTGCGCCATGGTCTTTAACGCCTTATCCCCCTCTTCGTGCCCGTAGCGATCGTTAATCTCCTTGAAACGATCCAGATCCAGCCAGCCGAGCGTTAACGGCTCAGCCCGGCGTCGGGCGATGGAGAGCGTGAACCGCACGAGCTGGTTAAAGCCCCGTCGGTTGAATAATCCGGTCAATTCATCCGTGGTCGCCGCGCTGATTGCCGCAAACTCATCTTCAGCCAGCGCGCCCAAATCCCCCAACACGGCGAGATCGGTCGCTGAGAACTCCCGCGGTGCGTAGTCAATCAGGCAAAGCGAGCCAACGCTTGCGCCGTTGCGTAAGCGCAGCGGAAAGCCTGCGTAAAACCGCACGCGAGGTTCGCCGGCCACCAGCGGGTTATCCGCAAAACGATCGTCCTGAAGCATATCCCCGACGATCAGCGGTGCTTCGGTGAGGATGGTATGGCCACAAAAAGAGATGTTGCGCGGAACGGAATCGGGGGCCTGCCCATCCGCCGACTTAACGATCAGCGTATGCTCATCAATAAGGTTGACCATGGCCAGCGGTACCTGGAAAAAGCGTTTTGCCAGACGCGTTAAGCGGTCAAACGCCGGGGAACTGTCAATCTCAAGCAGACCCGATTCGCGCAGCGCGTTAAGTCTGTCAATTTCATTTTCAGGTGTTGCAGGTGCTTTCATAATGTCTCCTGACGTAAAGCGTTACTCAAAGCGTAGCTTAAACCGAGACATTGTCAGCGTTCGACGTCCTGTTAAGCCGCTATCCATTTCACGTCAATGCGTTATGACGATTTGCTCGTCCGCCAGCCGGGTACGAGGCTGCAGGCGGTAAGCGCAGAACGCATTAAATATCATTTTTGGGCGTTCATCTGTATCACCAGCCAGCGGTGGATCACGCTGACGATATAATGTTGCTGCTGCGCGCTCAGCTGCACGCCCTGGGGAATGTTATGCCATTTTGCCAGACAGCCCCGACAGCAGGTCGCGGTGGCATGCTGGGCGATAAACACCGGGTGGCCACGCATGGGCGTCTGCTTGCCGTCGTTTGCGGGTTGCGCGGGTGCAAGGCGTTTAGCGACAAAATCGGCGGCATGCTGGTCAATGGTTTCGGGGCCTTTGTCCCAGCAGTACTGTCGTTCCTTATTGCCCAAGCGGAAGCGCGAGCGAAACGTCGATCGCGCCAGGCGGGAAAAGGGAGGATCCAGGTCAGACATCAGTATACAGAACGTCCCAGGCGCTGGGTCAGTTTCTCCAGAACCGCCACGCCGGCAAGTGAATTTCCCGTTTCATCCAGCTCCGGGCTCCAGACGGCAATCGCCATTTCATGCGGCACAATTGCCACCACCCCGCCGCCAACGCCCGATTTGGCCGGAAGGCCAACCCGCCAGGCAAACTCCCCGGCGTTCTGATACATGCCGCTGGTAGCCATCAGGGCGTTAACCTGACGCGCCTGAAGCGGGGAAACCACCTCCTGATCGAGATGCGGCGCGTGCCCCTGGTGCGCAAGGAACAGAAACGTCTGAGCCAGCTCAACGCAGTTCATCTTCAGGGCGCAATAATGGAAGTAGTTTTGCAGCACGGTCGCCACGTCGTTGTGGAAGTTACCGAAGGATTTCATCAGCCAGGCGATAGCCGCGTTGCGGGCGGAGTGTTCAAACTCCGAGCGCGCCACCACTGAATCATAGGCAATGTCGTCCACGCCAGAAAGCTGACGAACAATCTCAAGCATTCGCTGACGCGGTGCGCTGAGGCGGCTTTGCAGCATATCGCAGACCACCAGCGCCCCGGCGTTGATAAAAGGGTTACGCGGTTTACCCTGCTCGATTTCGAGCTGAAGCAGTGAGTTAAAGGGCTGGCCGGACGGATCTTTTCCCACGCGCTGCCAGATCTCTTCTTCCTCATACTGGCGCATCGCCGCGACCAGACTCAGCACTTTAGAAATAGACTGAATAGAAAAGCGTTCAGTGGCATCGCCTGCCTGGTATCGCTGTCCGTCTATGGTACAGATAGCGATGCCCAGCTTATTCCCGCTCACCGAGGCAAGGGCCGGAATGTAGTCGGCAACCTTCCCCTTTCCCAATAACGGACGAACCTGCGCCAGAATCTCGTCCAGCATCTCATTATGGATGACCGCAGCCACTCTTTGCTCCTTGCCCTCAGGCTAAAACGGGCTGCGAGTATAACAGAGGCTAATGTATTGCGTCAGGCGCTAAGACGAAAACGCGAAACGGCCTGCAATAAAAGATCGGACTGCTTTTGCAGGCGTTCAGAGGCCTCCGAGGCGTCAGAAACCAGCAGATCCGTCTGGCGCGAGACCTGATTCAGCGCCTGAAGCTGGCGCGTCATCTGGTGAATACTTTCTCCCTGACTGAGCGTGGCGGTCGAGATTTCATTCAGCAAACTGCTTAAATTGCCCACCAGACCGGTGACCTGCTGCAGGTTCTCTTCCATCAGATTCACGGCGCGGGAGCCGTCTTCAATGCCCTGCACGGAGCGGTTGATCAACTCCTGAATGGTCTGCGTCGAGTGGCTGCTCTTTCGCGCCAGTAGCCCGACTTCCCGGGCTACGACGGCAAACCCGCGCCCCTGGTTTCCGGCATGGGCGGCCTCAATGGCGGCGTTAAGCGCCAGAATGTTAGTCTGAAACGCCACGCTGTCGATCATCGCCACGATCCCGCGCATCTCGGACGATCGCTCAACGATCGCCTGCATGGAGGCATTCACGGTCGACATCATCTGGTCGCCCCCTACGGCAGCCTGACGCGCTTCATCCGCGCGCGAGCTGGCGAGGCGGGCATAGCCGGTATTCCCTTCCACGTGGGTTTCCAGCGCCGCGATATGCGCTGTAACCTCCTCCAGCTCCTTTGCCTGACGCGCCGACTGCTGGTACAGCTTCTGGTTTCCCTCCGCGAGGGAGCCAATGTTCTCCACCATCGTGGCTGTGGCGTGGCTGACCTGCGTCACCAGCTGCTGCAAGCCGCGCTGCATGGTGGCAACGCTGTCGCTAAGCTGCCCCGTCTCCCGGTTAAAGCGCATCACGTTTGGCGGCGTGCCGGAGAGATCTCCAGCGGCCAGCCGGTTAATATGTGCAATAAGCCGACGCAACGGCGTAATCACCCACCTGGACATGCCGAACCAGACGGCTGCGGCGATGGCGAGTAGCAGAACCGGCGCCAGCAGGAACAACGTTTGCAGACCGGAGAGCTGCGCCATTAAGGCCTGACGCCCCTGCATGGCCTGCTTCTCGCTGGCCTGCTGATAGCGCGCGTAGTTGTCGTTAAAGTCGGTCTGAAACGCCTGTGCTGGCACGGCAAAAAAGGCATCAATCGAGTTGGTTCTGACAAGCGCTTCCGATTGCTCCTTAATGGCATCGTAGAAAAGCTGGTAACTGTTAATCAGCGCCTCATCTTTTGGCGGGCTGAGCGCCAGCCAGGCCTTCCATGCCTGCTGAGAAACCGCCAGCGACTTTTGTGCGTCGTCCATCAGGCTGTGCCAGCTTCCTTCCGAGCCGGTTTCTTTATCCTGCATAAACCAGACGCCGGAGCGGTTGAGCAGATCGCTCGCCGCCAGCAGGGAGACGCGCGCCAGATCCAGCTTGCTCTGCTGCTGATACGCCAGCAGGTTTTGCCGTTCATTGCGCTGAGCTTCCTTCAGGGAGGCGTTCAGCAGAAAGGATGAGGAGAGCTGCAGCGCGGAGAAAAGGCCAATAATACAAAAGATACCCGTCAGCAGGCCAAACTGGCGAGGGATAAGACGCTGCGCAATACGGCGAAAAATTTGCGTTAGGTTCATAATTTTCTTCAGTAACAAGACGTTAGACGCGTGCGAGTCTACGAAACGAAAATGACAGAACCATTGCAGATAAATGACAACGGCCCTCGTGATGAGGGCCGAATAAATTACACGCGATCCTTCCACACCGTCTGCACATTACAGAACTCGTGCAAACCAAAATGGGAAAGCTCGCGGCCAAAGCCACTTTTCTTCACGCCACCAAAGGCCACGCGCGCGTCGCTGGCGCTGTATCCGTTGATAAACACCCCACCGCACTCCAGCTCGCGAGAGAATTTATCCGCAAGCGCTGCGTCGGCGGTGAAGACCGTGGCAGACAGGCCAAAGTCGCTGTCATTGGCAAGCGTCAGGGCGTGCGCCGCGTCTTTCGCAACCGTAATGGCCGCGACCGGACCAAACAGCTCCTGGCGGAAGGCCGTCATCGATGGGGTGACGTTCGCCAGCACGGTTGGCGCGTAATAATTCCCCTCACCGCTGATTTTCTCTCCCCCCAGAAGCAGCGTTGCCCCTTCTGCCAGGCTCGCCTGCACCTGCTGATGCAGTTCATCGCGCAGATCATAGCGCGCCATCGGGCCAAGGTAGTTATCTTCTTCATCCGGCGCGCCCATCTTTAACGCGGCGACGGCGTCAACGAAGCGTCGGGTAAAGGTGTCTGCAATACCCTCTTCCACAATGAACCGTTTGGCCGCCGCGCACACCTGCCCGGTATTCTGGTAGCGCCCTGCTACCGCCGCCTTCACGGCAAGATCCAGGTCGGCATCATTGAGAACGATGAACGGGTCAGAACCCCCCAGCTCAAGAACGCATTTTTTCAGCGCCGCCCCCGCCTGCGCGCCAATGGCGGCCCCGGCGCGCACGCTGCCGGTGACGGTTACCGCCGCAATGCGACGATCGTTAATCGCCTGGCTTACGCCGTCATTGGTGGCGTTCACCCAGCCGAATACCCCTTCAGGGAAGCCGGCGTCCGCAAAAATCTGCGCGATAAGTTCCGCCGAGCCGAGCACGTTGGGCGCGTGTTTGAGCAGATAGCTATTACCTGCCAGCAGGATCGGCACCGCGCCGCGCAGCACCTGCCAGAGCGGGAAGTTCCACGGCATCACCGCCAGAATTGGCCCCAGCGGACGATACTCGATGACCGCGTTGTTATTCTCGACCTGCGTGGGTTCAGCATTCAGCATCGCCGGGCCATGTTCGGCATACCAGTCGCAGAGGCCCGCTGATTTCGCCACTTCCGCCCGCGCCTGCTGAATGGGTTTTCCCATCTCGCGGGACATCATCCGGGCCATCTCTTCCGCGTGACCGCGCAGCGCGGTGCCGAGATCGCGCAGCTTCTGCGCCCGGTGGGCTACGCTTTCGCACCGCCAGTGACGAAAGCCCGCATCAGCCAGCGCTATGGCACGTTCAACCTCTTCCTGCGTCGCCCACGGATACGAGGCGAGCGTTTCACCCGTTGCAGGGTTAACGGACAGAGCATGTGTAGCAGATGAATATTTCATGATGTTCTCCACGCATTTCGGTTGATTAAGTGTGGCTCACTCTGCTATTTCTTAAAAATGAATAATACTGACCACCTTATTCACGAAACGAGAATGCTATGGACTTAACCCAGCTTGAAATGTTCAACGCCGTCGCGCTGACGGGCAGCATCACCCAGGCGGCGCAGAAAGTGCATCGCGTTCCTTCGAATCTGACGACCCGCATCCGCCAGCTGGAGGCCGATCTTGGCGTGGAGCTGTTTATCCGTGAGAACCAGCGTTTGCGCTTATCTCCCGCCGGACATAACTTCCTGCGCTACAGCAGGCAGATCCTGGCGCTGGTGGATGAAGCGCGCATGGTCGTCGCGGGCGATGAGCCGCAGGGGCTGTTTGCCCTCGGCGCGCTGGAGAGCACCGCCGCCGTGCGCATCCCTGAGACGCTGGCGCAGTTTAACCAGCGCTATCCGCGCATCCAGTTTGCCCTTTCTACCGGGCCGTCCGGGACGATGATTGATGGCGTACTGGAGGGAACCCTGAGCGCCGCCTTTGTCGACGGGCCGCTGTCGCACCCGGAGCTGGAGGGGATGCCGGTCTACCGGGAAGAGATGATGCTGGTCACCCCTGCCGGGCAGACAGAGGTAACGCGCGCTGCGCAGGTGAGCGGCAGTGATGTTTATGCCTTTCGCGCAAACTGCTCGTATCGCCGACACCTGGAGAGCTGGTTTCATGCAGACAGAGCCGCGCCGGGACGCATTCATGAGATGGAGTCCTATCACGGCATGCTCGCCTGCGTCATCGCGGGCGCGGGCATCGCGCTGATGCCGCGCTCAATGCTGGAAAGTATGCCGGGCCACCATCAGGTTGAAGCCTGGCCGCTGGCGGAAAACTGGCGCTGGCTCACTACCTGGCTGGTGTGGCGACGCGGGGCGATGACCCGCCAGCTGGAAGCGTTTATAGCGCTGCTAAACGAACGTCTTCAACCAGCGCCTTCTCCATAAACAGGCTGAGCGGATCGTCCACATACGGGGCAAACGCCGGACGCCGATCGTAGCCGCTTCGTTCATAAAGACGAATCGCGGCATGCTGTTTGATGCCCGTTTCCAGCCGTACGGTATGGCAGTGACGGCTCAGGGCCTCATCTTCCAGCGCGGCCAGCAGCTTCTCAGCCAGATGTTGCCCGCGATGGGCCGGATCGATATAAACCCGCTTCATCTCCCCCGTTCCGTCGCCGTTGAGCACGATAGCTCCACAGCCAACGGCCTGAAGCTGCGGGTCGCGGACGATCATCAGGATAAGGGATGTCGCGGGCAGTTCTGAAAGATCGAGCAGATGGTTGCTTTCGGCGGGATAGAGTTCGCTCTGATAACGGTCGAGGGCCGCAATCAGCATAAGAATGTCCGGGTGACGTGCAGATTCAGAGGTAATGGAATACATGGCAGGCTCCTTGCTTTATTTGTGATACTCAATGTCAACATAGCGCAGGCCTGCCAGGCTGCTTCATAGTATTAACTTATCGCGCAGCCGCTAGCGTAAAAAGATCCGCCCTTTCAGGTACAGGGTGGCCTGGCCGGCAATGAGTACGCGGTCGCCCTTCAGCTCGCAGCGAAGATCCCCGCCGCGGTAAGACACCTGGCGGGCGTTGAGCGACGTCTTACCCAGCCTTTCACTCCAGTAGGGGATCAGCATGCTGTGCGTGGACCCGGTAACCGGATCCTCCGGCACCCCTTCGCCCGGGCAGAAAAAGCGGCTGACGAAGTCATATTCCCCTTCGCCCGGCGCGGTTACGCAGACCATTTTGCCCAGCGGAACCATCGCGCCAATATCCGGCATTAATGCCTCCACCTGCTGCTGGCTCTCCAGCACCACGAGGTAGTCTCGCCCGACGCGCACCTCTTTTGCCGCCGGGATGCCCAGCGCGCTAAACAGTGCAGGCGGTGGGTTATCGACGACCTCCGTGGACCATGCGGGGAAATTCAGCGTCAGCCAGTCGCCGCTGCGTTTGACCGTCAGCTCCCCCACGAAGCGCGTGGTAAAGTGGATTTCCGTGTGCGGATAGTCCAGATACTCAAAAATGACGTGTGATGCCGCGAGGGTCGCATGGCCGCAGAGGTTAATTTCATGCAGCGTGGTGAACCAGCGCAGTTCAAATCCGCCGTCGGTACGCACAAAAAACGCGGTCTCCGACTGGTTATGCTGCTGTGCCATTTTGAGAAGCGTCTCGTCCGGCAGCCACTCTTCCAGAGGACATACCGCTGCCGCGTTGCCGCCAAAGGTTTTGTCGCTGAAGGCATCCACCAGATAAAAATCAATTTCCCGCATTGTCTCTTCCTCTTTTGTTATCAGTTTTAGCGCAGATACACAGTGCCTTTCAGGTAGCACGACGCCTGACCGCTCATTAATACGCGCTCCCCTTTCAGCTCGCAGCGTACATCCCCGCCGCGCGCCGAAACCTGACGGGCAAACATTGCCGTTTTCCCCAACTTTTTGCTCCAGTAGGGGATCAGCATCGTGTGCGCGGATCCGGTCACCGGATCTTCCGGAACGGCAACGCCCGGTGAGAAGAAGCGGCTGACAAAGTCATATTCCCCTTCACCCGGTGCCGTCACGCTCACTTTATGCTCGCCCGGCGTCAACGCCGAAAAGCGCGGCGCAAGCGCTTCAACCTGCCGTGGATTTTCCAGCACAATCACCCAGGCGCGGCCTTTACGGGCTTCAACGTAATGGCGGATACCGAGCGCCGCGAGCATCTCCGGCGGCGGCGTCTCTTCTCGGGTCGGACACGCCGGGAAGTCCAGCGTCATCCACTCTCCCTCCCGGCTGACCGTCAGTCGGCCAGAGGCGGTATCAAAGTGGATCCGCGAGTCGGGGTAATCGAGTTCATTAAACAGAACGTACGCGGCGGCCAGGGTGGCGTGACCGCAGAGATTGACTTCAGTGAGCGTGGTAAACCAGCGTAGCTCAATGCCGCCCTTAGTGCAGACGAAAAATGCGGTTTCCGACTGATTATGCTGCTGCGCCATTTTCAGTAACGTTTCATCCGGCAGCCATTCGTTCAGCGGGCAAACCGCTGCCGGATTGCCGCCGAACGAGGTATTGCTGAATGCATCTACCAGATAAAATTCAATCTCCTGCATTGTCTTACCGCCTGTCTTTGCTGTGTTGTACTTTTATATTCAATGAAAACAACGCCCCCGGCTACCGCTTTCATAAGGCAAATATTGAGATCTGCGTCACATAATGGTTGAGTTTTCGCCGTATGACGTTTTAAGATCGCCTTCTCATCTTTCCAGCAACGAATCTCCGACATCCCTATGACAACGAACACAGTTTCCCGCAGGGTCGCGTGGCTACGCGTGGTCACGCTGGCCATTGCCGCATTTATTTTTAACACCACAGAATTTGTTCCGGTTGGGCTGTTGTCTGACATAGCAGAAAGCTTCCAGATGGAAACGGCGCAGGTGGGGATTATGTTAACTATCTACGCCTGGGTGGTGGCGCTGATGTCTTTGCCGTTTATGTTGCTGACCAGCCAGATGGAGCGGCGCAGGCTGTTGATCGGCCTGTTTGCCCTGTTCATTGCCAGCCATGTCCTGTCGTTTATGGCGTGGAATTTTACGGTGCTGGTCATTAGCCGCATCGGCATTGCCTTTGCCCACGCGGTATTCTGGTCGATCACCGCGTCGCTGGCTATTCGGCTCGCGCCGGCGGGTAAACGCGCCCAGGCCTTGAGCCTGATTGCCACCGGTACCGCGCTGGCGATGGTGCTGGGGCTGCCCATTGGCCGCATCGTGGGACAGTACTTCGGCTGGCGTACCACCTTCTTTGCCATCGGCATGGGCGCGCTGGTGACGCTGGTGTGTCTGATTAAGCTGCTGCCCGCGCTGCCAAGCGAACACTCCGGCTCGCTGAAAAGCCTGCCGCTGCTGATGCGTCGCCCGGCGCTGCTGAGTATCTACCTGCTTACCGTTATCGTGGTCACCGCGCACTACACGGCGTACAGCTACATTGAACCGTTTGTGCAGGTGGTCGCGGGCTTTAGCGCAAACTTTGCCACCCTCTTACTGCTCATTCTCGGCGGCGCGGGCATTATTGGCAGCGTGCTGTTTGGTAAACTGGGTAACCAGCATGCCTCCTTGCTGGTGAGCAGCGCCATCGGCCTGCTGCTGGCGTGCCTGGTGCTGCTGCTCCCTGCGTCAGGCAGCAAAAGCCAGCTGGCGATCCTGAGCCTGTTCTGGGGCGTGGCGATCATGATTATTGGTCTCGGCATGCAGGTGAAAGTCCTGGCCCTGGCGCCGGATGCCACGGACGTGGCGATGTCGCTGTTCTCGGGGATATTCAATCTGGGGATTGGCGCGGGGGCGCTGGTGGGCAATCAGATTAGCCTGCACGTATCGATGTCGGCGATTGGCTATCTGGGGGCGATTCCGGCGCTCGTCGCGCTCGTCTGGTCGGTACTCATCTTCCGCAAGTGGCCGGTGGCGCTGGAGGAACAGGGGCAGCACGGGTGAGGTGCGTTTGTGCCGGGCAAGGCGTAGCCGCCACCCGGCAATGACATCAGTGGTAGGTCTTAATAATCTCCAGCACGCCATTAATAATAAACTGCACGCCCATACAGACCAGTAAGAAGCCCATCAGACGGGAAATCGCCTCGATACCGCCCTTGCCCACCCAGCGCATGATCGCACCGGAACTGCGCAGAGACGCCCACACGATAACCCCAATAAGTGCAAAAATTAGCGGTGGCGCAACGGTCAGTACCCAGTCCGGGAAGGTAGAGCTGTCGCGCACCGTCGATGCAGAACTAATGATCATCGCGATGGTACCCGGCCCGGCCGTACTCGGCATGGCCAGCGGTACAAAAGCAATATTCGCGCTCGGTTCGGACTCCAGCTCTTCAGATTTGCTGGTTGCCTCCGGAGACTCGTGCGCTTTTTGCGCCGGGAACAGCATGCGGAAGCCGATAAAGGCCACAATCAGCCCGCCCGCTATACGCAGCCCGGGAATTGAAATCCCGAAGGTGTTCATCACCAGCTGTCCGGCGTAGTAGGCCACCATCATAATGGCAAACACATACACCGAAGCCATCATCGACTGATGGTTGCGCTCGGCGCTGTTCATATTCCCTGCCAGCCCCAGGAACAGCGCCACCGTCGTTAACGGGTTAGCTAACGGCAGCAGTACCACCAGCCCGAGACCAATTGCTTTAATCAAATCCAACATAGTGCGTCGTTGTCCTTATCCACATTTAACATCGCAATTATAGGGTGAAAGTGTGACGTTCAGCCATCGGCGCAACGTAACGATAGTTTTCCTTTGGGAACGATACCCGTTTGTTATCTTCCTGATTTGAAAGGTTGCAAAAATCGTTCATGAAACGTTTTAGCAATTCGTGGCATCGGCTGATTCATTCAGTTGACTTATACTTGCCTGAGCAATAATATCTGCCGTGATTAAACTACTTGCCAGGGCAACCATTGTGAAAAGCACCAGTGATATCTTTAACGACGTTGTTCCGCTGGGTCGTCTTATTCATATGGTTAACCAGAAAAAAGATCGCCTGCTCAATGACTACCTGTCACCGCTGGATATCACCGCAACACAGTTCAAAGTGCTGTGTTCCATTCGCTGCGAAGTGTGTATCACGCCGGTTGAGCTGAAAAAGGTGCTCTCTGTCGATCTGGGTGCGTTAACCCGCATGCTCGATCGTCTCGTCTGCAAAGGATGGGTAGAACGAAGCCCTAACCCGAATGACAAACGCGGCGTACTGGTCAGGCTCACCAGCGATGGTGCGGCTATGTGCGAGCAATGTCATCAATTAGTAGGACAAACACTGCATCAGGAACTAACAAAAAACTTAACGGCAGATGAAGTGGCTACCCTTGAGCTTTTGCTGAAGAAAATACTGCCGTAAACAGAAAAAGAGGTATGACGATGTCCAGACGCAATACTGACGCTATCACTATTCATAGCATTTTGGACTGGATCGAAGATAACCTGGAATCGCCGCTCTCCCTTGAAAAAGTGTCTGAGCGTTCAGGTTACTCCAAATGGCACCTGCAACGGATGTTCAAAAAAGAGACCGGTCATTCATTAGGTCAATATATTCGCAGCCGCAAGCTGACGGAAATTGCCCAGAAACTGAAAGAAAGCAATGAACCGATCCTTTATCTGGCGGAGCGTTACGGATTTGAATCACAGCAAACCCTCACGCGTACGTTCAAGAACTATTTTGACGTGCCGCCTCATAAGTACCGAATTACCAGCGTGCCGGGTGAATCCCGTTACCTGTATCCGTTAAAACACTGTAGTTAATCATCGCCTGTAAAAGACGTAACCGAGGAAAAAATGAAAGTTACCGCCTCCGCCGCCCTCGCCTTGCTGGTGCTGTTTTCCAGCCAGACCTTCGCGGAGCAAACCCCAGGTGCAACGCAGCAAAATAATCATGACACGATGATTTTGCCGTCAGCACATGACCAGTCGCCTTATGATTTCAACCACATGGGTGCTGGTAGCGACAAATCCGACGAATTAGGCGTGCCTTATTATAATCAGCACGGCCTCTGATTCGTTTTTGCCCCGCAGCCGCGGGGCTTTTTTATGCCCTATCCCCTTACCCGCGCCGCCCGGCGAACCCGCAGGCCAAACACGTTGATGTACAGCCCGGCCATGATCAGCACGGCACCGAGCAGCTGCAGCGCGCTCAGCGTTTCATCCAGCAGTATCGCCGCACTGGCAAGCCCCACTACCGGAACCAGCAAAGACAGCGGCGCGACGCGCCAGGTCTCGTAGCGTCCCAGCAGCGAACCCCAGATCCCGTAGCCCACGATGGTGGCGACAAACGCCAGATAGATGAGAGAAAGGATCGTGGTCAGATCGATCTCGACCAGGCTGTTCAGCATCACCTCCGGGCCATCCAGAATAAACGACGCCACCAGAAACGGGATTATCGGAATCAATGCGCTCCAGACCACCAGGGACATCACCTGAGGCCTCGCCTCGTGCTGCATAATCAGCTTGTTGAAAATATTGCCGCACGCCCAGCTCAGCCCCGCCGCCAGCGTGAGCATAAACCCGAGCAGCGCCACATCCTGACCGTTCAGGCTGGCTTCAATCAGCACCAGCACGCCAAATACCGCCAGCGTTATCCCCGCCAGCTGCTTGCCCTGCAGGCGTTCGCCAAACACAAATGCGCCGAGAATAATGGTAAAGAACGCCTGCGCCTGTAACACCAGCGAGGCCAGACCGGCCGGCATGCCGAACTTGATGGCGCAGAAGAGAAACGCGAACTGGCCAAAGCTGATGGTCAGACCGTAACCCAGCAGCAGTTTTAACGGGATTTTCGGACGGGCGACGAAAAAGAGCGCCGGGAACGCCACCAGCATAAAACGCAAACCTGCCAGCATCAGCGGGGGCATGTTGTGCAATCCCAGCTTGATGACCACAAAATTGAGCCCCCATACCACGACCACCAGCAACGCCAGCAGTCCGTCTTTACGCGTCATACCCTGCCCCTGAATTATTAATAATTTGTTAACACTTCAAGGTAACAGAAAAAAGTGTGCCGCGAGAAGATCATTATTTCTGGCAGGCAGCTGAAGCACTTAGGGATAAATCGGGTGCTATACAAGCCCCTTATGTCATGGTAATCCTGTTAACACTCGTCTAAAAAAAGCATAAGCAACCGTCGGGAAGGAATATGAAACCATCTCTCAGGCGCTCAACCGCAGCGCTGCTGGCATCGTCATTGTTATTAACCATCGGTCGGGGGGCAACGCTGCCGTTCATGACCATTTATCTCACGCGCGTGTTTAATATGAGCGTCGAGAATATTGGTTATGCCCTGACGATTGCGCTGACCGTTGGCGTGGTGTTCAGCCTGGGATTTGGCATTCTGGCCGATAAGTTTGATAAAAAACGCTATATGCTGATCGCGATCGTGGCTTTTATCGCCGGTTTTGTCGCGATTCCGCTGGTGGATAACGTCACCCTGGTAGTGCTGTTCTTTTCCCTTATTAACTGCGCCTATTCCGTCTTTTCGACGGTGCTGAAAGCCTGGTTCTCGGACGTGCTGACCTCCAGCCAGAAAGCGCGCGTCTTCTCGCTCAACTACAGCTTCCTGAACATTGGCTGGACGATAGGGCCGCCGATTGGCACCCTGCTGGTGATGTACAGCCTGCAGCTGCCGTTCTGGCTGGCGGCCTTCTGCGCCGCGCTGCCGCTCGGGTTTATACATTTCTTCGTGCAAAAAAGCGTCGCGCTGGATACCGCCGAGGAGAAGATGCCCTGGCAGCCGTCGGTGCTGCTGAAAGATCGCGCCCTGTTCTGGTTCACCCTCTCCGGCCTGCTCGCGTCTTACGTGGGCGGATCGTTCGCCAGCTGCATTTCGCAATACGTACTGGCCGCCAATGCCGACAGCGATTTTGCCCAGAAGGTGGTTGCCGTGGTACTGCCCGTTAACGCCGCCGTGGTGGTGACGCTGCAGTACGCGCTGGGGCGGAAGATCTCCGCCAGCAATATTCGGCCTTTAATGACCGCCGCAACGCTGTTTTTTATCCTGGGTCTGGGAGGCTTTATGCTCTCCGGGGAGAACCTGATTTACTGGGGCATCGCCGCCGCCATCTTTACGCTGGGTGAGATTATCTACGCACCGGGTGAATACATGCTGATCGACAACATCGCCCCGCCGGGGATGAAGGCGAGCTATTTTTCCGCGCAGGCGCTGGGCTGGCTCGGCGCGGCGGCAAACCCGATGATCACCGGCATTATCCTGACCAACCTGCCGCACTGGTCGCTGTTTGCAATCATGATGGTTGCCATCGTCGTTGCCTGGCTGATGATTTTGCGGGGAATGAGCGTGAAGGCATGGAACGAATCCCCCAAAGCGGCGTAAAAAATAGTGGCCGGGTAAGGCGAAGCCGCCCCCCGGCAATAACGCATCAGTGGTGCAGCATCTCCTCCACCACCTGCTCTTTGTACATCTCGTTTGGATAATAGGTCGGCCAGTTGTCCATCTCTTTCAGCAGCGCCTCGTGAGAGGTATTGCCCATAAAAATATGGAAGTGCGATGAGGCTTTCGGCCCGATGATGTGGTCGCTGAACTGCACGAACTTCGGCGCCTTGCTGTCGGCATCCTTACACTCAAACAGATAGCGAACGCCTTTTTTACCCGATGCGTAGGTCAGAATTTTGTAGCCACTGTAGTCATACTGACAGCTGCTGACCGCCTTGCCTCTGTGGAATTCCATTACGTTATTTTCAATGCCGATGGCATCCACGTCCGTGGCATATCCCTTGCGGTAATACGCTTTCACCTCGTCAAAGGTTTTGCTTTTATCCTTCTGCGCTTTCTGTTTGAAGACCGGATCCAGCGAACCGTCCAGCAGGAACGGATACACCGACTGCCAGGTGCCGTCCCAGTCGGACAGCGTTCTGTCCTTCACGTCTTTATCCTCAAACACGCCGTTCGCCGCTTTCTGTTCTGCTTCGGTCATCTGATGGCCGTGCGAGTGAGCAAACAGCTGGCCACTGACCAGCAGCGCCCCCAGAGTCATGGCAAATTTTCCAATATGTGCAGCCAAAGTAACGCCCTCATTCCGTTTTATAAGAATGAGGATGTTATAGTATAACATTTCAAATCGCAACCAGCCCGCGAACGCCCTCCTGCTCCATATTTTCGCCCCTCCCGCGCTGAATGATAGTGCCGCGGGACATCAGGAGATAGCTGTCGGCCAGTTCGGCGGCAAAGTCGTAAAACTGCTCGACGAGCAGGATTGCCATGTCGCCTCTGTTTGCGAGGGTGCGGATCACCTGGCCAATCTCTTTGATGACGGAAGGCTGTATGCCTTCCGTCGGTTCGTCCAGAATCAGCAGCTGCGGACGGCTCGCCAGCGCGCGACCAATCGCCAGCTGCTGCTGCTGCCCGCCGGAGAGATCGCCCCCGCGGCGGTGCTTCATCTCTTTGAGAACCGGAAACAGCTGCCAGATCTCGTCAGGAACCTGCTTTGCCTCGCGGGCGGAAAAACGCGAAAGCCCAAGCAAAAGGTTCTCTTCCACGGTCAGGCGCGGGAAAATCTCGCGACCCTGCGGGACATACGCCACGCCGGACTGCACCCGCTGGTGCGGCCTGCTGTGGGTGATCGTTTTACCCTGCCAGATGACCTCCCCGGTTTTCGCCGGGATCAGCCCCATCAGGCACTTCAGCAGCGTGGTTTTCCCGACGCCGTTGCGTCCCAGCAGACAGGTGACTTCACCGGGAGCGGCTTCGAAGCTCACGCCGCGCAGGATATGGCTGCCGCCGTAGTACTGATTCAGTTCGTTAACCTGTAACATCATCGCTCCTTAGCGGCCCAGATAGACCTCAATCACCTGCTCGTTGGCCTGCACCTCGCGAAGCGAGCCTTCCGCCAGCACGCGCCCCTGATGCAGCACCGTGACGTGGTCGGCAATCGTTTCAACAAAGCCCATGTCATGCTCCACCACCATCAGCGAATGCTTGCCCGCCAGGGTTTTGAACAGCTCGGCGGTGTATTCCGTTTCCGCATCGGTCATCCCGGCGGCGGGTTCATCCAGCAGCAGCAGGTGCGGGTCCTGCACCAGCAGCATGCCGATCTCCAGGAACTGTTTCTGCCCGTGCGAAAGCAGCCCGGCGCGACGGTCCCGCTCGCTGCCAAGGCGCAGAAGAACCAGCATCTCGTCAATGCGGTCCCGCTGCTCGCCGTTGAGTTTTGCCCGCAGGCTCGCCCAGACGGATTTATCGGTTTTCATGGCGATCTCAAGGTTCTCCCACACCGTCAGCGCTTCAAAGACCGTGGGTTTCTGGAATTTTCGGCCAATCCCCTGACGGGCAATGGCCGCAGGCTCCAGCCCGGTCAGGTCGATGGACTGGTCGTAAATCGCTCTCCCGCTTTTGGGTCGGGTTTTGCCGGTGATCACGTCCATCAGCGTGGTTTTACCCGCCCCGTTGGGGCCAATCACGCAGCGCAACTCGCCCACGCCGATATTCAGGGAGAGATCGGTCAGCGCCTGGAAGCCGTCGAAACTGACGTTAATGGCCTCAAGCTGAAGCACCGGGTCAGTCTGGTCCCGGTAGCGATCGCCGGGCAACTGGCGGGTAAATAACTCTTCCGTTGGCTGCATTATTTCTCTCCCTTACGCAACAGACCGTAGACGCCGCGCGGCAGGAACAGCGTGACGGCGATAAAAATCAGCCCCAGAAACAGCTGCCAGTACTCCGGCATGGCAACGGTAAAGAAGCTTTTCGCCCCGTTCACCAGCGCCGCGCCAATCACCGGCCCCACCAGGGTGCCGCGCCCGCCCAGCGCCACCCAGATGGCGGCTTCTATCGAGTTGGTCGGCGACATTTCACCGGGGTTAATAATGCCCACCTGCGGAACGTACAGCGCCCCCGCCAGGCCGCACAGCACGGCGGAGAGCGTCCACACCAGCAGCTTGAACCCGCGCGGATCGTACCCGCAGAACGTCAGGCGGTTTTCCGCGTCGCGCACGGCGGTCAGGATGCGGCCAAACTTGCTCTTCGCCAGCGCAAATCCGGTGCCCAACGCCAGAAGCAGCAACAGCACCGTCGCCAGGAACAGCGCGATGCGGGTTGCCGTTTCCGTCACCGAAAACCCGAGCAGCGTGGTAAAACCGGTAAAGCCGTTATTGCCGCCAAAGCCGGTTTCGTTGCGAAAGAACAGCAGCATGCCCGCGTAGGTCAGCGCCTGGGTCATAATCGAGAAGTAAACCCCTTTGATCTTCGAGCGGAAGGCAAACCAGCCAAACACCAGCGCCAGCAAACCCGGCACCATCACGATCAGCACCAGCGCCCAGGCAAAGTGCTGGGTGCCCCACCAGAACCACGGCAGCTCGCTCCAGGAGAGAAACGACATAAACGCGGGCAGGCCGTCGCCTGACGCCTGGCGCATCAGGTACATGCCCATCGCATAGCCGCCCAGGGCGAAGAAGATGCCGTGTCCAAGAGAGAGCATACCGGCGTAGCCCCACACCAGATCCAGCGCCACCGCAACGATGGCATAGCAGAGGATCTTGCCGATGAGCGTCAGCATCCAGGTCGACAGCGCCAGCGGATGCGTGGCGGGCAGCAAGGCGAAAAACGGTAATATCAGCAGACACGCCACCAGCAGGCTGCCTGCAATCTGTGTCGTGCGCGGCGCTTTACGCGCCAGCGTTAAGGTCAGCGGCTGGCTCATCAGTCAATCACCCTCCCTTTCAGCGCAAACAGCCCCTGAGGGCGCTTCTGGATAAACAGGACGATCGCCACCAGAATCACGATCTTGCCCAGCACCGCCCCCATCTGCGGCTCAAGGATTTTATTGAATATGCCCAGCCCGAACGCGGCAGCCACGCTGCCTGCGAGCTGGCCTACGCCACCGAGAACGACTACGAGAAACGAGTCGATGATGTACCCCTGACCAAGCTCCGGCCCGACGTTACCTAGCTGGGATAACGCCACGCCGCCTAACCCGGCGATCCCTGAGCCCAGACCAAACGCCAGCATATCGACGCGCCCGGTCGGTACCCCGCAGCAGGCGGCCATGCTGCGGTTTTGCGTCACCGCGCGCACGTTCAGCCCAAGACGGGTTTTATTCAGAATCAGCCAGGTGAAGAACAGCACCAGCAGCACGAAGCCCAGCACCACAATGCGGTTCCACGGCAGGGTCAGGTTAGCAAAAATCTGCACCCCGCCGGAAAGCCATGCCGGGTTTGCCACCTCGAGGTTCTGGGCACCAAAGGTCATGCGCACCAGCTGGATGAGCATCAGGCTGATCCCCCAGGTCGCCAGCAGGGTTTCCAGCGGACGACCGTACAGGTGACGGATCACGGTGCGCTCCAGCACCATTCCAATGCCCGCCGTCAGGCAGAACGCTACCGGCAAGGCGATAACGGGATAGAGCGCCAGCCACTGAGGGGCAAGCCCGGCCATTGCCTGCTGCACCATCCACGTGGCGTACGCTCCCAGCATCAGCATCTCGCCGTGGGCCATGTTAATGACGCCCAGCAGACCGTAGGTGATCGCAAGCCCCAGCGCGGCCAGCAGCAACACCGACCCCAGAGAAAGCCCCATAAACGCCTGGCCCAGCAGATCGCCCCACATCAGGCGATGCGTAATCTGGCTAAGGCTCTCTTCTGCGGCCGCGCGCACGCCGGCGTCCGGCTCGGTCTGCGCCTGGGTAAACGGAGTGAGTCTGGACTGTACGTCCGGATCGTCTGACTGGCCCAGCAGTTCGACGGCCCTGCGGCGCACCTCCGGCTGCGGGCTCGCCAGCTGGAGATTCGCTACCGCCAGCAGGAGCGCCTGCCGCGCCACAGCGTCCGCTTCATCCCCGGCGCGCTTTTCCAGAAAAGCGAGCATTTCGAGCTGAGCATCCCGCTGGAGCTGACGGGCTGCCTCCCGCCTTTCGGTGACACTGTCACTAACAAGCTGATGCGTGGCAATGGCCGTTGCAGCCAGCACGCGCAGCCGGTTCGTCAGGCGTACGGCTTTGGTTTGCCCTACTGCCGCGCGGGCGTCACCGAGCGAAACCATTTCGCCATTACGCTTCGCAAAGGCGTGCTTTTGGCTGTCGGTATACAGGTTTTCCTTTTGCAGGGACTGAAGCAGCGGAAGCCTGGCGGCATCCGGCGCGGCGGCCCACTGCGTGAGGAGCTCCGCCTGCTGGCCGCGGCTGGCGGCAACAAAACGATCGGCATCCGATGCCTGCGCCATCCCTGGCAGCAGTCCGGAAAGCCATACAAGAGCGATGAACATGCGCATGGCGTTCATGACGTTTCTCCCTGAGGCAATGGCCTAGTTGCTGGCGGTTTTCATCGGCTGGTCGGGCTTTTTGTCATTCCCGGCAATGAACGGACTCCACGGCTGGGCGCGCACCGGCTGTTCCGTCTGCCAGACCACGTTGAACTGGCCGTTGCCTTCAATTTCACCGATCATGACCGGCTTATGCAGATGATGGTTGGTAGCATCCATGGTGAGCGTAAAGCCAGACGGCGCCTTAAATGACTGACCGGCCATCGCCGCGCGCACCTTATCCACGTCGGTGGTGCCCGCTTTTTCCACCGCCTGTGCCCACATATGGATCCCCACGTAAGTCGCTTCCATCGGGTCGTTGGTCACCACGGTATCGGCATTCGGCAGCTTGTGCGCCTTCGCATAGGCTTTGTAATCCGCGACGAACGCCTGGTTGGTTGGATTATCCACGGACTCAAAGTAGTTCCACGCCGCCAGGTTACCCACCAGCGGTTTGGTGTCGATTCCGCGCAGCTCTTCTTCGCCGACGGAGAACGCCACCACCGGCACGTCGGTGGCCTTCAGCCCCTGGTTAGCCAGCTCTTTATAGAACGGCACGTTGGAGTCGCCGTTGATGGTCGACACCACGGCTGTTTTGCCGCCGGCGGAGAATTTCTTGATGCTGGCGACGATGGTCTGGTAGTCGCTGTGACCAAACGGGGTGTAAACCTCTTCGATGTCCTTATCCTCAACCCCTTTCGAATGCAGGAACGCGCGCAGGATCTTGTTGGTGGTGCGCGGGTAAACGTAGTCGGTACCCAGCAGGAAGAAGCGCTTCGCCCCGCCGCCGTCCTCGCTCATCAGATATTCCACCGCCGGGATGGCCTGCTGGTTCGGCGCCGCGCC
This sequence comes from Enterobacter cloacae complex sp. P17RS, assembly GCF_014895885.1. Lineage (NCBI taxonomy): Bacteria > Pseudomonadati > Pseudomonadota > Gammaproteobacteria > Enterobacterales > Enterobacteriaceae > Enterobacter > Enterobacter cloacae complex sp. P17RS. The sequence goes on from NZ_JADBQK010000003.1 coordinate 496,269, forward strand.
GGTATAGAAGACGTTTGGCGACATCTCTTCGCCTTCATACTGCACCGGATAGAACAGCAGGCCGTTCAGCTCCTCAAACACCGGCAGCACGGATTTGCGCGAAACCGACGTCCAGCAGCCGAACACCACCGCCACTTTATCCTGGCTCAGCAGCTGGCGTGCCTTCTCGGCAAACAGCGGCCAGTTTGAGGCTGGATCCACCACCACAGGCTCCAGTTTCTTACCCAGCACGCCGCCTTTGGCGTTGATCTCGTCGATGGTCATCAGGGCGACGTCCTTTAGCGGGGTTTCGGAGATGGCCATCGTGCCGGACAAAGAGTGCATGATCCCCACTTTGATGGTGTCGGCCGCCTGCACGCCAAAACTCATTCCCATCGCCACGACGGACGCGGATAACGCAAAGGCTTTTAATAAGGTACGACGCTGCATATTTTCACTCCTGAAAAAGAACGCTGTGCGAAAACGTCCGTTACGTCATGGACGCGGAAAAAAGGTGTCAGCGAAGCAGGAGCAAAAAGGATGCCAGAATGGAGGAAGCGCTATTGCAGGAGACAGACGGCAGGATGTAAAGAGAACGACTCAGAATGGCACAGCGCTGCACTTTTATAATGCAGCGCTGAGGAAGCGCTTTTACCAGACTTCGCTGGCGATCTGCGTCACCAGACGGACCTTATCCCACTGCTGGGACTCGCTGAGGCTGTTGCCCTCTTCGGTGGAGGCAAAACCACACTGCGGGCTGAGGCAGATTTGCTCTTTCGCCACGTATTTCGCCGCCTCTTCGAGACGGGCCTTCACGCCTTCCGGGTTCTCCAGCTCACCGTTTTTCGTGGTGATCAGGCCCAGCACCACCTGCTGCTTGCCCGGGCGAACGAAGCGCAGCGGCGCGAAATCCCCGCTGCGGTCGTTATCGTATTCCAGGAAGAATGCGTCAACTTTGACCGTCCCGAACAGCACTTCCGCCACCGGCTCGTAGCCGCCTTCGGAAATCCAGGTTGAACGGAAGTTACCGCGGCAGACGTGCAGCCCGATGGTCAGATCCTCTGGCTTGCCTTCCAGGGCCTTGTTCAGTACGCGGGCATAGATTTGCGCCAGCTCATCGGCATCGTCGCCGCGCTCGCGGATCTGACGGCGCTGGTCGTCCGAGCAGAGGTAGGCCCAGACGGTGTCGTCCAGCTGCAGATAGCGGCAGCCCGCGTCGTAGAATGCGCGGATGGCGTCGCGCCAGGTGGTTGCCAGATCGTCGAAATAGTCGTTCAGATCCGGATACACCGTCGCGTCGATGTCTTTGCGCCCGCCGCGGAAATGGAGCACGCTTGGGCTGGGAATGGTCATCTTCGGCTGGGCATTGCCGCTGATGCTTTTCAGATAGCGGAAGTCTTCCAGCATCGGGTGGTCGCCAAAGCCCAGCTTGCCGGTCACGCGCACGCCGTGGGCTTTGGTTTGTACTCCGTTGAACTGAATCCCCTGCTGGGAATCGTAACGCTCAACGCCCTGAAGACCGTCGAAGAAATCGAAGTGCCACCAGGCACGGCGAAATTCACCGTCGGTCACCACATGCAGGCCGCACGCGCACTGCTGCTCGACGACGTGGCGAATAGCCTCGTCCTCCACCGCGCGAAGCTGTCCGGCATCAATCTCGCCGCTGGCGAACTTCAGGCGAGCCTGCTTGATGGCATCCGGGCGTAAAAAGCTGCCGACTACGTCGGCGCGGTATGGGGCGTGCTGTCGTTGCATGGAAATCTCCTCGGTCTGCCGGTATTAATTGCCCGCAGTGATAATTCATCATTTGAATTTTTAGACTTCTGGATGTCTAAATGTCCAAAAAAGATGTCATACCTTACCGTTTCCGGCAAACGAGAAAATTTCACGGGTGTTGAAAAAAATTCATCTTCACAGCGCGTCAGCGTGCGCCTGGCTGGCAAAGGCGTAGCGTTCATCTTCCCAGCCGGTGATGCCGCCGAGCATGATTTTGACCGGCAGCCCGAGACGCGCCAGCTTCAGCGCCGCCCTGTCCGCGCCGTTACAGTGTGGCCCCGCACAGTAGACGACAAACAGCGTCCCTTCCGGCCATTGAGACATCCGCTCAGCGGTCATCTGGCTCCACGGCATATGCAGTGCGCCCGGCACATGGCGGCGGGCAAACTGCTCCGGGCTCCCCACCACGTGCAGCAGCACGAAGTCCTGCTCATTATTGGCGATGGCGTGATGCACGTCGGCACAGTCGGTTTCGACGCTCAGGCGACGCAGAAAATGGGTAACGGCTTCCTGCGGCTCGGCAGCCGGAAATTCAGTAACATAGCTCATGATCCTTCCTCATCTTTGGCGTTTGTGTTAACACTACTCTATCCACAAATTCAGCCCGTGAATGCGCTCGCTTATGCCAGAAAACAGCAAAAAGATGACAAACTTAAGACAGGTTACCCGCCCGCAGGTGGTGGTGCTGGCGTATGACGGGCTATGTACCTTTGAGTTTGGCGTGGCGGTTGAGATTTTTGGCCTGCCGCGTCCGGAGCTGGGCGACGACTGGTATCGTTTTGCGGTGGCGAGCGTGGATAGCGGAGAACTGCGGGCGACCGGCGGGATCCGCATCGTTACCGATGGGGACTTGAGCCTGCTTGCGTCGGCGGACCTGATCGTGGTTCCCGGCTGGCGGGGGCTGGACTCACCGGTTCCTCCGGCGCTCTGCGAGGCGCTGCGCCAGGCCAGCGCGCGCGGTTGTCAGCTGCTGTCCATCTGCTCGGGCGTGTTCGTGCTGGCCGCTACGGGGCTGCTGAACGGACGTAAAGCCACGACGCACTGGCGCTACATTGACGCGCTTAAGGTTCGCTACCCTGACATCGAGGTGGTTGATGATGTGCTCTACCAGGACGAGGGTGATATCCTGACCTCCGCGGGCAGCGCGGCGGGAATCGATCTCTGTCTGCACATCATCCGGAGGGACTATGGCATGGAAACCGCCAACAGCGTGGCGCGTCGGCTGGTGATCCCCCCTCACCGGGATGGTTCACAGCCGCAGCAGTTGAGCCGCCCGGTGGCGCAGCTGCGGGAAAGCCAGCGCCTGGGCCAGCTGTTTGATTTTCTGCACACGCATCTTACCGAGCCGCACAGCGTCGACTCGCTGGCGCGTCGGGTCGGCATGAGCCAGCGCACCTTTCTTCGTCGCTTCGAGGCGGCAACGGGCACGACGCCTGCTCGCTGGCTGCTTAATGAACGCCTTCTGAGAGCAAAAGATTATCTGGAGAGCAGCCGTTTAAGCATCGACAGCATCGCGGAACAGACCGGGTTTGGTCAGGCGTCGACGCTGCGTCATCATTTTCGTCAGCAGTTCGCGCTTTCCCCGGCTCAGTATCGCAAACAATTTTCACGTTCTGATACTGCCCGCTAGCGGCAAAAGCGCAAAAAAAAAAAAACCGCCATTATCTGGCGGTAAATGCTTGCATGGATAGATTTGTATTTTGGTCTCTACGTCCCCGACGCTCCATGGTCGGGCAGCGGATCTCATACAAACTAACACTGGCTGTCTCAACGAAAGCTAAACAGCCTGATTAACTCGCGCTGGTGTTGATTTGCAAATAGCGCATCAGGCCCTGCTCAGCGCTCTGCCTGGCATCATCGTTAAGGGCCTCGAGATAAAACGATCGCGATACGCCATAGGGAGCCTTTTCAGAGGGATAAACCGCAAACTGGAATGTTTTTCCCCGTGCCGGATGGGTGCAGTCTAATTCCCAGCGCTGTTCATTTACTCTTTTACTAGTGCAGGCTACGCGTCCATAGTCGCTGGTTAAATAGGAACCAACGCGAATTTCAGCGGACTGAATATATTCTGGTTCGTCATTACCTGCATAACGAATCGCTGCAACGGCACCTACCGCAACAGCCAGAAGCGAAAACGCTATTATTTTTTTCATTTATGAATGACCCATTCCTTAGCCAGAGATTCACTATTATATAGGATTTATCCTTAAAGCGAACATCCAACTGTGGACCAGAAATAGGAGGTTTACAAAAACGCACATATATTTTAAGAAAAATCCTAATCGGTATTATGAACCCACGTTATTTGACATTTTCTTTGCGCTATTTTGAAATTTTGAATAATAACCCTAAACAATAATTGGCATGATTTCCCCGCGCTGTTCTTATTCGGTGAATTTATGTTCAAAAAAGGGCTATCTTTTATCATGCTTATTTGTGCCCTCTTTTCCGGCCAGCTGATGGCCGGGCACAAAGGCCATGAATATGTTTGGGTAAAGAATGTGGAGCATCAGCTGCGGCATGAGGCCGACAGTGACGAGTTACGCAGTGTAGCGGAAGAGTCAGCGGAGGGTTTGCGCGAACACCACCTGTGGCAGAAATCGCGCAAACCGGACACGCACGTAAGGTAATTAACTGCCCTTGCGTTTCGGAAGGGTTTTCATCAGATCGTCCGGGCTCACGGACGCAACGATGCTGCCCGGCGGTGGCATTTTGAAAATGTGGTTTTTCATTTTGCCGATAACATGCATTTCACAAGGACGGCAGTCAAACTTCAGGGTCAGAACTTCGTCACCGTTGACCAGCTGCATGGGGGTGGCCTTCCAGCTTTTAATATTCCCTTTCGCCTGTTTCGGGCACAGGTTAAAAGCAAAGCGCAGGCAGTGCTTGGTGATCATCACCGGCACATCGCCCTTCTCTTCGTGCGCTTCATAGGCCGCGTCGATAAGCTGCACGCCGTGGCGATGATAAAATTCACGCGCTTTATGGTTGTAAACGTTGGCCAGGAACGATAAATGGGTGTCCGGATACACAGGCGCAGGAACGGATTCGGCCTTACGGCTGCCGCGCGGATACTGCGCCAGGCGTGCGGCATCCAGCATCTCTGCCGTTTCGCGGCGGAACTGATTCAGCAGGCTGTTCGGCACGAACAGCGCGTCCGGCAGATTAACCTCGATGGCGCGCGCGTAGTAAATCGTCTGGCCCAGCTTCGCTACGCCGTCCTTCAGGCTGTTAAGCGCTTTCTCCGCGTTGTTTGCCACCTCGAACAGGCCATCAAGCGTATGCGTTACGCTGATGCCGTCTTCGCAGGTCATGGTCAGGATCAGCTGCTCTTCCCAGCCGCCCAGCTCAATGTCCACCGCGATGCGACGCTCGCTGGAGGTTTTCAGCAACGCCTGCTGCCAGTTATGATCCAGGTTACGGTTGAGCGGCGCGTTCGGCCTCGCCTTGTAGAGATCGGCAGGCATTTCATTCGGCCAGACGCGGTAGCGGTTCTCGCCGGTTTTTTCGACCGTGTTGGCGCGGAAGCCCACCACTTCACGCTTAATCATCACGTTCAGGCCGTCGCCGTTCGCCAGCGGCTCGGTCACTTCAACGTCCAGGTGATCTTTCGCCACTTTCAACACTTCACCGACCGGTAAACCGATAAACTTCGGTGAGTCAAACGCGCCGATATCCCCTTTGCGGGCGTTCACGAAATAGTCCGTGCTGCCGCGGTGGAAGGTTTTGTCCGTTGACGGAATAAAGAAATGTTCGGTACGACCGGCCGAGGCGCGCGCCAGGTCACCGCGATCTTCGATGATGGCGTCCAGCATCTGGCGATAGTGCGCGGTGATGTTCTTCACGTAACTCATATCTTTGTAGCGCCCTTCAATCTTAAAGGAACGCACGCCCGCGTCGATCAGCGCGCCCAGGTTGGCGGTCTGATCGTTATCCTTCATGGAAAGCAGGTGTTTTTCGAACGCCACCACGCGACCCTGGTCGTCTTTCAGGGTATACGGCAGACGGCAGGCCTGCGAGCAGTCGCCGCGGTTGGCGCTGCGGCCCGTCTGGGCGTGGGAAATGTTGCACTGGCCGGAATAGGCCACGCACAGCGCGCCGTGGATAAAGAATTCGATCGTCGCGTCCGTCGCCTGGTGAATATCGCGGATCTGAATGAGGTTCAGCTCGCGGGCCAGAACGATCTGCGAAAAGCCCACGTCGGAGAGAAACTTCGCCTTCTCAACCGTGCGGATATCGCACTGGGTGCTGGCATGCAGCTCGATAGGCGGAATATCCAGCTCAAGCACGCCCATGTCCTGAACAATCAGGGCATCGACGCCGGTCTGGTAGAGATCGGTAATCAGACGCTGCGCGGGCTCCAGCTCATCATCATGAAGAATGGTGTTCAGGGTCACGAACACTTTCGCCCCGAAACGGTGGGCAAACGGCACCAGATCGGCAATATCGCGCAGGCTGTTGCTGGCGTTATGGCGGGCACCGAAGCCAGGGCCGCCGATGTAGACGGCGTCAGCGCCATGAAGGATCGCTTCACGGGCAATGGCGGCGTCGCGGGCCGGGCTTAAAAGTTCAAGATGATGGGATTGCAGGCGCATACTTCGTCGTTATCCGTTATGGTCAAAATGGCGGCTATTGTAGTCAGAAGTATGCGCCAGCGAAACAGTTTTGCGTAGCCTCAGCGGGGATAATGGATCAGAGAGTGAAAATGCACCGGCCTGTCGCTGCTGTTGCGGTAGGCGTGCGGTTTATCGCCGGCAAACCGGACGCCAGAATCGGCATGAACCGTCTGCCACTCGTCGTTGATGTTCATCTCCAGCTCGCCGCTGATGACCACCACATGTTCAATCACGCCTGCCTCATGCGGCGTGGACTCGCTCAGGGCACCCGGTGCCAGCGTAATGGAGAAATGATCGAACCGGAGCGTCTCATCCCATGGAAAGAGCGGTTTGACCACCATCGCCTGCTGCTGTGAATCAAACACAGCTGGCCTGTCCGCCTCTGGCGTAATGAAAGCGGAAAACGGGACGTTCAGCCCGGTGGCAATTTTCCACAGCGTCGACACCGTCGGGCTGGACTCATTGCGCTCGATTTGCCCGAGCATCGCTTTCGACACGCCCGTTTCGTCCGCCAGCTTCGACAAACTCCAGCCGCGCGCCTGGCGCAGCGTTTTCAGCGTTGCTGCAAGATGTTGTGTAATGTCCATGCTCCCTCCTGATGGCCCTGAGCATACCACTTGTACGCTATAGCGCACAGTGTTACCTTATCGCGGACGTTATAACGCACAGCGGAGTTTCTATGCGCCCTACCTCTCATCTCGTTCCAGTCGTACTGGCTGGATTTGTCGCCGTTCTGGTCGGTTACGCCAGTTCGGCAGCCATCATCTGGCAGGCCGCCGCGGCGGCAGGCGCCAGCGCGCAGCAGATTGCGGGCTGGATGACCGCGCTGGGGGTTGGGATGGGCGTCAGCACGCTGGCGCTCTCCTGGTGGTATAAAGCTCCGGTGCTGACCGCCTGGTCTACGCCCGGCGCGGCGCTACTCGCCACCAGCCTGCACGGCGTGACGCTGGCCGAGACAATCGGCGTGTTTATCTTCGCCAACGCGCTCATTTTACTCTGCGGCATGACCGGGCTTTTCGCCCGCCTGATGAAGCTGATCCCACACTCACTGGCTGCGGCCATGCTGGCAGGCGTACTCCTGCAGTTTGGGCTGCATGCGTTTGCCCATCTGGACGGGCACTTTCTGCTGTGCGGCAGCATGATTGCCGCGTGGCTGCTGGCGAAAGCGCTGGCACCGCGCTATGCAATCGTCGTTACGCTGCTGGTGGGCGGGATCGTGGCGTGGGCGGGAGGTGACGTTGTCACGGATAAAATCACCATTTCCTTCGTGACACCTGAGTTTATTGCGCCCACGTTCACCTTCACCAGCCTGGTGAGCATCGGCTTGCCCTTCTTCCTGGTGACCATGGCCTCGCAAAATGCGCCCGGTTTCGCGACCATGAAAGCGTCCGGCTATCCGCTGGCGGTCTCACCGCTCATTATTTTTACGGGCGGGCTGGCGCTGCTGCTGTCCCCCTTCGGCGTCTTTTCCATCTGCATAGCCGCCATTACCGCCGCTATCTGTCAAAGCCCGGATGCCCATCCCGATGCCGGTAAACGCTGGCTGGCGGCTATCGCCGCGGGCGGGTTTTATCTGCTGGCGGGAGTGTTCGGCGGATCCATCACCGGGATAATGGCTGCGCTGCCGCTCAGCTGGATCCAGACGCTGGCCGGTCTGGCGCTGCTGGGTACCATCAGCGGGAGTTTATATCAGGCGCTGAATCATGAAGCGGAGCGCGACGCAGCTATCGTCACGTTTCTGATGACCGCAAGCGGCGTCACGATCCTGGGCATCGGCTCGGCATTCTGGGGGCTGGTGCTGGGCGGCGTAAGCTATGCCCTGTTTTCACGCGCTCGCCGCGCGCAGCTGTGACGGCGTAATGCCCATGACGCTGCGAAAACGGTTACTGAAGTGGCTGGCGGAGTTAAACCCGCAGGCCAGCGCGATATCCGTCAGCGGCGTCGAGGTATGCTGCACCAGGTTTTTCGCTTTTTCCATGCGCCGTTGCATAACGTACTGATGCGGCGCCAGCCCCGTCGACTGGCGGAACATGCGGGCAAAATGGTATTCGCTGAGTGCGGCCTGCGCCGCCAGATCGGCCAGCGTCAGGGGCTGTCCGAGGTTTTCTTCAATAAATGCCAGCACGTTGCGCAGAACAAACGGCGATAGCCCGCCAGTAACGACCGGGAGCTTCCACTGAACGTTGGCGTAGTTTTGCAGCAGGTGGGTCAACAGCAGCGTAGAGGCCGTGCTCAGGGTGAGCTGGTTGGCCTGCTGCTGCCAGTCGCAGCCGAGCAGAAACTGGCGGTACAGCGCGGTGATCTTCGGGTCGCTGCCAAAAATGCGCTCGTCCAGAGTCAGCGACAGGGGCCGTTTATCCCAGATTTTTTCGCCCACATCGCGCAGGTGCTCATCAGTGCAGTAGAGATGGACAAACGACAGGTCATCGCGGATATCCCACGTCGATTCGCTCTCTTTCGGCATCAGGCAGAAACGGTCCGGTCCCCCGCCGTTCTTCCAGCCGCCCGGCGTCTTTTGATAGCTCTCATAACCGTCGGCGACGTACAGACTAAGGGTATGATGATTGCTTTTAACCGTTATCGTATCGTGCTTGTTGTACCACGCCGCCAGCTGAATGCCGGAATTGAGCGCGACCGTTTCCCGCAGGACCGCATTCTGCTGGCGAAGCGTTTCAAAGGTATCGTAAGCGTGAGACATAACCGTTAGCGCGTTAATGAGTGAACTGTCAGTCTAAGAACTGTTGTTCCCCGTTGCCAGCCCCCGGAAAAGAAAAAAGCGCAAGATTTTGCAAGTCTACCGCAAGCCGGTGAAAGCCCCAGAGCGATGACAGCGCCATACTGCGGGCTTCCGTGGTTTGAGAAGAGAAAAAATATGAACGCGTTATTATACGGACTGGTGGTGATCATCTGGGGAACCACCTGGATTGCCATTTTCCTGCAGCAGGGTCCCGTACCCGCCCCCGTCTCTATTTTCTGGCGTTTCGCGGTGGCCAGCGCCACGATGATGGTAGTGTTACTTGCCCTGCGCCGGTTGCGTAAGCTGGCGCTGCGGGATCATCTGTTCTGCATGCTTCAGGGATGCTGCGTCTTCTGCTTTAACTTCTGGTGTTTTTATACCGCGGCGGCACACATCAACACCGGGCTGGAATCGGTGATCTTCTCCATGGCGGTGCTCTACAACGCCATTAACTGTTTTATTTTCTTTGGACAGCGCCCGCCCGCGCGTTTCTGGACGGCGGCGGCGCTGGGTCTTGTGGGGATCGTGACCCTTTTCTGGGACGACCTGCTGGCCAGCGGCTGGAGCGTATCGCTCCTGACGGGCATTGGCCTTTCCGCCCTCGGCACGTACGGCTTCTCGCTGGGCAATATGATCAGCATGCGCCATCAGCGCAGAGGTCTGGAAACCATGACCACCAACGCCTGGGCTATGCTTTACGGCACGCTGGTGATGGGGGGTATTGTGCTCTTCAGAGGTGACAGTTTTACCCCGGAATGGACGGTCACCTATATGGGCGCGCTGCTCTATCTGGCCCTCTTCGGCTCGGTGATTGCCTTTGGCGCCTACTTCACGCTGGTGGGACGTATCGGCCCCGGGAAAGCGGCCTACAGTACGCTGCTCTTCCCGCTGGTGGCGCTCTCTATCTCAACGGTGTATGAAGGCTACGTCTGGCACATTAACGGTATCGTCGGTTTGCTGCTGATTCTGGGCGGGAATATGGTGATGTTCACGAAACCAGAGACCTGGTTCAGGCGCCTGCGTACGGCGTAAAAAAACGGCCTGCGCAATGCAGGCCGCTTAACGTTATTTCGCTGTTTTATGCACGTCAAACATGGTGGCGTCCGTCGCCATGTCGTCAACAACCTGCTTCAGCGTCGCAAAGGTCATCGGCGTACTTTCGTTATTCAGCTCTTTACCTTCACCTTTACGTACCACCTTCATCACCGGTTTATTGGTGGCCGCGTCGATCAGCTCACCTTCAAAGTAGAGATGGGTATCCATGGTGCGATGGCCGGTAGCCATCTGCGTACCTGCTACCACCAGCGCGACCGGCACCACTTCATAGAACTGCAGGCCTTCTTTCTGCGAACTCACCCCGGTGATAGCACCGCGGAAAATCAGGCTGTGTTTGCCCGGCGTGGTCACAATTGGCTTACGGGTACCAATAGCCGTTTTCATTTTGTTATTGGTGTAATTCAGCAGCTCATCAAGGGTTTGTTTCCCGATCTGAGTCGTCGGTTTTGGCGTTGGATAATAGGTGATTGGCGTCCAGATAATGCTGTCATAGTTGGCTTCGTTATAGGAAGGGTCAACCCAACGCAGCGTTGGTTTACCCGTTGCAGACGTCGTCTGCTGCAAGCCGGAATAATCTTTTAAAAAGCCTGAATATTGTTCTGGAGCCGCGACTTTTGAAGAACAGCCCGCCACTGCCAATAAACCCGTAAGCACTGCAACTTTAAAAAAAGTTTGAGTACGCATGATAGTTTTCCATGTAATCTGCAAGTATGCATTTGAAGTTATAGCAAAAGTTCGGCGGGTTTGTTGTGACAAAAAATGACGTGGGGAGCACAAATTGCGAAAAGAGTGCCCGGCAGCGTACCGGGCAGAGAAAATTACTGATTAATATCCACCTGCCAGAACAAATGTTTGCCAAACGGATCGATTTCGTAACCTGTCACCTCTTTGCGCACCGGTTCGAAGATCGTTGAATGCGCAATCATGACCGCCGGCATCTGGTCATGCATGATCTGCTGCGCCTCTTTATACAGCGCCACGCGCTTGTCGCGATCGGTAGTTGATTTTGCCTCCGCGATAATTTTATCAAACGGCTTATAGCACCACTTCGCCGAATTCGAACCGCCGTTGGCCGAGGTGCAGGTAAACAGCGGGCCAAAGAAGTTATCCGGGTCGCCCGTTGCGGTCGTCCAGCCCATCAGGGCAGCCTGATGTTCACCGTCCTTCACGCGCTTGAGATATTCGCCCCATTCGTAGGTGACAATTTTGGTCTGCACCCCCACCTTCGCCCAGTCAGCCTGAATCATCTCCGCCATCCGTCTGGCGTTCGGGTTATAGGGCCGCTGGACGGGCATCGCCCACAGGTCAATACTCATGCCGCCGGCTAAACCGGCCTCTTTCAGCAACGCTTTCGCTTTTTCAGGATCGTAATCGTAATCCTTCAGCTCGCTGTCAGCGCTCCAGACGCCCGGCGGCAGCAGATTCTTCGCCGCCGTTCCGGTACCGTGGAACACCGCGTCAATAATGGCCGGTTTGTTGATGGCCATCGCCAGCGCCTTACGGACCTTCACGTTATCCAGCGGCGGCTTTTGGGTATTAAACGCCAGGAAACCGGTATTCAGCCCGGCCTTGCTCATCAGCGTAATATCTTTATTGGCCTTCATACGCGGCAGATCCGCCGGGTTCGGGAACGGCATCACCTGGCATTCGTTTTTCTCAATTTTGGCAAAACGCACGGAGGGATCCGGGGTGATGGTAAAGACCAGCCTGTCCAGCTTTGATTTCCCCTGCCAGTAGTCGGCAAACGCCGTAAACAGAATGCGAGAATCCTTCTGATACTGCGCCAGCTTAAACGGCCCGGTGCCAATGGGCTGCATATCCACCTTCTCCGGCGTGCCCGCTTTCAACATTGCATCGGCATACTCCGCGGAGAGGATCGAGGCAAAATACCATGCCAGATCCGCAACAAACGGCGCTTCAGGGTGCGCCAGGGTAAAGCGCACCGTGTGGTCATCGACTTTATCAATAGCGGTAATCAGGCTGCCAAACTCCAGGCTTTCGAAGTTGGAATAGCTGCCGTTTGAGACGTTGTGATAGGGATGGTTCACGTCCTTCTGGCGCATAAACGAGAAGATCACGTCATCGGCGTTAAAATCGCGGGTCGGCGTGAAGAATTTATTGCTCTGAAACTTCACCCCTTTACGCAGATGGAAGGTATAAACCTTGCCGTCGTCGCTCACCTCCCAGCGCTCTGCCAGGCTCGGCACCAGTTCCGTGGTGCCGGGTTTGAAATCGACCAGCCGGTTGTAAACCGGCACTGCGCTGGCATCCACGCTGGTGCCCGAGGTGTATAACTGGGGATTAAAGTTTTCCGGTGACCCTTCGGAGCAATACACCAGCGTTTTCGCGGCTACGGTGGAACTGACCGTGAGCGCAGCGAGTGCCAGCGTTAACGTTGTGCGTTTGCTTGTCATCATTTATTCCTGTCTTTTTAATTCGACGGCTAATTAATTCTTTTGCCATTTCATAAATAACATTAAAGTGAAGTGGCAAACACCCGAAAAATAAATAAGGAAGAAAACACTATGGGCTCGCCGCTTTCCAGACAATTAACGCACCGTTTTTTCCGCTATCTTGCGATTACCAGCCAGAGCGATCCGAAAGTGAAAACTCTGCCCTCGACGCCGGGCCAGCACGACATGGCGCGAGAGCTGGCACAGGAGTTGGCGCAGCTGGGGTTAGACGACATCGTGATTGACGAATTCGCGACCGTGACGGCAGTGAAAAAAGGCAACGTGCCCGGCGCGCCGCGCATCGGCTTTATTACCCACATTGATACCGTAGACGTCGGTTTATCACCGAATATTCATCCACAAATATTAACGTTTAATGGTGAAGATCTCTGTCTGAATAAGGAAAAAGACATCTGGCTGCGCGTGAACGAGCACCCGGAAATTCTGGCTTATCCGAATGAGGAGATTATTTTCAGCGACGGTACCAGCGTATTGGGCGCAGACAATAAAGCGGCGGTGACGGTGGTAATGACCGTACTGGAAAACCTCACCGCTGAGCATCAGCATGGCGACATTGTGGTCGCGTTTGTGCCCGACGAAGAGATTGGCCTGAACGGCGCCAAGGCGTTGGATCTAAAACGCTTCGACGTGGACTTTGCCTGGACCATTGATTGCTGCGAGCTGGGAGAAATTGTTTACGAGAATTTTAACGCGGCAGCGGCAGAGATCCACTTCACCGGCGTGACGGCGCACCCGATGTCCGCCAAAGGGGTACTGGTGAACCCGTTATTGATGGCGACCGACTTCATCAGCCATTTCGACCGCCAGCAAACCCCGGAGTGCACCGAGGGCCGCGAGGGCTATATCTGGTTTAACGGCATTCAGGCCGGACAGAACGACGCCGTGCTAAAGGCTAATATTCGCGATTTTGATAAAGCCAGCTTTGCCGCCCGCAAGCAGCAGATTGCGGACGTCGCCGCGCTGATTGCCGCCCAACACCCGACGGCGAAGGTCGACTATCGCATTGAAGATACCTACAGCAACATCAGCAATGCGATTGGTGAAGACCGGCGCGCCATCGACCTGATGTTTGAGGCGATGGAATCGCTCGGCATCACCCCAAAACCGATCCCTATGCGCGGCGGCACGGACGGTGCGGCGCTGTCGGCAAAAGGGCTACTCACCCCGAACTTCTTCACCGGCGCGCATAATTTCCACTCGAAGTTTGAGTTCCTGCCGCTGTCGTCGTTCGAGGCGTCTTACAAGACTGCCCTGCAGATCTGCCTGCTGGCCGCCCGTTAAGCGGGCTTGCGCGCCAGCATGGTGGCAAAGCGCAGCTTGATGCGGTTGCCGTTTTCATCGGTGCGATGCAGTTCGCCAACCTCTTCGTTGTATTTGAGCAGCTCCCAGCCTTCGTAGTAGCTGCTCAGCTCACCGCTTTTGAACGCAAACGGGAAGCCGACGGTGCACGGGTAATCCGCCGTGTCCATCGCGGCAACGATCAGGTTGTAGCCGCCGGGTTTGGTGCAGCGCTGCATGTTGGCGATAAGGCCCGGAATGGTTTTCGCCTCCAGGAACATCAGCACCACGGTGGAAAGAATAAAGTCGTACTCGCCGTCAAAGCTCAGGCTGTTAAGATCTTTGACGGCAGTGTGCAGATTCTCAATCCCTTCTGCCGCCTTGATGCGCTCAATGTTATCAAGGCTCATCGGGTTTTTATCCCAGGCGGTCACCTCGTGGCCGTTGGCCGCCAGGTAAAGGCTGTTGCGGCCATTTCCGCAGCCCAGATCCAATGTCTTGCCGGGCTTTACGATCCCCGCGCTGTACAGCACCTCTGAATGCGTACGGGTTAAGCCATATTTCTCTGTGAAGTAATTTTCATCGACAGCCATTATTTTTCCTCAGATTGCATAAGCAGTGCCTTATCAGTGCGCACCAGAAGTTTGCCCTGAATCAGCAGAATAAACGTACGGACCAACAGCATCCCAATGATGAGATTGGTAAAGATAAACAGCGGCACGGCAATGGCGTGGAAGAATCCAGACGAACTGCCGTGACCCAGATGCAGCCCGGTGGTAGCCAGAGCCGACACGCCAAACGAGAAACTCCAGAAGGAGGCGTTAAACGGCTGAGACACATACCACGGCAGCAGGCGCAGCATAAAGAGCAACTGCAACAGGCCGTAGCCGAACAGCATTTTGGCGAAGGTGTCGGCTTCCCCACCGTTGACGCTAAACCAGGCGCTGCACGCCACCAGCGCGGGAGCCAGCTGAATGCCTAAAGCGGTGCGCTGCGCGGTGGGAAGCTCCCCGGCGCTGCGAAGACGCTGGAGGATCACCGGCTCCAGGCTGAGCCAGGAAAAGACGCCCGCGCCGAGAAAAATGAGCCCTGCATCGTTGAACCCCAGAGCACCGCACGCCATCGCGCTGATGAAATTATTCGCCACCGTCGGCAGATACAATCCGGGCGTGGTGGCCTCCTGCGGGTGCCTGCCTCGCCAGAGCCCGGCGCTTTGCCAGGCGGAATAAGCAAGCTGTAACACCACGCCCACGCCGAACAGCGCCAGCGATACCGGGCGGAACCAGGGCACAAAACCGATGGCGACCAGCATGGTGGTGGCCGGAAAAAGGCTGACGAAGCTGCTCATTACCGGGTGGCGCATCTCTGCCAGCACGCTGTGCGGGAAACGGATCGCACGGGTAATAAACGCCGTCGTCAGTAAAAACCAGCAGGCAACTGCGAGAGCGACCAGAATCTCACCCGGCCAGCGCGTCACCGGCCACAGGGTGCTGGCGTATCGCCAGGCGAAACCCATGCCGATGATGCCCAGCACCATGCCAAAATAGCCTGCGGGAAGGTTAAGCGCCTGTTCAGGTTTGTTTAATTTATCCATTAATTTGAATTTTTAAAATGTATTTTAAATGCCATTTTAAGGGGTTTCAGCAACGGATGCCAGCACAACGGAAAGCCGAAAGTTTGCTACGTTTAGTGAAGACGCATATCAGGGATCCCATGATGAATAAGTATCGGCTCAGCGAAGAAACCCGGCTCTGGCAATGGAAAGATGGCGAAACATCCCACTCAACGACGCTGCGGCAGATTATCGCTACGGTGGACTTTAACGATGTGAAGGCCGGCACGAAAGGCGGCTGGATTGACGATGAGCGCGCCCTTGCGCAGGACGGAGACTGCTGGATCTACGATGAAAACAGCGTGGTATTCGCTGGCGCAACCGTGTCCGGCAACGCGCGCCTGACCCTGCCGTGCACCGTCAGCCATGACGCGCATATCGGCGATAACTGCTGGCTTGACGCCGCAGAGGTCAGCCACGGGGCGCGAATAAGTGACAACGTCACTATTCAGCACTCCTGCGTGCGGGGTGAGTGCCATCTCTACGGCGATGCGCGCGTGCTGCACAACAGCGTCATCATTGCCGCTAAAGGACTCACGCCGGACCACGACCAGATCCTGCAAATCTACGGCAAGGCGACGGTAAGCCGATCGCGCATTGTGCATCAGGCACAAATATACGGCGAGGCGATGGTGAATAACGCGTTTGTTGAGCACCGCGCCGAAGTGTTCGACTGCGCGATCCTCGAAGGTAACGAACTCAACAACGTCTGGGTGTGCGACTGCGCCAAAGTTTACGGCAACGCCCGCGTGATAGCCGGTTTCGACGATGACGCCATCCCTACCGTGCGCTACAGCTCTCAGATTGCCGAGAACGCCGTGGTGGAAGGAAACTGCATCATCAAGCACCACGTCCTGATCGGCGGTCAGGCATGGCTGCGCGGCGGGCCGATCATGCTGGATGATAAAGTGGTGATTCAGGGACGCGCGCGGATCAGCGGCGACGTGCTGATTGAGCATTGGGTAGAAATCACCGACGATGCGGTGATAGAGGCCTTTGCTGGTGAGAGCATTCACCTGCGCGGTGAAAAGGTGATCAACGGCGACCAGCGCATCACCCGCACGCCGCTGCTGGGGGCGCTATAGGGTATAAATTTTGCCGTAGATGTTCACATCGTCATAGGCGCCATTGAGGTATTCCGCTTCCCGCAGGCACCCTTCCAGCGTAAAACCGTTGCGCAGGGCCACGCTGTTGCTGTGCTGATTCGCCACCCGACACTTGATCACAAAACGGCGGATCTCTCCGCGCTCAGCGTAGTAGCGCATAAACGCCTGCAGCGACTGCGAGAGGATCCCCTGCCCCTGATGTGCTTCATCCAGCCAGTAGCCGATGTACGCGGCTTTGTTGGCAGGCTCAATCGCATTAAACGACAGTACGCCGACCAGCGCATCCTCCCTGAAGATCAAAAACATTTTGGCGTAGCCGCGCTGGTGCAGCATCTGGTTACTCTGCACGTTGCGTCGGGTGTCATCTTCAGTCCCCACGTGCTGCGCCCAGTCAAAAGCGGTTTGCAGAAAGGCTCTGTTTTTGACGACGAGGTTATGCAGTTCGGCGGTGTAGCGCTCTTCGACGGCGCGAAGCTCGAGCGCGTCAGATACGGGAATAGTTTCGGATTGTGTTGCGGTCATTGCCCCTCACCCTAACCCTCTCCCACAGGGAGAGGGAATCGATCGTTAACGCATTACCCGGTCATCAACGTAATGACGTTTATCCGGCGCTGGCGGGAAATACTGATACAGCCAGGTTTCGCTGATGGCATCGCCCTGGCAGCGCAGGAACAGGCGCATATCCACCGGCTCCGTCGAATCCGACGTTGGGTACCAGTCAAACAGAATGCGATACCCGTCAAACGGCTCAACGTAAAGGATCTCAACCTGCTTCGCTTCACCGCTGGAGAGCGAAATCACCGGCTCGATGCCCTTCGGCGCAGCGGCCTTCAGGTCGCCGCCGACGAAGTCGATAGCAAAGCGACGGGCCCACACTTTCGGATAGTGTTCGCCCGGTGCCCAGCCCTCCGGGAAGCCGCCCATGCCGGTACGGGTCGCGTAAACGTTGGCCAGCGGGGAACGCACCGGCGGCTGCGCGCTCCAGTAGAGACGATATTTAAAGTCCAGCTCGTCGCCCGCTTTCACCGGTTTTTCCGGCTGCCAGAAGCAGACCACGTTATCCAGCGTTTCACCGGTGGTTGGGATCTCCATCAGCGCGATAGATCCTTTCCCCCAGTCATTGCGCGGCTCAACCCACAGGCTTGGGCGCTTGTTATACCAGCCCATCACGTCCTGATAGTGGGAGAAATCGCGATCGAGCTGCAGCAGGCCGAACCCTTTCGGGTTTTTGTCCAGATAGGCATTAAACTGCAGCTTCTGCGGGTTATTGAGCGGACGGCAGATCCACTCCCCGTTGCCGCGCCACATTGCCAGGCGGTCGGAGTCGTGGATTTGCGGGTGAATGGTGTCGCACATGCGGCGTTCGTTGTTGCCGCAGCTGAACATGCTGGTCATCGGCGCGATGCCCAGCTGCTTAATGTCCTTACGCGCGTAGAGATGGTTTTCCACCTCCATGATCACCTGGCTCTTCTCGCAGTGGATCACGAATTTATAGGCACCGGTGACGCTCGGGCTGTCCAGCAGCGTATAGACGGTAAAGGTGGTGTCACCCGGCTTGACGGTTTCAAACCAGAAGGAGGTGAAGTCCGGGAACTCTTCCGGGGTGTCGGTAAAGGTATCTACCGCCAGACCGCGCGCGGAAAGCCCGTACTGGTAGGTATCGTCCACCGCACGGAAATAGCTCGCCCCGAGGAAAGAGACGATATCGCGGCGCGCCAGCTCAGGCGCTTTAAAGGCGCGGAAGCCCGCAAAGCCGAGATCGCTTTGCCCTTCCAGCTGTTTGGTATCGACGCCCGTGTCTCCGTAGCTGAACAGCTCAGGGCGGAAGTGGATCTCGCGCGCCATAGAGGTAGACTGGTCCAGCGAGAACATCCGCACGCGGCGGCGGAACCCCATTCCCATATGGAAGAACTGCACGTCCAGCTGACGCCCTTCAATGTTGTTCCACAGAGACTGTTTTTCATCGTAGCGGATGGCGTTATACGCCTGCGGCGTCATGGTCGCCAGCGTCTCCGGCAGCGGACGCGGCGCGCCACCCCACGGGGTTTTCGCCAGGTCATGCGCCATGGATTGCAGTACGGAGAAGTCAAACCGACGGCTCTGACCGTCAGCGATGTCAGAGTCAGCCGCGTATGCCGCTTTGGAAAACAGGGAAGCAAGGCCGGAGGTGCCGCTCAGGGCTGCCACAGCCAGCGAGCCTTTTAGAAAACGTCTGCGATTCATGCCTGGAAAAACGTCCTTATGGTCGTGTGAATGTGTTTCGCGCTCGGCGAAATGACGGCAAGAAAGAACGCACAGCCTAAACAAAAATGGTTAAGAATCCAATTGTTGGCCGGTGATTATCTGAACAAAGTGAGAAATATTTTCTGTCGACCAGAACGGCCCGAAAGTGGTGTAAAGAAAGCCTGGAAAATGTGTATAAAAATGCCCCGTCAGGACATCAGCTGACGGGGCCAATGAGGCGGTTATTTTACGCTGACATCGATACCCGGGAAGTACTTATCAGCGAGTTTGGCGATCGTGCCGTCGGCACGTACTTTATCAATGGCGGCATCAAGCTGCTTTTTGGTGGCCTCGTCACCTTTGCGCAACCCAAAGCCGATCCCACTGCCGAGGATAGTGTCGTCAGACACCGGTTTGCCGATGAAGCCAAACCCTCTTCCCTGCGGCTTGCTGAGGAAACCCGCCTGCCCGGCCGCGGACATGACCAGCGAGGCGTCAATGCGGCCATTCAGCAGGTCGCCCCAGGCCATATTCTGATCTTTATACGACACCACGGTGACACCCTGCTTTTCCCAGTGCTCTTTGGCATAGGTTTCCTGAATCGACCCCTGCAGCACGCCGATGGTTTTTCCCTTCAGCCCTTCAGGCGTTGCTTCGACCGCCGTACCGGCCTTGCCCACCAGCTGAGACGGAATGCGGTAGATCGGCTGGGTAAAATCGATGCTCTTGCGGCGCTGTTCGGTGATATTCATCGCCGAATTGATGGCGTCAAACTTCTTCGCCACCAGCCCCGGGATCAGCGCGTCAAACGAGGTTTCGACCCAGCTGCACTTCAGCGCTGCCGCTTTGCAGATGGCATTTCCCAGCTCTACGTCAAACCCTTCCAGTTCGCCTGCCGCATTACGGCTTTCAAACGGCGGATATTCCGCTTCCAGACCGTAGCGCAGCTCGGTGGCCGCGAAGGAGGAAAAAGTACACAGCAATCCCATGCCGACAACTAACGCGCGTAATCTCATCTCATACTCCTCAGAGCCTATCCCAGTAGGCGTAATTGTTGAAGACAGTTTGGTACCGGACAGCGCACAGAAACCGGAACGTACATGTAGTACGTGAGGATTTCGAGCACTGCCCGGTGCCAAAATGGCGAATAAAATAGCCTAATGGGATAGGCTCAGCGTGGTTTAACCCGACACAGGGCTTGAGCACCTGCCCGTAACGTCGCCTCATCTTTCGCAAAAGAGAGACGAATCAATTTATTATCCGTGCCGTCGGCATAAAACGCCGACAGCGGAATGGTGGCAACACCGTACTCAACAATCAGCCGCTTCACCAGCTCGCTGTCGCGCTCGTCGCTGAACTGGCTGTAGTCCGCCAGCATAAAGAACGACCCGGCGCTCGGCAGCAGGGTAAACGGCGAATCGGACAGCAGGCCGTGCAGCAGATCGCGCTTACGCTGGTAAAACGCCGACAGCGACAGCCAGGTTTGCGGATCGGTCATGTGTTCTGCAAACGCGTATTGCATTGGCGTATCGGCAGAGAACATCAAAAATTGATGGACTTTACATATCTCGTCCATCAGCTCTGCGGGTGCCACACAATAACCCACGCGCCAGCCGGTGACGTGATAGGTTTTTCCGAAAGAAGAAATAATCACGCTACGTTCCGCCAGCTGCGGGTGCGTGGCCATCCCGTGGTGCGGTTCCCCATCAAACACGACGTGTTCATACACTTCATCAGACAAAATAATGATGTCGGTATTGCGCGTCAGCGCCGCCAGATGCTGCAGGTCATTAGCGGAGAAGACCTGGCCGCTCGGGTTGTGCGGCGTATTGATGATGATCATGCGCGTGCGCGGGGTGATTGCCGCACGGACCTCATCCCAGTTGACGGCAAAATCCGGCACCGTGAGCTTGATGGCGATAGGCGTTGCCCCCTGCAGACGAACAATCGGCGCGTAGCTGTCAAACGACGGCTCAAAGTAGATCACCTCATCGCCAGGGTGCACCAGCCCGCTTATCGCCGAATAGAGCCCTTCGCTGGCGCTGGCGGTGACCAGCACCTCGCTGGCAGGGTTATACTGCGTGCCGTAGAGCGCGGCAATCTTATCGGCGATGCGTTCTTTGAGCGGCTGCAGGCCGGTCATCGACGCATACTGGTTATGCCCTGCCTCCATCGCGCGGGTAACGCCGGCGATCAGCTTCGGGTCGCAGGAAAAATTCGGTGCCCCCTGAGAAAGGTTGATGGCGTTATGCTGGGCCGAAAGCTGGCCGATAACGGTAAAAATGGTGGTCCCCACGTCTGGCAGCTTGGAGCGCGTTTGCACCGGCGTTCGTAAAGTCATCCTCTTTCCCTTCTCATGGATATTGCATAACTATTCAAACAACAACTCCGTTGCCGGGACAATCGAATTGTTGTCATAATAGCCATGAGAAAAATGCATAGCTGAGGTGTTTCAATGTCACGCCGTTCGCTCCCGCTCAATGCCATCGACGCATTTTTAGTCACCGCGCGTCATTTGAATCTTACCCATGCCGCCGCGGAACTCTGCCTGACGCAGGGGGCCGTGAGCCGTAAGATTGCCTCCCTTGAAGCCTGGTTTGGCTTTCCGCTGTTTGAACGCCACGCGCGCGGGTTGCGCCTCTCCCCGCAGGGCAGCGCCCTGCTTCCCGAACTGCAGTCCTCCTTCGAACAGCTGCTGAGCGTGGCCGACCAGGCCCGCAGCCAGCACACGGTGATCCGCCTCAAGGCCCCCACCTGCGCGATGCGCTGGCTGGTGCCGCGCCTGCTGGAAGTGGAGCGCGAGCAGCCGGATCTGCAGATCGCGCTCACCACCACGACCGATCATAACGTCAATTTCAAAACCGAATCTTACGATGCCGCCATCGTCTTCGGCACGCACATGAGCGCAGGCGATCTGCTGTTCGAAGAGGCGCTGACGCCGGTGTTCAGCCCCGTGCGAGCGGGTGCCGCGCTGGGTTCGCTGACGTTTCTTCATCCGACAAGGGATAAGACAGACTGGTCACTGTGGCTGGCGAATCAGGAAGGTCCGGGCTTTGCTATGCACAAAAATCAACACTTCGATACGATGGATCTCGCCATTACCGCCGCCATTCAGGGGCTGGGCATAGCCATTGCCGACGAAACGCTGGTGGCAGAAGATATCCGCGCCGGAAGGCTAATGCGGCCCTATGAGACCAGCATTAAAACCGGCGCGAGCTACCGGCTGGTGCTGCGCGAAACGCCTTGTCAGGAGAATGGTCTGGCGGCGTTTCGCGCCTGTTTGCTTAATCGAGGCTGACGTGGTGCTTCATCACGCGCTTGAAGAGGCTCATGCGGGCGCGCATAAAGCGGTTTTCAAGCCTGAAACCTGCATGTTTATTCACACCAATACGTAACAGCACGTCCCGTCCTTTGCGGCAGGCGGGCCAGCGCGTCGGCCCGTGAAGGGTGTCATGCGTTCCGGCATCGCGCGCAAAACTCACCCAGTAATCAGCCACCTGGGCGGCAAACGCCAGATCCCGTTCGTTAACGTACTGGCGCGAAGGCTCCACCTGCCCGAGGGTATCGAACGCGTACGGCACCTCATTGCCGTGCCAGGCACCGTTGATATAGGTGGCGTGTTCCGCTTCGGCCACATAGTCAAACCAGTAGCGCCAACAAAGCCCGCCGACGCGCTGCTGGGCCTGCATCACCACGTAGCCCATAGTGGTGAAGGCCATGTCGCGGCACACCTGCCTGCCGAGCTCCTCGTCGCCCTTCACGCCCGGATAAAGCAGCTTGATGAGCCCCAGCCCGAAGCGGCGCTCCCGGCGAAGCTTCTGGATCTGCCCGGCGAGATCGACACCAAACACCGCCATCACGCTGGCTTCATCGCTGTTGGAGCCAATCATCACCGGCACGGGATGCTGGCGGGCGGCGAAAAAGACGTCCAGCATCGCCTCCGGCAAAACGCAATCCCCAACGATAGGGGCCGGAGCGACGTTCAGCGGCGCGGTCAGCGGCCAGAACGCCTCGGGCGGGATCGCGCGCAGCTGCTCTGCCGTCGCATTATCCAGCCCGAAGTGGGCGGCCAGCGCTTCCCCTTTGTGCAGGGCCTGCGCGCGCGGCGTATCCGGCAAAGTGTACCCGCTTTGCACTATCGCCTTATGGAATAGTCCTTTCGCCAGCGGCGAGGCCAGCAGCGACAGCACGCTGCGCGCGCCGGCGGATTCACCAAACAGGGTCACGTTATTCGGGTCGCCACCAAACGCGGCAATATTATCCCGCACCCATTCGAGCGCGGCGATCTGGTCCAGCAGGGCAAAATTATGCACCACCCGCTCCTCTTCCCCTTCCAGAGCGGGATGGGCGAAGAAGCCGAGATGGCCGAGACGGTAGTTAATCGTGACGACAACCACCCCGCGGGATGCCAGGGCTTTGCCGTTATACGGCGGCAGGCTTCCGGCACCGATCGTAAACCCACCCCCGTGCAGCCAGACCATGACCGGCAGCGGCCCGGTACGGTCGATAGGGGACCAGACGTTCAGATAGAGGCAGTCTTCAGAAAACTGGCCGGGATCGCCCCCGCCCAGCTCCTGACAATATTCACTGCTTTGCCAGCTTGAGGGCGAAAAGTCGGTAGCTGCACGCACGCCATCCCAGCGTTCCGGCGGCCGGGGTGAGCGCCAGCGCCAGTCGCCAACGGGCGGTGCGGCATAGGGAATACCGCGCCAGAGGTGAACGTTTTCATCGGTTAAACCAGACAGTGCGCCCTGGCGCGTTTCAACCACAGGGGCGGAAGGATTTTGCATAACGACCTTATTTTTTCCATCACACCCCTGAAGAGTAACGATTTAAGAGCAAACCGCAACGCTGTTTGCTGCGCGTTTCCGCCTCCTCGTAGAGCGTAAATTCGTCATACACCGGGCAGCCGAGCGCGGCTTCAAACGCATTGCGGCTGGCATTCCCGTGGCTGCGCGCCTGGGTTTCATTCCCGAGATTGGACTGGAAAATCCCCGCCGCGCTGACCGGAAGGAAATCTTCGTAAATTATCGGCTGGGCCACCACCCACCCGCGCTCAATCAGCGGCTGCGGGTCATCCCCCGGACGAAACGCGTGACGATGGGCCTCTCCCGCCGGGGTCAGGCGATAGCGAAAATACGCCAGCTCCTGACGGCGCAGGAACATTTCGCTGTCCGGGAAGGCGCTGAAAATCTCCCGCAAATGCAGCTGGTGCGTGAGGTTATCTTTTCCGGTTCCGGCCTGGGCCAGCAGGCTATCGTACAGTTCACGGCCTTTCGGGGTCAGTGCCACGCCGCGCTGTTCAATTTCACCGAAGCGCGCGGTGTGGGTGCCTTTATGTTCCCCGGCGAAAAGCACCGGTTCTTCGAGGGCTTTAAAGCTGGTCTGACGCAGCAGGATCGGCACTTCACGACGCGGCGGCCCTTCGATCAGAATTTTGGGCTCAATCCCGTACTTCGGCATCAGCTCCTGCACCCGGTCAATGTCCAGCGTGCGCGGCGTGAGGTGGTTGATATGGCACCCCGGGAAGCAGACCACGTCAGCTATCAGGCGGTGCTCGTTACTCAACGCCAGGTAGGTCTCCTGGTCGACCGTTGCATGACGGTGCCAGCGGAAGGTTTCTAACGCTTCCTGCACAAACTCGTGCGCCTGCGCTTCGGTAAAGTGCCCTTCCGACTCATGGAGGTCAATAAGTTCCAGACAGCGCGGCGTAAAGATGTTCCGCTGAGAAAGAATTTCTGCCGCCCGCTCGCGTAACGCCACGTTTTCAATCAGCTCAAGGCGCAGCAGTGAGGTAAAGATACGAAACGGATTGCGGCACAGCGCCGCATCGTCAACCGGACGAAACGCCGTTGAGTGGACCGGTACCCCCGCCTGAGAAAGATCGTAATAGCTGACCGGGAACATGCCCATGATGGCAAACATACGACGCAGGGTGGAAAGCTCTTGTGCCGTACCGACGCGGATCGCCCCGTGACGCTCCACGTTCAGGCGCGCCAGCTCGTCGGCGTTCGCCAGTTGTTCATGTAATAGTGGATTATTTTCCAGAACCGCCAGGTTTACGTCCGCGACCAGCTCAAGCAAGGTGCCGTACTGCGGAACTTCCTGCTGGTACATCGCCGACATAGCCTGCGAAAAATGTTCCCGAATATCATCAGCCGTGATGGTGTTCGCCATGATGTCATGCCTCCAGTGAATATTACCTGGAGTGTAGAGAAGGCCGTTCCTTCCGGGGGGAAGAATTTCTGATTTGTGATCTTAAGACGCCAGTGGTTAAACCGTGTGCTACCGCCCCCTGTCAGCCGCCTCGTCATCTTTTTCCAGGATTTTCCTTATGATTCATATCGGCTATTTTTTCTAGCCCTTAAGGGGTAATTTTCTCCTAATCACCGCTTGCAAATTATTCGTTTTTGCTAAGCCATTATTATTGGCCTCAACCTTCCGCTTTTTAAATGAAACTTAGGACTAATCCGATCATTTGTTTACAAGTCCTTCCCACACTTCCATATTTCCAAACCAAGCGAAGCGCAAACGCAGCAATAATTAAATATAACGCAACCGCTAATGGCGAAACGAATTTGACGTATGCCTCACAGCGACTAGAGTTATTACTCGAACGACGAGTGATACGGAATATTTTCGTATCGTACTGACATAACCAATATATGACTATGAGGTTTAATATGGCAGAGCATCGTGGTGGTTCCGGTAATTTCGCTGAAGACCGTGAAAAAGCATCAGAAGCTGGACGTAAAGGCGGCCAGCACAGCGGTGGTAATTTCAAAAACGATCCGCAACGCGCATCTGAAGCGGGTAAGAAAGGGGGACAGAACAGTCACGGCGGAGGCCGTAAATCTGATAACTCCTGATCTTATTTAGTACTCTTTTAATAAAACCTGAGAGCATGCTGCGGGCTGAAAAGCTCGCAGTACCCTTTCCTTATTTTACCGGAGCGTAATTATTATGAATATGAAAAGTGTTGAGGATGTATTTATTCATCTTCTGTCCGATACCTACAGCGCTGAAAAACAACTTACCCGAGCGTTAAGCAAACTCGCTCGCGCCGCCTCCAGCGAGAAGCTGAGCGCCGCCTTCACCGCGCACCTGGAGGAGACGCAGGGTCAGATTGAACGTATTGACCAGATCGTCGAACAGGAAGACGGTATTAAGCTCAAGCGCATGAAGTGCGTGGCAATGGAAGGCTTAATTGAAGAAGCCAACGAAGTTATCGAAAGTACGGAAAAAAATGAAGTGCGTGATGCCGCGTTAATTGCCGCTGCGCAAAAAGTGGAGCATTACGAAATAGCCAGCTACGGTACCCTTGCGACCCTCGCAGAGCAACTGGGCTACAAAAAAGCCGTTAAACTTCTTGCCGAAACGCTGGAAGAAGAGAAAGAGACCGACCTTAAACTCACCGACCTGGCCGTTGGCAATATTAACCAAAAAGCGCAGAAATGACGCGATAAGACAGGTTAAATAAAATGAGCATCAGTCCCAGGACAATTAAACGGTGCCATTTAGCGGCAGCAATAATATGGTTCATTCTCGCTATCCCTTCCGTAATATGGTGGAAGAATAGCGTGCTATGGGTCATTATCATCAGCATTTACGCCAATATTGTCGGCCACTTATCTGGCTACAGTGCCGCACGTGCCGATCAGGCTGCTGAAAGTGAGACCAAATAAGCGAACCCCTAATGAGGATACAATGATGAATCACGTAGAACACTACCATGACTGGCTACGCGATGCCCATGCAATGGAAAAGCAAGCCGAATCTATGCTGGAGTCCATGGCCAGCCGTATTGATAATTATCCTGATGTTCGCGCCAGAATTGAGCAACATATTAATGAGACAAAACGGCAAATTACATTGCTGGAGGAAATCCTCGACCGTAATGATATTTCTCGTTCGGTCTTAAAAGACTCGATGAGCAAAATGGCGGCCCTGGGTCAATCCATCGGCGGTATGTTCCCGTCCGATGAGATCGTTAAGGGCTCGATCAGCGGCTATGTCTTCGAACAGTTTGAAATCGCCTGCTACACCTCCCTGCTCGCTGCGGCGAAAAAAGCGGGCGATACCGCCTCTGTGCCTGCCATTGAGACGATCCTCGCAGAAGAGCGCGAAATGGCCGACTGGCTGATTCGCCATATCCCGCAAACGACGGAACAGTTCCTGCTGCGTTCGGACGCAGACGGTGTCGAAGCGAAAAAATAATCCACAGGAGAGTGCCTATGTTTCGACACGTCAAACAGCTGCAATATACGGTTCGCGTCGCCGAACCGAACCCCGGTCTTGCTAACCTTTTACTGGAACAGTTTGGCGGACCGCAGGGCGAACTGGCTGCCGCCTGCCGTTACTTCACTCAGGGCCTGAGCGATGACGATCCGGGCCGCAAGGATATGCTGATGGATATCGCCACCGAGGAGCTAAGCCACCTCGAAATCATCGGTACGCTGGTTGGTATGCTGAACAAAGGTGCCAAAGGCGCGCTGGCGGAAGGGGTGGAAAATGAGGCTGAACTGTATCGGTCCATGACCGAAAACGGTAACGACAGTCACATCACCTCCCTTCTCTACGGCGGCGGTACCCCGCTCACTAACTCGGCGGGCGTGCCCTGGACGGCAGCCTACGTCGATACCATCGGCGAGCCGACGGCGGATCTGCGCTCGAACGTGGCGGCAGAGGCCAGGGCGAAAATCATCTATGAACGGCTGATTAACGTCACTGACGATCCCGGAGTGAAGGATGCGCTGGCGTTTCTGATGACGCGTGAGGCGGCGCATCAGCTCTCCTTTGAGAAGGCGCTGCAGTCCATTCGTAATAATTTCCCGCCGGGAAAACTGCCGCCAATCGAGGAATTCACCAACAAGTACTACAATATGTCTGAAGGTGGAGAGGTTCGCGGAAGCTGGAACAGCGATAAGCACTTTGATTACGTTGAGTCTCCTCAGCCTGCGGTTGATGGCGGAGACGGTAGCGCCAGCGTGACGCTCACAGCTGAACAGGCAACCCTGGTTAAGGCGATGTCTGCCCGCACCAAGTCCGATCCCCATTCCGACCCGCTGACCGGTGCCGAGCTGGGTGCCGGAAAGAGTAAACCGTAATCGGTTTTGCCGGGCATCCTGACCTGCCCGGCAATTCTCGTGCCCCATTGCTTCAGAGGTACGGACCATGTTCGAACTTGATGCATTTCATCTCGCCAGAATTCAGTTCGCTTTTACCGTCTCGTTTCACATTCTTTTCCCGGCGATCACCATCGGTCTTGCCAGCTATCTGGTCGTGCTTGAAGGCATGTGGCTGCGCACCAAAAACGACGTCTGGCGCTCGCTGTACCACTTCTGGCTCAAGATATTTGCCGTTAACTTCGGGATGGGTGTCGTTTCCGGGCTGGTCATGGCGTATCAGTTTGGCACCAACTGGAGCGGGTTCTCCCAGTTCGCAGGCAGTATTACCGGTCCCCTGCTGACCTACGAGGTGTTAACCGCCTTCTTCCTGGAAGCCGGCTTTCTTGGCGTAATGATGTTTGGCTGGAACAAGGTCGGCCC
The DNA here is from genome assembly GCF_014895885.1 of Enterobacter cloacae complex sp. P17RS. Lineage (NCBI taxonomy): Bacteria > Pseudomonadati > Pseudomonadota > Gammaproteobacteria > Enterobacterales > Enterobacteriaceae > Enterobacter > Enterobacter cloacae complex sp. P17RS. The sequence continues at coordinate 524,674 of NZ_JADBQK010000003.1, forward strand.
TGGGCTGCACTTCTTTTCAACCTGCATGGTGGCGCTCGGCACGCTGATGTCGACCTTCTGGATCCTCGCCTCAAACAGCTGGATGCACACCCCGCAGGGTTTTACTATCGAGAACGGGCAGGTCATTCCGCAGGACTGGCTGGCGATTATCTTTAACCCCTCCTTCCCTTACCGCCTGATTCATATGGCCATCGCCGCCTTTCTGAGCAGCGCGCTGTTTGTCGGCGCGTCGGGCGCATGGCACCTGCTGCGCGGCAATGATACCCCTGCCATACGCACCATGTTCTCCATGGCGATGTGGATGGCGCTGCTGGTTGCCCCCATTCAGGCCGTCGTGGGCGATATGCACGGCCTGAACACGCTTGAGCATCAGCCAGCCAAAATTGCCGCCATAGAGGGGCACTGGGAAAATCCGCCCGGCGAAGCCACGCCGTTGCTGCTGTTTGGCCTGCCCGATATGGACGAGGAGCGCACCAAATACGGTCTTGAAATCCCCGCGCTCGGCAGCCTGATCCTGACGCACAGCCTCGATAAGCAGGTCCCGGCGCTGAAGGACTTCCCGAAAGAGGATCGCCCAAACTCGACCATCGTCTTCTGGTCGTTTCGCATCATGGTCGGAATGGGCCTGCTGATGATTACCCTCGGTCTGGTCAGCCTCTGGCTACGCTATCGCCACCGGCTCTACCACTCGCGTCCGTTCCAGTGGTTTGCTCTTTGCATGGGGCCCGCGGGTCTGGTGGCGCTGCTCGCCGGCTGGGTGACCACCGAAGTGGGCCGCCAGCCGTGGGTGGTTTACGGTTATCTGCGCACGATTGACGCGGTCTCCCTGCACAGCACCCTGCAGATGAGCATCAGCCTGCTGGCGTTCTTCGTTGTCTACTCGTCGGTGTTTGGCGTGGGCTATGTATACCTCATCCGGCTGATTAAGAAAGGCCCGCAGCCCGTCGATACGCTGACGTCAAACACGTCGGGCACCCCCGCCCGTCCGCTGTCTGCCGCGGAGTCTGTTCCGGAACAGGAGAGAAACTGATGGGCGTCGATATCTCTGTTATCTGGTTTGCCATCATCGTCTTTGCCACGCTGATGTACATCATTATGGATGGCTTTGATTTGGGCATCGGCCTGCTGTTTAACTTCGTGGGCGATGCGAAAGAGCGCGATGTGATGGTCAACAGCGTAGCGCCCGTATGGGACGGCAACGAGACCTGGCTGGTGCTTGGCGGTGCGGGGCTGTTCGGCGCGTTCCCGCTGGCTTACGCGGTGATCATTGATGCGCTCACTATCCCCCTCACCGCGATGCTGATCGGCCTCATCTTTCGCGGCGTCGCCTTTGAGTTTCGTTTTAAAGCGACGCCTTCGCACCGCAAGTTCTGGGACTACTCCTTCGCCGGTGGCTCTCTGCTCGCCACCTTCAGCCAGGGGATCGTCGTGGGGGCGGTGATCAACGGCTTTGAGGTAGAGGGCAGACGCTTTGTGGGCTCGCCGCTTGACTGGCTGACGCCCTTTAACCTTTTCTGCGGTATCGGCCTGGTGGTCGCCTACACGCTGCTGGGCACCACCTGGCTTATCATGAAAAGTGAAGGCGCCCTGCAACGCCGCATGCGCGAGCTAACCCGCCACGTGCTGCTGGCCCTGATGGTGGTGATCGCGGTTGTCAGCGTCTGGACGCCGCTCGGCTGGCAGTACGTGGCCGACCGTTGGTTTACCCTGCCCAACTTCTTCTGGTTCCTGCCGGTTCCCCTGCTGGTAGGCCTGTTTAGCGTGTTGATCTGGCGGCTGACCCGCAACCCGGCCAGCCACTCGCGCCCCTTCCTGCTGACGCTGGGGCTGATCTTCCTCGGATTTAGCGGCCTGGGTATCAGCCTGTGGCCAAACATTATTCCGCCGCGCATCACCCTGTGGGAAGCCGCGGCGCCCCCCGCCAGCCAGCTGTTTATGCTGGTCGGGACCCTGCTGATAATTCCGGTGATTCTGGTGTACACCGCCTGGAGCTACTACGTCTTCCGGGGCAAAGTTTCGGATACTGAAGGCTATCACTGAGGAACGCTATGACGGACTGGCATACACGGGCCATTATCTACCAGATTGATACCGCGCTTTTTTACGATATGAACGGCGATGGCTGCGGGGACATCGCCGGGATCGCGGCCAAGCTGCGCTATATTCGCCGCATGGGGGCGACGGTTATCTGGATCACCCCGTTTTACCTCACGCCCTTTCTCGATGAGGGCTACGACGTCAGCGACCATCTGCAGGTGGATCCCCGCTTCGGAAAACTGGCCGATATCATCGCCTTTATCGAACAGGCCCGGGAGCTGGGCATGCAGGTTATTATTGAGCTGCTGATCCAGCACACCTCGGACGCCCATCCCTGGTTCCAGCAGGCCCGCCGCAGCCCCGCCTCGCCCTATCGCGATTACTATATCTGGTCGGATAACGACGACGACGATACGCCCCCCATGTTTCCCGGCGTGGAAAAGAGCGTCTGGAGCTGGGACGACGAGGCGGGACAGTATTACCGGCACATGTTCTACCGCCACGAGCCTGACCTGAACCTGACCTCGCCCGCCGTGCTTAAGGAGATTGAGAATATTATCCTCTTCTGGCTCAAGCTGGGGGTGTCGGGATTTCGGCTGGATGCCGCATCTCACCTCACGAAGCAGGCGGGCAGCGGTGACGAGAAAAAGGGCCTGTGGATCCTGGAGCACATGCGCCGTCTTATCGAACAGCGTAATCCGGACGCGATCCTGCTCGGCGAAGTGGACGTAGACGTTGAGGTTTATAAAGACTATTTCGGCAATAACGACCGCCTGCATCTGGTGCTCAACTTCTGGCTCAACAAGTATTTCTACGTCAGCCTGGCCAGAAAAAGCGCCCGCCCGCTGCGCAACGCGGTGAAGAAGATGATCGTCCCGCCAGATTCATGCTGTTTTGCCAACTGGCTGCGCAACCATGACGAGCTGGATCTGGAAGGGATTAGCCAGAAAGATAAACAGTTCGTGCTCGACACCTTCGCCCCTGACGAGGAGATGAACGTCTATCAGCGTGGGATCCGCCGACGTCTGGCTCCGATGCTGAATGGCGATCCAAAGCGGCTGGCGTTCTGCCACGCGGTGCTCTTTTCCCTGCCGGGCGTCCCGGTGATGCGCTACGGGGATGAGATCGGCATGGGTGACGACCTTGAACTGGAGGAGCGCTACGCCGTTCGCACCCCAATGCAGTGGGCGGGTTCACAGGGCGGTGGTTTTTCGGCGGCCGATCCTGAAAAATTTATTGCGCCGATAATCGACCACGGGCCCTACCGCTATCAGAAAATCAACGTCGCCGATTCGCTGCTCCACCGCAACTCACTCCTGCACCGGATTATTGATATTGCCAATACCCGCTCGGAGTTCCCCGAAATTGCCGTGGCGCCCTTTCGCCTCATCACCCTCAATCATGACGCGGTGCTGGGGATCTATTACGAGACCGACGAGCGCAGCATTCTGACCTTCGTAAACTTCAGCGACCAGCCGGTGCAGTTCACCGCCAGAGGGATCCGCAACGCCACCTGGACCGCCTGCCTAGCGGATAAACGCTACGACGACGCGCTGGTTTGCGGCAAAACCGTCGAACTCAGTATTGGCGCCTACGGCTACCGCTGGTTCTGGACGCACCGCAGCGCGCTGCGCTGATTAGCGTTTCCGGCGGGTTATCAGACGCGTCAGCATAAGCCCCGCCACCGCGAGGGCCCCCAGCGCCACCTTGCCCGGCATACCCGAGGTGACGGACGTAGCGCGGTTCTTCGCTTCGTCGGTAAAACGACCATGGATTTTGTGCAGGTCGTCAATCGGCTGGTCGAGATAGTCCCGCCGATCCGCTGCGTTCAGATCGTCGGTCATCTGGCCTTCCCAGGCTTTTTTTACCATCAGACGGTCAAGGTAGCCCGGAAAGAAGAATTGCCCGACGATGGACTGGATAGTGCTGCTGCCCACCCACAGCTCGCGCACCGGTTTCTGCGCAACCTTAAAGATGGCGCTGGCGGCCACTTCAGGCTCAAAGACCGGCGGCACCGGTCGCATCGCCCAGGCGAACTTATTCCTTGCCCATTCGAACTGCGGCGTATTGAGCCCCGGCATCTGCACCATGGAAAGCTGAACCCGGCTGTTCTCGTGCATCAGCTCCGTGCGCACCGCATCGGTGAACCCGCGGATCGCCGCTTTGGCCCCGCAGTAGGCCGACTGCAAAGGGATGGAACGGTAGGCCAGCGCGGACCCCACCTGAATAATCACCCCCCTGTCGCGGGGCACCATTAGCTCCAGCGCGGCGCGGGTGCCGTTAACAAATCCGAGATAGGTAACATCTGTCACGCGACGAAACTCATCCGGCGTCAGGGTACGAAACGGCGCCAGTACGGCCCCCATCGCATTGTTGACCCAGACATCAATCGCCCCGAGGCGATACTCGATCTCGTTAGCCGCATCCACCACCGCCTGACTGTCGGCGACGTCCGCCTGCACCGCGTGGGCATTAACGCCGAAGCGGCGCAGCTCTTCCTGGGTGGAGTGCAGGCTGGCTTCATCGCGGGCGATAAGCCCCACATCGTAACCTGCCTTTGCAAATTTCAGCGCCGTAGCTTTTCCCACGCCCGCCGTCCCGCCGGTAATCACTATGACCGCCATAGAACCTCCGCGTGAATTTAGCCGTTATTGCCGTCCGACAATGTTGTCACCAGTTCAGCGAGCGAAAATTGCACCGCTTTTTCCACCACATCCTGGCAGTCGCCGGAGAAAAGGACGGTGCGGGTTTTCGTCTCACCGCAGATATTCCAGGCAAAGCAGACCGTTCCCGCCGCCGTACCGTCATCGCCCCCTTCCGGACCCGCGTAGCCGCTGATGGCGATGCTGATATCCGCCTGGGCAATGTCGCGGATGCTGGCGGCCATCTCGGTCACCGTCTGTTCACTGACGGCGGTATAGCGCGCCAGCGTCTCCGGACGCACGCCGAGGATCCGCGATTTGGCCTCATCGCTGAACACAACCAGCCCGACGTCATAAAAATCGGCCGTGTTTTCCTCTGCACACAGCGCCACCGAGAGCTTTCCTCCCGTGCAGGATTCCGCGGTGGTTAAGCGCAGCCCGGCATCGGTTAATTTACTCGCCAGCTTTTTGGTGAGTTCACTCACGGTATAATGACTGTCGTGTAAAAGATTGCTCATCTTGCCGCCTCTTATTTTTCAACAGGAATGATTGAAATATGTCCATTGCGCTCAAGTATGGCATATTTAATTTCGCTAAGTTCTGTAATGCCATTATTTTGACGCGCTGACACCAGAATATCATCACAAGATACGTCGACTTTTTTTAGCTTATCCGCTAATGGAACGCCATTCTCAACCAGAATCACAGGGGTCCCATCAAGAATATTCTCCACCGGGGAAAAATATTTCTTCATTAGGCCAAATATTATGTCAACGACCACCAGTGTGGTAATGGTAATCATTGCGCCGGTAACGGAGAAATCCTGCCCCAAAAGCGCCTGCTGCGTCGCCTCACTAATAATTAAGAGGAGGATGAGATCAAAGCTGGTCATCTGCAGCAGCGCCCGTCGCCCTGCCACTTTAAATACCACCACGAGAAACAGATAAATCGCCAGCGCGCGAAAGACCATATCCATATCAGCCTCCTAGGGGTAAATAAATTGCCAGAGGTTAATCTCCGGCTCGTTGTTGACGCGGATGACGGTGTTCCATTTACCGGCTCTGGAAGGTGTCGTGAAGTATAAAACAGAGAAGTTGTCTGATTTTTGCAGGTCGTCATAGACCAAATAGAGGGTTTTGCCGTGGCTATACATTTTGTCTGGCTGCGGCCAGACGCTGCCGGGCTCGTATACGTCGCTGCTGTCGGTGGTCAGGCTGAGGGTATAGCTGCCCTCCGTCTTCACCGGGAAGGTGACCTGCATTCTTGACTCCGTCTCCCGCCGGCCGAAGCGTTCATAGTTTATGCTCAATGAGTTAGCGGAATTGGTTTTGGCCGTATCGCTCACCACCCCGCTGGAAAACAGACCAGCAACCGCTGCGATGATAATAGCCAGAAGGACCACAAAACCCACCTGGCGAAATGAATATTCAAACCTCAACAAGCGATAACTCTCATCTATCCCGGGTAACTTTTCATTTTCATGCTTCATAGTCGTTGTCACCGTTTCGCTTATTTCAAGATAGTTTTGATTTCCAAAGAAAATGTTTTTAAGACTTATCACATTTGCCACATAAAGGAATAGCAACAATACTTAATATGTCAAGACACTCAAAAATGAAGGATATCAGATGAAATTATCACTTATTTCCGCTTTTTTGATATTTCTGGTTCCAGCTTCATGGGCAGATAATAACGGCGGGTTACAAAAAGGTGAAGCACCGCCACCGCCCCACGCGCTGGACAGCGGATATCGTGGAACCGACGACGCGCGTATTATGACCATCGATCAGGCAAAACAATTGCACGATGGCGCGACAATTTCATTGCGCGGTAATCTTATTGACGGTAGCGGCGATAAGTTTGTATTCCAGGATAAAACCGGAAAAATCGACGTTATTATTCCCCAGGCAGTCTTCGACGGCAGAACGGTAAAACCCGATCAGATGATCAGTATCAACGGTTCGCTTGATAAAAAATCATCGCCTGCCGTCGTTCGTGTTGATCGTTTGCAGAAATAATTCAGCGAAGCGTTAACGCTGCAACTATCCATCAAATCTCACCCCTTGGCTTAAGGAGTCAGCTATGAGTGATACTACACAACGTACGAACGCTTACCCGAAACCCCCGTTCCCGGAACAGCCGCAAACGCCGCCGGGACTGGCGTCTGAAATGCAGCCTGTACCCGACCACGGTGAAACAAGCTATAAAGGGCATGGCCGCCTTGCCGGCAAAAAAGCGCTGATCACCGGTGGTGACTCCGGGATTGGACGCGCAGTGGCTATCGCCTACGCCCGCGAAGGGGCAGACGTCGCCATCAACTATCTGCCTGAAGAAGAGAAAGATGCCGCCGAGGTCATCGACCTGATCAAAGCGGAAGGCCGCAAGGCCATCGCGCTGCCCGGAGACGTCCGGGACGAGACCTTTTGCCAGAATCTGGTCGAAGAAGCCGTTTCGAAGCTGGGCGGGCTGGATATTCTGGTCAACAACGCAGGCCGCCAGCAGTTCCGGGAATCCCTTGAAGAGCTGACCACTGAAGATTTTGACGCGACATTTAAAACCAACGTTTACGCCCCCTTCTGGATCACCAAGGCCGCCCTGCGCCACCTGAAAGCGTCGTCCGTGATCATTAACACTTCCTCCGTTCAGGCGGTGAAGCCCAGCCCCGTACTGCTGGACTATGCCCAGACGAAGGCCTGTCTGGCGGTGTTTACCAAATCCTTAGCCAAACAGCTGGGTCCGAAAGGCATTCGCGTCAACGCGGTCGCCCCCGGCCCGTACTGGACGGTACTCCAGTCCAGCGGCGGCCAGCCGATGGAGAAAGTGAAGGAGTTCGGGGGGGATACCCCGCTGGGTCGTCCGGGACAGCCCGTCGAGATTGCCCCGCTGTACGTCACGCTGGCCTCGGATGAGTGTTCCTTTACCTCCGGTCAGGTATGGTGCTCTGACGGCGGCGACGGCGTGATCTAAACCGGTTTGCAGTTTATCCCTCCGCAGTGAGCAATAAATGAACAAGGACGTTCATCACCCACCTCGCCTGAAAAACATGTTGTAACTCAAACAGATCAAATGTTAAAAATATTTTGCTATCAAGTTATCAAAATTAAACAACTTAACTTGTCACCCGCATCGCTCTGTTTTTAACATCGCCTATGGAAAAAAATGGTCTGTTCAGTCAGCGCATACGCTTGCGCCATTTGCATACATTTGTGGCCGTCGCTCAACAGGGAACGCTGGGGCGCGCGGCTGAAACTCTTAACCTGAGCCAGCCCGCGCTCTCAAAAACCCTTAACGAGCTGGAACAGCTGACCGGCGCCCGTCTATTTGACCGCGGTCGGCTGGGGGCACAGCTGACTCTGGTGGGCGAACAGTTCCTGACGCACGCCGTGAAGGTTCTTGATGCGCTCAACACCGCAGGCCAGTCCCTGCACCGAAAAGAAGAGCAGACCAGCGAGGTGGTGCGCGTCGGCGCCCTGCCAACCGCGGCGCTGGGGATCCTGCCGCCCGTTATTGGTCAGTTCCACAAGCAGCAGCGAAATACCACTATTCAGGTTGCCACCATGAATAACACCATGCTGCTCGCGGGGCTGAAATCGGGTGAGCTTGATCTTGGTATCGGTCGAATGTCCGACCCCGAGCTGATGGGCGGTCTCAATTATGAACTGCTGTTCCTGGAATCCCTGAAGCTGGTGGTTCGACCCGATCATCCCCTGCTGCAGGACACGGTGACGTTAAGCCGGGTGATGGAGTGGCCAGTGGTGGTTTGCCCGAAAGGGACCGTTCCGCGCCAGGCCGCCGAAACCTTGCTGCAGATGCAGGGGTGTACGCTACCCTCAGGGTGCATCGAAACGCTTTCGGCTTCTCTTTCGCGCCAGCTTACCCTGGATTATGACTACGTCTGGTTCGTCCCCTCCGGTGCGGTAAAAGATGATTTGCGTCAGGGCACGCTGACCGCCCTGCCGATCGCCTCCCCCGGTGCGGGTGAACCCATCGGTATTTTGACCCGGGTGGATACTCCCCTTTCCACGGGCGCACAAACGCTGCTGAGCGCTATCCGTAAATCTATGCCTGTCTGATTCCCTTCACCCCTCACCCAGTTCCCTCTCCCACAGGGAGAGGGAACTGGGCTGTGCGTTAATCAAATAATGCGGAATGATTTATTAACAATTGCGTAAAACAAATTAACAGTTTTATCATAACGGCGGATTCACCATTTGGTTCGCGAATCGTAATATAAACAAGAATTCACTCGTTTTAATCATTACTCTCCCCGCACTTATTATCCAGATGGTACACACCCGGCAATGCGGAGAGATTCAAAGGAGACAGAAATGGCATTTGGCAGCGCGCCGCGCGGGATACCTCGTATTTTGCAGTGGCTCCTTGCCGGACTGATGTTGCTCATCGGTCTGGCGGTCGGCGGGTTGGGCTTCAAGCTCGCCGCCGTAGGCGGAAGTTTTTACTTCGTGATAATGGGCGTGGTGATGGTCATTGCCGCGCTCCTGATTTTCCTCAATCGCAGCAGCGGGATCGTGCTTTACGGCATCGCGTTTATTGCCTCGCTGTTCTGGGCGGTAAGCGATGCGGGCTGGGATTTCTGGCCGCTCTTCTCGCGCCTGTTCACCTTTGCCGTACTGGCCTTCCTCTGCGCCATCGTCTGGCCTTTCCTGCGCGCGGCCAACCGCGGCGCAGCGAATAAAGCCCCGGCTTATGGCGTTGCGGCGGTTCTCGCACTGGCGATGCTGGTCAGCCTCGGCTGGATGTTTAAGCCTCAAGCCCTCGTGGCGGCGAACGAGCCCGTTCCGGTGAAACCCGTTGCTCCCGGCGAACAGCAGAAAAACTGGGAACACTGGGGCAACACCACCCACGGCGACCGCTTCGCCGCGCTGGACCAGATTAACAAGCAAAACATCAGCGATCTGAAAGTCGCCTGGGTGGCGCACACCGGGGATATTCCGCAGAGCAACGGCTCCGGTGCGGAAGATCAGAACACGCCGCTGCAAATTGGCGACACGCTCTATGTCTGTACCCCGTACAGTAAAGTGCTGGCGCTGGACGTGGATTCCGGGAAAGAAAAATGGCGTTATGATTCGAAAGCCACCGCCCCGAACTGGCAGCGTTGCCGTGGTCTGGGCTACTTTGAAGATCATGCAAACGTGACAGCGTCACAGACCGGGACATCGCCAGCGGCATGCCCTCGCCGCCTGTTCCTGCCGACCACCGATGCCCGTCTGATTGCCATCAATGCGGATAATGGCAAGCTCTGCGACGACTTTGGCGACCATGGCACCGTTGACCTGAGCGTTGGCATGGGCGAAATCAAGCCGGGCTATTATCAGCAGACCTCCACGCCGCTGGTTGCCGGAAACGTCGTTGTCGTCGGCGGTCGCGTCGCGGATAACTTCTCCACCGGCGAGCCGCCGGGCGTGGTGCGCGCCTACGACGTTCACACCGGTAAGCTCGCCTGGGCGTGGGATCCGGGTAACCCGAACCTGACCGGCCTGCCGCCGGAAGGCCAGACTTATACCCGCGGTACGCCGAACGTCTGGTCTGCGATGTCTTACGACGCTAAGCTGAACCTGATCTACCTGCCAACCGGCAACGCCACCCCGGACTTCTGGGCGGGCGAGCGTACCGCGCTGGACGATAAGTACAGTTCCTCCATCGTCGCCGTCGACGCCGCCACCGGACAGGTACGCTGGCATTTCCAGACCACCCACCACGACCTGTGGGACTTCGACCTGCCTTCCCAGCCGCTGCTGTACGACCTGCCGGACGGCAAAGGCGGCACCACGCCTGTACTGGTGCAGACCAGCAAGCAGGGCATGATCTTTATGCTCAACCGTGAAACCGGCAAGCCGGTGGCGAAGGTGGAGGAACGTCCAGTTCCGGCGGGTAACGTTGAAGGTGAACGCTACTCTCCGACCCAGCCGTACTCCGTGGGCATGCCGATGATTGGCAACCAGACGTTAACCGAGTCCGACATGTGGGGGGCGACGCCTGTCGACCTGCTTCTGTGCCGCATTCAGTTTAAAGAGATGCGTCATCAGGGCGTCTTCACCCCGCCGGGTCTCGACCGTTCCCTGCAGTTCCCCGGCTCGCTCGGCGGGATGAACTGGGGCAGCGTCTCCGTTGACCCGAACAACAGCCTGATGTTCGTCAACGATATGCGTCTGGGGCTGGCAAACTACATGGTGCCGCGCGCGAACGTCGCGAAAAACGCCAGCGGCATTGAGATGGGGATTGTCCCGATGGACGGCACGCCGTTCGGCGCAATGCGCGAGCGCTTCCTGTCGCCGCTGGGCATTCCGTGCCAGAAGCCGCCGTTCGGAACCATGTCGGCCGTTGACCTGAAAACCGGCAAGCTGGTGTGGCAGGTACCGGTTGGTACCGTGGAAGATACCGGCCCGCTGGGCATTCGCATGCACATGCCAATCCCAATCGGGATGCCAACGCTGGGCGCGTCGCTGTCAACCCAGTCAGGCCTGCTGTTCTTCGCCGGTACCCAGGATTTCTACCTGCGCGCGTTTGATACCGCCACCGGGAAAGAGATCTGGAAGGACCGCCTGCCGGTCGGCAGCCAGTCCGGCCCGATGACCTACGTCTCGCCGAAAACCGGTAAGCAGTACATCGTCATTAACGCCGGGGGCGCTCGCCAGTCGCCGGATCGTGGTGATTACGTTATCGCGTACGCGTTACCCGATAAGCAGTAACGGATGAAAAAAGGGACCGAAAGGTCCCTTTTTTGTCGGTCGGGAAAGCGAAGCGCCACCCGACACGGCCGGCGACTCAGAACGTTTCCCAGTTATCACCGTTATTCGCTACCGCCGGACGTAATGCAGCAGGTTTTACTGCCGCAGAGTTCTGCTGTTGAGTACGCCCCTGAGCCTTGCCGCTCAGACGAAACGCCCCGACCGCCTCTGTCAGACGCGCGCCCTGTTCTTCCAGCGACGCCGCCGCCGCGGAGGCCTCTTCCACCAGCGAGGCGTTCTGCTGGGTCACTTTATCCATCTCCGAAATAGCCTGGCTGACCTGCACGATACCGCGGCTCTGCTCGTCAGACGCGGCGGCAATCTCCAGCATGATGTCGGTGACGCGCTTCACCGCCTCGACGATCTCATTCATGGTATTGCCTGCGGCAACGACCTCACCGGAACCCTGGTCTATCAGCGAGACCGATTCGTTGATCAGGCTTTCGATCTCTTTTGCGGCGTTGGCGCTGCGGCTTGCCAGGGTACGAACTTCGCTGGCCACTACGGCAAACCCGCGTCCCTGCTCGCCCGCCCGCGCCGCTTCTACCGCCGCGTTAAGCGCCAGGATATTGGTCTGGAAGGCGATGCTGTTGATCACCGCGGTAATCTCAGAGATTTTCTTCGAACTGCTTGAGATATTGCCCATAGTTTTCACCACACCGGAGACCATCTGGCCGCCGCGGCTGGCTTTCCCGGAGGCATCTTCCGCCAGCTTGCTGGCATGATGGGCGTTATCGGCGTTCTGCTTCACCGTCGCGGTCAGCTGCTCCATGCTGGCGGCGGTCTGCTCAATCGCCGCGGCCTGCTGCTCGGTGCGTGATGAGAGATCGGTGTTACCGGCAGAGATCTCGCTTGTACCCCGGTAGATCTCCTCCGCTCCCTGACGGACGGTGCCGACCGTTGTTTCAAGGGAGTGCTGCATGGTTTGCAGATCGCGCGTCAGGCGGCCAATTTCGCTGCGTCCGGCCACGTCGTCCGGCATCGTCAGGTCGCCTTTGGCGATATTCTCGATACGTTTCGCTGCACGCTGCAGCGGATTAATGACCGTGCGGCGGAGCACGACGAAGGTCATCGCGGTCAGCACCAGCGCCAGCGCAAACGCGCCCACCATAAACATCAGGCCCAGCTGCGTGCGGCTGTGCGCCTGCGCCGTCAGCGCATTGGCGCGGTCGGTGCGGATCTTAATCGCCTTCAGCAGAACGGCGTTGTAAGCGTCGTCCAGCGGGCGCGCGGTCTCATTTTCGTGGTTGATGATCGCCTCGAACATGCCGTTTTTGGCAAATTTGACCATCGGCTGGAGGCCCGCGATATAGGCGTCGTAGCGTGCCTTCAGGTCTGCATCCAGCGCTTCGTCCGCAGCGCTGCGCACGGAACGATGCATATAGGCGGTAAAGCTATCCTGGGACTGCTTAATGCGCGTTTCCGCCTCACGGATGTTCTGCTTCATGGCCTCCATCTCTGCGATACGGCTTGCCGCGCCGGCGTGGATCATATTGATACGCGCGGTGCGCAGATGGTTTGAGCTGTTCGATAGCCCCATACGCACCTGAATTTCGGACGTAACGTCCTGCTGATCGTTGTCGGCCTGTAGCAGGAAATACCCCGCCAGACCCGAACTCAAGGCAAACAGCAGAATAATGCCACCGAGAATGGAGGAAAACAGCGGAACCAGCCTGATGTGATGCAGGAAGCTCAGCTTGCGCTGCGCCTGCATCGAAGAAGTGTTGTCCATGACCGTCGACTCTCTTATAGGTAAGATGCGCAAAAACACGCCTGTTAGATAGTCATCGGCACGGCAGAGATTTAGATTACGGCTAAAAACGCCGCACTGGTCACACTTTAGAGAAGATTATTAAAGAAATGCCAGCGGCTAAAAACCGCTGGCAGAAGAGTTACTTGTCGCCGAAATGAATGACGGTGCGGATGGATTTTCCTTCGTGCATCAGATCGAACGCCTCGTTGATCTGCTCCAGCGGCAAACGGTGGGTAATGAACGGGTCGAGCTGTATTTTACCGACCATCGCGTCTTCCACCATGCCGGGAAGCTGGGTACGCCCCTTCACGCCGCCAAACGCGGAGCCGCGCCAGACGCGTCCGGTCACCAGCTGGAATGGACGGGTTTTGATCTCCTGTCCTGCCCCGGCCACGCCGATGATGATGCTCTCACCCCAGCCCTTGTGGCAGCATTCCAGCGCAGAACGCATTACGTTGACGTTGCCGATACACTCGAAGCTGAAGTCCACGCCGCCGTCGGTCATCTCAACGATGACGTCCTGAATCGGTTTCTCGTGATCTTTCGGGTTCACGAAATCGGTCGCGCCCATTTCACCCGCCAGCTTGAATTTTTCCGGGTTGGTATCGACCGCGATGATACGCCCGGCCTTCGCCTGCACCGCACCCTGAATCACTGCCAGACCAATGCCGCCGAGACCAAACACCGCCACGGTGTCGCCCTCTTTGACTTTTGCCGTGTTATGCACCGCGCCAATGCCGGTGGTTACGCCGCAGCCCAGCAGGCAGACTTTATCCAGCGGCGCCTGCGGGTTGACCTTCGCCAGCGAGATCTCCGCGCAAACGGTGTATTCGCTGAAGGTGCTGGTACCCATGTAGTGATAGATTGGCTCACCGTTGTAGGAGAAACGGGTGGTGCCGTCCGGCATCAGACCTTTCCCCTGAGTGGCGCGCACGGCCTGGCAGAGGTTAGTTTTACCGGATTTACAGAACTTACACTCGCCGCATTCCGCCGTGTACAGCGGGATAACGTGATCGCCTGGCTTCAGGCTGGTCACGCCCTCGCCCACTTCCACCACAATCCCGCCGCCTTCATGACCCAGCACAGACGGGAAGACGCCTTCCGGATCGTCACCGGAGAGGGTAAATGCATCGGTATGGCACACGCCGGTATGGGTGATTTTGATCAGCACTTCGCCTTTTTTCGGCGGTGCGACGTCGATGTCGACGATTTTCAGCGGCTGGCCGGGGCCAAATGCAACAGCTGCGCGAGATTTCATCATGTCTTCCCTTTTTGTCAGGTGTGTGGATTTATTTTAGATAAGAGCGCAGCAAATGGCCGACTTCCGCCATGCGTACGGCTCGCTGATCCGGCGTTGTGTCTCCCGTCACCAGCTCGTCTTTGAGATGTATTTCAACCATTTCGCCCATCAGGCCATTGGCAGCGCCGCGCACGGCGGCAATTTGCTGCAGGATGGCCAGACAGGGGTCGCCCGACTCCAGCGCGCGTTCAAGGGCATCAACCTGGCCCCGAATGCGGCGGACGCGGGTAAGAATACGTTTTTTATCTTCGGGTGAGTGCGGCATATGCCCTCCTGATACTATAGGGGGGTATGGTATATGAGTTATCTTACATATGTAAACTTACTTTTAACGTGAAATCTAGATCGCGCTGAGCTTATCCGGCACTCATCCCCCTGCCATCTTGCGCCAGCATTTGCAGCTCCTCCTGAAGCCATCGGGTCGCCCCCCGCTGGCCGCTGCGCTTATGCGAGTAAATTTTCACCTCAAATTTGGGAATAGAGAACGGCAAGGCAAAAATCCTCAGTTCCGCCGCCGCCACCAGCTTCTCGGCGGCGTAACGAGGAATGGCCATCAGCAGGTCGCTATCCGCAACGATAAACGGCGCGCTCAGCATCGACGGCGTTTTGATCGCAATGTGCCGCGTATAGCCCAGCTGCTCGAGCCGCACGTCCAGGACGCCCTGCTTTTCATTCCACGGCGTCACCACCAGGTGTCGGGCAGCGAGATAATCCTCCAGCGTCAGCCGGGTCCGGCGTGCGTTGCTGATGACCACATACTCATCTTCAAACCAGCCGATCTCTTCCAGTTCCGGATGGCGGATATCGTCCTCGGTGCTGAAACCGAGCGCCAGATCCACTTCACCGGCCAGGAGTTCCGTCAGCGCCGGGCTGTGCGGCAGATAGCGCAATTCGAAACGCAAGCCCGGGGCAGCAGTCTGCAGCTTGTGCATCAGGGCGGGAAAAATACATAGCGCGGTAAAATCCGTAATCCCAATTTGCAAGCTTTCGGTACTGCTGGCGGCGTCAAACTCCGGCTGCGGGGTCAGCTCCTGATTAAGGAACGACAATGCGGAAGCAATAGAAGGCGCAAGCTGAGAGGCGTACACGCTGGGGGACATACGATGCCCTTCCCGAAAAAAGAGCGGATCGTTAAGGGCCGTGCGCAGACGCGACAGCGCATGGCTCAGCGCCGAGGTGCTCATCGCCAGCTCGTCGGCTGCGAGGCGAACAGAACGGTGGCGGTAAATGGCGTCAAAAACGGGCAGCAAGTTTAAATCAAGACGTCTCAGCGCCGGATGCATAATATTCATCAGTTGTTGATTTCATTGCACTTAATTCTTCGGACAATACTCCGTATGCTTAACGCCATCAATCGCGAACCGTGCAAATAACAGGAAAAACAATGAGCATAATCCTTCGTCAGGCCCGTCCCGAAGATGCAGCGGCTATTTACGCCATGATCTATGAGCTGGCGGTATATGAAAAAGCCCCCGAAGAGGTCGTAACCACGCCGGACGAGATCCGGGAAACCCTCTTTGGTGCGGGCAGTAAAACCGAGGCGTTGATCGCTGAGTTTGACGGCAGGATCGCCGGCTATGCCGTGTTCTTCACCAGCTATTCGACCTGGCTTGGACGCAACGGGATTTATATGGAAGACCTGTACATTTCCCCGGACTACCGCGGTAAAGGCGCGGGCAGAGCGCTGCTGAAACATATCGCTCAACTCGCGGTAAAACGGCAATGTGGCCGCCTTGAATGGAGCGTGCTGGACTGGAACCAGCCCGCCATCGATTTTTATCTCAGCATTGGCGCGCTGCCGCAGTCCGAATGGGTGCGCTACCGTCTTGACGGCGAAGCGCTGCTCAAATTTGCCGAATAGCGGCACCGCTCAGCGCGAGGATCCCGACCAGGCGGATCCTCGATTCCCGCCAGTACCGTCTGAAGACATTAATAACTTGTGCTACAATTCCATAAATTTCATTAACATATTGTAGAACAACATGAGTACAACCCCCTTCATCCGCCCGCAGCTCACCCTGCCAAACGGCGCCGATAAACTTCTGCTGCACTCCTGCTGCGCCCCCTGCTCCGGTGAAGTCATGGAAGCTATCCAGGCCTCGGGCATTGACTACACCATTTTCTTCTATAACCCCAACATCCATCCGCAAAAGGAATACCTCATCCGTAAGGAAGAAAACATTCGTTTTGCAGAAAAACACGGCGTGCCGTTTGTTGATGCCGATTATGATACTGATAACTGGTTCGAGCGTGCCAAAGGCATGGAGTGGGAGCCCGAGCGCGGCGTCCGCTGCACCATGTGCTTCGATATGCGCTTCGAGCGTACGGCGCTCTACGCGGCGGAAAATGGTTTCAGCGTTATCAGCAGCTCGCTGGGGATCTCTCGCTGGAAGAATATGCAGCAGATCAATGACTGCGGCCAGCGTGCGGCAGCGCGCTATCCGGGGATGGTCTACTGGGACTACAACTGGCGCAAACAGGGCGGCTCATCACGCATGATTGAGATCAGCAAGCGGGAACAGTTTTACCAGCAGGAATACTGCGGCTGCGTGTATTCCCTTCGGGACAGCAACCTGCACCGCAAGTCTCAGGGCCGCCCGCTTATCCGCATTGGCAAGCTGTATTACGGCCAGGATGAGAACGAAAAATAACGCCCTCTTCTGGTGTAGATATATCCGAAAACCGGCCAATTCCCTCCGAAATTTAGCGTTCCGCCTCTCATCTTTTCAAAGAGAGGCTATCCTTTAACTATCAACAAAAGGAGGCAAAAATGTCTGATTTCGGTACTGATAAAAACACCCAGTTTGCTGAAGACAAAGCAAAAAATAAATTTGATGAACTTTCAGGTTCAGCCCAGCAGCAGTTCGGTGAATTCGTTGATTCACCGAAGCATCAGGTAAAAGGTGCTGCGAAAAAATATGCCGCACAGGCCAGCGATGCTGTCTCTGACGTGACTGAAGCGGTCAGAAATAACCCGCTCACCGGTCTTATCGCCGCGGGTGCGGTTGGTATTGTGCTTGGCCTGTTGCTGGGACGCAAATAAACAAGGCCCTTCGGGGCTTTATTTTTTAGCTGAACAATCTCACCATGCGGTCTAATTCCTCCTCTTTCACGGCGCGCGAGAGATAATATCCCTGAAAGTTTTTCACACCCAGCTCGACTAATTTTTCAAACTTCTCCTCACTGTCAACGCCCTCTGCAATGCAAGCTGTTCCGGTCATGTCGCTGTAAATCTGTATCGCTTTAATCAGATTATAATCGTTGTCGTTCGCCACAAAATGATCGACGATGTCCCGATCCAGTTTCAGCCCATCAAAATGCACCTGCCTCACGGGGAACATGGCATGATGGCTTGAGAAGCAGTCGTCA
This sequence comes from Enterobacter cloacae complex sp. P17RS, assembly GCF_014895885.1. Lineage (NCBI taxonomy): Bacteria > Pseudomonadati > Pseudomonadota > Gammaproteobacteria > Enterobacterales > Enterobacteriaceae > Enterobacter > Enterobacter cloacae complex sp. P17RS. The sequence continues at coordinate 542,524 of NZ_JADBQK010000003.1, forward strand.
AGAAACAGTTTGCACCCCGTTTTACGCAGGTGCCGCATGGTTTCTGGGATGCTTTTATCTTTCGTTACATCAATATCTTCCGCGAATTCAAAGACCAGCTTTTCTGCCCATTGGGGGTTAAGCAGCATGCCGATGGCTTTCCTGGCCATCTCTGGCAGCGCGTTCCCGGACGCCAGGCGAGGCGGTATATTAACGGAAAAATAGAATTTACCGTTATATTTATTAATCCCGGACACGGCGGCGTGGATCACCATAGCCGTAATCTTTAGCCATACTTCATAATTAGCGATGTCATTCAGAAAACGGGCTGGCTTGACTATTTTACCGTTTTTATTCCAGCGAATAAGTATCTCAAACCCCACCCCTTTCTTGTCGCGATCGGTAATGATCTGGTAGGCGGGAAATATCTCCCTTTTCACCAGCGCATTAAAAACTTCCGCTTCTTTATCCGTGAAGTCCACTCTTTGATTTTGGCTTTTAATCCGCCTTTCCACTTTTACATTGCGCGGTTCATTCAACCATCGCTTGATACAATGTAATTTCTGCAGACCTTCTTTACGATGGGTGTAAACCGTTTTATTAGAAAGCCTCAGTTTGTCGCACAGGTCTTTTATAGACATGCCGCGATAGAAGTTCAATAAAACATCAACCTCTCTTCTTGTCAGCCATTTGAGCTTTTCTGACGAAGAACAGTCCAGATAGTAATCGCGTAATAAGCGCGAGCGGTCCTTAAAGCCATTATTGTGGGTGTGGAAACAGGTTATTACATCAGATACGCTGGCTACGCGAATCAATGATAATTGATGACTGTTATTTAGAAGACTACCCAGGGTTCGATACAGCCAGCTGTCCGGTATATCACCATACAGGGTAACACGACGAATAACAGGAAGTGCATTGAGTACGGATGCCAGTCGCGTCAGGCTCTCCAGTAGACCTACCGTACCTTTTCCCAGGAACACTACGATGTGAGCGTTTTGATGAATAAGGATATTTTCCTTGTCAGGATCAGATAACTCATCTCCATCAAAGTGAATATGCGCAGTCTCAATGCCGTACTTTTTGAGCAGCAGGTGATATCCCTGAAACGTAAAGCCGCAGGTTGAAATGACAAATCTTCGCTCGTTGCGCGCATCATTCCTGAGAGAAATTTGGTGGGTCATAACCTGCTCCTGGGCACGAAAGCGCCATTATTATTATGAGTATGTATACCAACAGCGGTGTGTATAATAATTTTACAATACACCATCAGGTTAAGATACTGTTATCAACGCCATGCACTGTAACATCTTTGCGTTAATCACCCTTTTTCCAAACATAAATATAACTCTATATTTCTTTTAAAATACCGACCGCAAGCCACTTTTTCTCAGGTATAATGAAAATTCCGAAAAAGAAGGCTGGATACTTCATCTATCGGCTCATCAAATACGAGAAAAATGCTATGGATAATCACATCTCATCCAGGGCCTTGCTACATCGAAGGGATGTTATAAAAAGCAACCCGCGGTTTAGTGAGGCAATATTAGAGCACTACACAATCAATGACGTCATCTACAAAAAACAACCTTTGTTCTACAAGACAATGCTTCAGGAATCACGGTTTAACATTGTTCTTTCCATGTGTTGTTTTATATTTGGCAATCAGGCCGAATCCGTCTCAGAGATAAAAGAGTTATGTTCCCGCTATAAAATAGCCAGCCCCAACAGCGTTATTGCGATCATTACGTTACTCAGAACCACGGGACGCATCAGGACCTGGCGCTGTACGGAAGACCGGCGAAAAACGAGAATTGCCCCAACCGAAAAAGGATTGAATGAACTCAAACGCTATATGTCCGGTGCATTTTTACCCGTCAGCATTCTTTACCCGACGTTTAATATTGATGTTAACCTGCTGGATAATGACACATTGAGAAATAATTTCTTCCGCCGCGCGGCAGAATATCTTTTTAGGGGATTAACGTTCAGAAAAGTTTTACCGGAAGTGGGGTTATTTATTGATAAGGATGGAGGCCGCATGATTATGCTGTATCTTTACCTGCAGGCCATAAAAAACAAATCCGCCCACGGCGCGGTTATTCAATACTCCGCCAGCACGCTCGCTAAAGAATTCTTTGTTTCCCGGATCCACGTCAACCGGATTATCAAATCGGCGCATGAGGCAGGTTATCTTAAAGATCGCGGTGACGGTCGCCTGTCGGTGTATCCGGCGTTTTTCGAACTGGTCGAAAACTACGCCGGATTATATTTCGCCTATGTTACTCATTACATTAACGTGGTGCCGAAGGAGCGACGCCACCCAAACAACGTAACGTCAACGGTATAATACAAATGGCGTTCGGTATCCCGAACGCCAATCTTTATCTCTCGCGCAGCGCCTCTTTTGCCTTGTTCAGCGGTTTCAACAGATAATCCAGGATGGTTTTGCTGCCGGTTTTAATATCTACCGTTGCAATCATCCCTGGAAAGACCGGAAAGTCTTTGCCCTGCTTATTGGTCAGATGGTTACTGTCGGTGCGGATATAGACGCGGTAGTAGTAGACATCTCTTTTCACCTCGTCCTGCAGGGTGTCCGGCGAAATCATGGTCACCTCGCCCTCCAGCCCGCCATAGATGGAGTAGTCATAGGCCGTAATTTTCACCAGCGCTTTCTGCCCGGGGTGGATAAACGCGACATCGCGCGGCGAGATTTTCGCCTCAACCACCATCTGGTCGTCCAGCGGGACCAGGCTCATCAGCTTGCCGTTCGGGGGAATAACGCCGCCCACGGTCGTCACGTCAATATCCTTCACAATCCCACGCACCGGCGCGTTGAAGGTCAGCCGGGTCAGGGAGTCCTCACGCCCTTTCATCACCGAACGCTGGGCTTCAATCTCCGCGTTGGCTTTCGCCAGCTCTTCGCGGGCGCGGACGTAATACTGATTTTTCATCTCGGTGATTTTATTCTCAAGCTCATTTTTTTGACGCTCAAGACGTAACACCTCAACCTTGCTGGCCGCCCCCTGGGTCACCAGCGGACGGGTCAACGACAGCTCGCGCTGCACCAGCTCGGCGCCCTGACGTAAGCCGGCCAGCCCTTTTTCAAGGCTCTCGCGACGGGACTGATAGAGCGCCGTTTCCTGCTTGACCAGCTCAACGTCATCATCCAGTTCCTCGGGAAACGCGAGTTCCGTGTCGTTAACTTCGGCCTTCAGTCGCGCAGCCGTTGCCAGCGCCGCGTTCAGACGAGACTCGCTCTCCAGCACGCTGGACTCGGTCTTAGTCCGGTCAAGCTGTGCCAGCTGCTGACCGCGCTCAACGATATCGCCTTCGCGAACCAGCAGGCTGTGGATAATCCCCCCTTCCAGGGACTGAATCACCTGCTCATGGGAGGACGGTATCACCTTGCCGCTGCCGGTCGTGACTTCGTCCAGCTGGAACAGGCTCGCCCAGGCGATAAACACCGCCAGCAGGGCGAACAGCGACCATGCTACCAGCGAGGATCGTGGCAGGCGTGGCTCTTTCAGACGGCTGTTATAACGGGAGAAATCGTTCATGCCGCCCCCTCCTCTGCTACAGCCGCCGGCTTCATGGTCACGGTGCGCTGTGCCGCCTTTTGCGGCGCCAGCCCGTGCTGATGCAGGATCGCGTCGCGCGGGCCGTCCATCACCACCTTGCCGTTTTCCAGCACAATAATGCGGTCGACCAAATCCAGAATCGGCAGGCGATGGGTTGCTACCACCAGCGTCCGGCGCTTGCCCAGCCATTTGTGAAGATGCTGAATAAACTGCTTCTCGCTCATCTCGTCCAGCCAGGCGGTAGGCTCATCCAGCAGCAGGATATTCGGGGCAGTGATCAGCGCGCGCGCCAGCAGCAGCGCCTGACGCTGTCCGCCGGAGAGGCCCGTTCCGCCCTCGTTGATGATGGTGTTCAGCCCCATTTTCTGTTTGCGCACGTACTCCAGCGCGCCGCTATTCACCAGCGCCTGATGAATTTCATCGTCGGTGGCGAGCGGGTTCCCCATCAGGATATTGTCCCGCACGGAGCCAAAGAACAGCCGCGCCTGCTGGCTAAGCAGCTGCATGTCGCGACGCAGGTCGGCCGGGTCCAGATGATTGAGAGCAATATCGTCCAGCAGAATGCTCCCCTGCTGCGGCTCCTGCATGCCCGCCAGAAGCTGCAGCAGCGTGCTTTTACCGGAGCCGTTACGCCCGAGCACCGCCACGCGCTCACCGGCGCGAATCTGCAGTTTGCCGATGTTCAGCACGGTGAGTTTCTCTTCCTCGTCATAGTAGAAGCCGACGTCTTCCAGCCGGTAATCCCCGCGCAGGTAGGCTTTGTGCACCTTCTTCCCGTGCTGCGGATCGTCAATCGGGCGCTGCATCAGGTCGTCCAGCCCCTTGCGGGCCACTTTTGCCGACTGCCAGCGCGACAGCACGCCAGAGATCTGCGACAGCGGCGCGATGGTACGCGATGCCAGAATCGAGGTTCCCACCAGCGCACCAGTGGTCATGTCGCCGCTGATGACCAGGTAACAGCCCACCAGCAGGACTACCGCATAGACGATGGACTGCACCTCCTGGGTCCAGGTCAACAGCAGCCCCGTCAGCCAGCGCTGCTTCATGCCGACGCTGGCAGCCACGTCGTTGGTGTTGTTCCACTGGTTCTGGAAACGCTGCTCGGCGCGCATCAGCTTGATGTCTTCAATACCCTGCACCGCCTCCACCAGCGTCGCGTTACGAATGGCGGATTCACGCATCCCTTCGCTGGAGAGTTTCCCCAGCGGGCGCTGCACCAGCAGGCCCGGAATAAGCAGCAGCGGGACGGCGAGCAGGACCACCAGCACCAGTGGGCCGCCAATCATCCACAGAATAAAGACGAACAGCAGGAAGAACGGCAGGTCGGAGATCGCCGCAATGGTGGTCGAGGTGATGAGCTCGCGCACCGACTCCAGCTCGCGGATCTGGGCGATAAACGATCCGGTTGATTTGGAGCGCGCCCCGTTTTTAATTCGCAGCGCGTGAGCAAAGACGCGTTCTGAGATGCGCAGGTCGGCGCGTTTCCCCACCACGTCCGAAATATGTACGCGCAGCATGCGCATGATGAATTCAAACACGATGGCGAGCATGACGCCGCCAAACAGCACCCACAGCGTGGCCTCCGACTGCGACGGTACCACCCTGTCGTACACCTGCATGGAGAAAACCATACCGGAGAGCGCCAGCACGTTAGCGACCAGCGCCACCAGCATGATGTCGCTGTAGCGGCGCCAGTCCTTCAGCGCCAGCTGCCAGAACCAGTTTTTCTCATACGGTTTGATGTAGTCGTCCACGCGGGCATCCGGCGTAGACTCTAGCGGGCGCAGCACCAGTAGCGTTTTCAACCGTGAGCCGAGCGCGTCCCGCGTTAGCGTCGTCTCCAGCCCGCCGTCGCCGCTGAACTGCAGGCTGACGTTGCCTTCGTTGTCCATGCGGTTAATGACCGCGATTTGACCGCCAGTGAATTCCGCCAGCAGCGGCAGGCGCCACGGATCGAGAGATGTTGCATCCGTCGCCACGCGCATTCCCAGCCCTAGCTGGCGCGCCATCTCCTCCAGCACCAGCTGGCGCGGAGACTGACTTTCATGGTTAATCGTGACCCGAACGTGCTCCACCGAAAAGTCCAGCCGGTAGTGCTTCGCGATGATGAGCATGCCCTGCAGCCAGGGTTCGTACTGTGGATGTGTCTTCATAATCTCCGGGTTAACGCCATTCGTGTAAAGAAACGCCAAAAGGCCGCGAGGATTGCTCCCCGCGGCGTTGGTTTACGCAATTAACAGCTGATGATTCGCCAGCAGCGTCGCCAGGTCCGTCTGCACGCCGTTCAGCGTCACCAGGGTGGTTGGCGAGAACTGGCCGCCAGTACCGTCCAGATCCACCTGGATTTCGGTATTGCTGCCGTTCTGCACCACGCGGACGTAATCGGTGATGTTGCCCGCGCTGCTGTCCAGCGTGGCCACGCCGTTCACATAGCTCGCCGAGCCCGTGCCGGTATAGCCGCTGCCGGAGAGCAGATCGCGCAGGTCAATACGATCCGTGTCCGCCGTGCCTTCCCAGGTGCCGACGGTGAAGCCGTTCACCACGTCGTGACCGTTACCGCCCGTCGCGTCCGACGCGTTGATCAGCTTGTAGAGCAACGTATCGTGACCGCCGCTGCCGATGTTGAAGGTGTCGTTCCCGCCGCGGCCTTCGAACTGGTTATCACCGCTGTTGCCGGTAATGACGTCGTCGAAGTTCGAGCCGTTGATGCCCTCAATGTTGAGCAGTCGTGACGTACCGAACCCGGTGTCCTGCGCGGTAGAGAGACGCAAATCAACGGTTACGCCGGAGGTCGCATTGCGGTAATCCACCACGTCCATCCCGCCGGTGTTGCTCCAGGTGTCGTAGTCGGAATGGGTATTCCAGCCGCCGGAGCCGTTGTAGGTATAGGTGCCATCTTCTGCGATAAAGGTGTCGTTATACCCGGTCCCGGTGAGGGTCCCGCTGTGGCCGCCGGTGGCCGCTTCGGCCGTCAGGACGTAGCCCTCTTTGCCGTTGCCCGCCTCCAGACTGCTCCAGGTGACGTTATCCGACACACCGTTGGTGATCTTCAGGATCTCGGCCGAATAGGTCTCATTCGGATCCAGCCCGTAGAAGCTCACCAGCGCAGAGGTATCGTTCGAACCAATACCAGACTGGGCGTTGATGATCTGCGAAGCCACCAACACGCCCGCGGCGTTGTACAGATTGACCGTGTTGCCGTAGTAGGCGTTGATGCCCTCGCTGTCGACAATGTGCAGGTGCATCGCGGTACCTTCGGCAATTTTGGCGCTGTTTTGCACCAGCACCACCTTGCCGTTCTGCTGCGACACCAGCAGATCCTTCGCGCCGTCCCAGTTGTAGTCCACTGCCGCCACGCCGGTGGCGTAGGCCAGGCCAGTTTTAAGCTGGCTGGCGGTCCAGCTGGAACCGTAGCCGTTGTTGGTGAACAGCGTCGCCGTCTGTGAACCGCCGTAGGTGCTGAGCTTGATGATGTCCATCTGCCCGTCCCCGTTCCAGTCCACCGCCACCGACAGATACCCCGCCGTGGCGTTAGAGGCTTCCACCGCGCTCTTGGTGGCAGAGAGCTTCCCGGTACCGTCGTTGTAGTAGATCACCCCGCCGTTGTTGTTGTAGCTGCTGCCCAGGTACAGATCCATGTAGCCATCGCCGTTGAAATCCGCCCACGTCATGGACGCCGCCGTGGTGGTATTCGCGGCGTTTACCACAAACACGTTGGTCAGGTTCTGGCCGATGGAGAGCGTGCCGTTGCCGTTGTTGTTGATCACGGTTAACGAGTACGCGCCGCTGCGGTTGGTGTGCTGAACGATATCCACCGTACCGTCGTTGTTCAGGTCGACGCCGGAGATTTCACGTCCGGAATCGAACTGACCGTAGAAACCGCCCTCCCCGCCGGTGCCGTCCGGCGACAGAACGCCGTTGTTGTTCACCAGGTAGGTCAGTGAGTCCATACCGGCATCGCCGTAAGCCAGATCCAGATAGCCATCGCCGGTTTTATCGTACGCAATCACGCCGCCGTACCAGATGGTGGTCCCCATCGCCAGCTGACTGGCGTTATAGGTGCTGCCATCGTAGGTCCACATCACCTGCGTTGACCCGGCGTAGGTATTCTCGGTCGCGAAGATATCCTGCGTGCCGTTACGGTCAAAGTCGGCGGCGGTCTGGCTCACCACGTAGTAGCCGCGGGTGTTGGTCAGCGTATTGCCGGCATAGGTCGAGCTATCGCTACTGGAGTAAGCCTGAGTGTTCGCAATGATATTCCACAGACCGCTGCTGTTCATGCCGAGGGTCATGGTGGAGTTGTTGCTGTTCCCCGCCGTGGTTGCCCAGTCGGTATTCACCGAGGTGGTATCAATCACCAGGCTGCCGGTCGCCGTACCGGTGGTATTGCCGTTACCCGCGCTGCTCTTCACCTGCGCCGTCACGCTGTAGCCCGCCACGCTCAGGGCATCGCCGTCCGGGATCTGCAGGTACCAGGTATTGTGATCCGGGTCGACTACCACGGCCCCCCCCGTCTGGGAGGTGTAGGTTTTCCCGTTCACCGTCACCACCAGGTATTCACCGTTCACCAGGTCGGCGGAGACGGTACCGCTGACGATTGGGGTGGTATCCGACGTGGTCTGGGCGGTAATCGCCGCCGTGGTGGTCGGGATACTGGTATCAACGTTCAGCACGAAGCCGTCAGATTCCGTGTAGTTACCGGCTTTGTCGGTCACGCGCACGATGTACGTGTGGTTGCCATCGCTCAGGCCGTTATCCTGGAAGGACCAGCTTGCGCTGCCGTTCATGGTCACCTGACCGAGCAGAACGCCGTCGCGGTATAGCTGGACGATCTCGCCGTCTTCAGGGGCGCGGTTAAGCGTTCCGTTGATGAGCGGCGAGTTATCGTCCGTTGCCACCGCGCTACCAAAGGTGCCCTGACGCTCGCCTTCACCGTCGGTATAGCTGACCACCGTGCCTACCGTAGCTGGCGGCGTGGTGTCCACCGTCACCACCTGAGAGGCGGTGGAGCCGACGTTGCCCGCCTGGTCGATGATCCGCACCTGGTAGGTGTAATCCCCGTCCGCCAGATCGCGGATATCCGTATAGCTCCAGCGCTGGTTAGTTACGGTAGCGTCTGACCAGGTGTTTCCGCCGTCAAGGCTGATCTGCACCCTCTCGTCGCTCGCCAGCGCGCTGCCCAGCGAGCCGTTGATGGTCAGGGTGGTGTCCATAGTGATGAAATCACTCCCGGACTGCCCGGTATCATCGCTGATGCTGTCGATGGTGATGCCGTACTGCGGCGCCTGGGTATCCACCGTCACGGTCTGGGTGGTAGTGGCACCGACGTTTCCCGCCTGATCGACTACCCGCACCTGATAGCTGTAATCCCCGTCGGCCAGGGTGCGCGTGTCGTTATAGCGCCACTGGGTACCGCTTACCGTGGCATACACCCAGGTGCTGCCGCCGTCCATGCTCACCTGCACGTACTCACCCGCCCCTAACTCTGCGCCAAGCGTGCCATGCAGGGTGTACGAGGTCGAACTGGTCAGGAAGTCGTTATTGTCGAAGCCGGTATCCACGGTGATGTTATCCACCGTCACCGTAATCGCCGCATCCGGGGCGACCGTATCGACGGTCACCTGCTGATGGGCGCTGGCGCCCACGTTGCCCGCCGCATCCACCACGCGCACGTAGTAGTCATAGGTCTGGTTACCCAGCGTACGTCCGTCCACGTAGTACCAGCTGTTGCCGGTGACAATCACGTTCTGCCAGGTGACACCGCCGTCGATGCTGATCTGGGCATACTCGCCGTCGGCCAGCGTCGCGCCGAGCGAGCCGTGCAGCGTCAGGGACGTATCGTTGGTGATAAAGTCGCTGCTGCTCAGGCCGGTATCGTCGCTGATGCTGTCGATAGCGATCGTTTTGCTGGCGTCCGGCGCAACCGTATCAATCGTCACGACCTGGCTGGCGGTGGCGCTGATATTGCCCGCGTCGTCAATCACGCGCAGCTGGTAGTTGTAATCCCCGTCGGCCAGCGTACGACCGTCCACGTAGGTCCAGGTCAGACCGCTCACGCTGACGTCGGTCCAGGTGACGCCGCCGTCGAGGCTGATCTGCGCGTGGTCGCCGCTGCCCAGCGCCGCGCCGAGCGTCCCTTTCAGGCTGATCTGGTTGTCGCTGGTGATAAAGTCGCTGCCGGACAGGCCGGTATCCTGGGTAACGGAATCCACGGTAATGGTCGTTGCCGCAGGCTTCGTCAGGTCAATCACCACGTCCTGGCTGTCCGTTGCCCCCACGTTGCCCGCGCTATCGATCACCCGCACCTGGTATTGATACGAACCGTCCGTCAGGGTGCGGCCATCGGTGTAGCGCCACGTGGTGCCGGTCACCGTCAGGTCAATCCAGGTGGTGCCGCCGTCGAGGCTGATCTGCGCCTTCTCGTTATTGCCGAGCTGCGCGGTCAGGGAGCCGTTGACCACTACCTGCTTATCGTTGGTGATGAAATCCGTCGCGCTCAGGCCGGTGTCGTTTTGCAGCGAATCAATGCTGATGCCCATCGACGGCGCGGTGAGATCGACGGTGACGGTGTGGTTATCGCTGCCGCTGTTGCCGATGGCGTTGCTGACCTGCGCCTTAATCACGTACGAACCGCCGTCTGCCAGGGCGGTGACGTCTGCGCTGCCCACCGTGTAGCTCCAGGTGCCGTCATTCTGCACGGTCGCCGCGTAGGTTTTGCCGTTCAGGGTGATGGTCACCGTCTGGCCCGCAGGCGCGTCGGTGGTGCCGCTGACGACCAGCGGCGTGCCGTGTTCGGCCGCGTTGACGATATCGTCCTGCGCAAAGGTGTTAATGGTGATGGTTGGGACATCGCCGTTCAGCGTCACGTCGTGCGTGGCGCTGCCCGGGTTGCCCGCCTTATCGCTCACCGTGGCGGTGAGGGTGTACTGCCCGTCGCTCAGGCCGAGGAAATCACGCCCCGGCACGAAGACCGACCACGAACCGTCCGCCGCCACGGTCGCCTGATAGCTGTGACCGTTGAAGGTCACGGTTACCGTCTGACCCTGCTCCGCCGTGGTAGTGCCGCGGATGGTCTGGCCCGCCAGCTGCTCAGCGTTGTTGACGATATCGTCATCCGCCACGGTACTGATGGTCACGGTCGGCGCAGCGGTATCCACCGTTAAGGTGTGCGTGGTCTGGCCGCCGTTACCGGCTTTGTCGTTGACCGACGCGGTGACCGTCAGCGCCCCCTGGCTCAGAGTAGCCAGATCTGCTGCCGGCACATCGAGCGTCCAGGTGCCGTCGCTGACCACAAGCGCAGTGTAGGTTTTGCCGCCCAGCGTCACGGTGACGGTCTGGCCCGCCTCCGCGCTGGACGATCCGTGTACCGTCAGCGGCTGCTGCGCTTCCAGCGCGTTCAGCATGTCGTCACCCGACAGTGTCGCAATGCTCACGACAGGCGCGGTGGTATCCACGCTGATGCCGTGCGTCGCCGAGGCACTATTGCCCGCGCTGTCCTGCGCCGACACGGATACCTGATAGCTCGCGCCATCGGCCAGGGCACCCACGTCTGCGGCCGGAACGGTGGTCGTCCAGCTGCCGTCGTTCTGGATGGTGGCTGTATAGGTCTTGCCGTTCAGCGTCACGGTGACCTGCGTCCCGCTGGCGAACTGGGTGCTGGAGCCGTTAATCACCAGCGCACGACCCGCTTCTGCCGCGTTGATGACGTCGTCACCGCTGAGGGTGTTCACCGTCAGCGCCACGGAAGCCGTATTCACCACCACATCGTGAGTCTGGGTGCTGCTGTTGCCCGCGCTGTCGGTAATGGTCGCGCTAATGGTCACGGTGCCGTCGGTCAGGGCAGAAATCACGCTGGCCGGAACGCCCACGCTCCAGTTGCCGCTGGCGTCAACGGTGGTGGTGTACTGGTTTGAACCGATGGTGATGACCAGCTTATCGCCGACGCTCGCGCCGGTTGCCGTGCCGCTCACGATCTGCGCCTGCCCGTGCTCCACGCTGTTGATGACGTTATCGCCCGCCACGACGTTAAAGCTGACGGTTGGAGGCGTGGTATCAAGCGTAATCGCTTTGCCCGCGCTGCCCGGGTTACCCGCGGCGTCGCTCACGCTGACCTGCACGGTGTAGCCGTTATCGGCCAGTGCGGAGAGGTCAGTGCCCGGTACGTTGACGCTCCAGATACCGCCCTGCTGCACCTGAGCGCTATAGCTCTTGCCGCCCAGCGTCACGGTGACCGTCTGCCCGGCTTCCGCCGTGGTGGTGCCGGAGATGGCCACGCCCGCAGCCGCTTCGCTGCCGTTAATCACGTTATCACCTGCCACCGTATCAATCGTCACGGTCGGCGCGGTCGCATCCACGCTGTACTCGCGGCCTGCCGTCGCGCTGTTGCCGTGCACGTTGGTGACGCTCACCTGCACGCTGGCGTCGCCGTCCTTCAGGCCCGCGAGCTCCGCGGAAGGCACGGTGGCCGTCCAGTTGCCGTCGGCATCCACTTTCGCGGTGTAGGTTTTGCCGCCGAAGGCGATTGTGACGGTCTGGTTTTCCTCCACGTTCGAGGTGCTGCCCGAGAGCACCAGATCCGCGCCTTTCTCCGCCGCGTTAATCACGTCGTCGGTGGCGATCGCATCGATGCTGATCGCCACGGCCGCCAGATCGACGGTGACGTCGTGACTGATGGAGACCGGGTTGCCCGCGCTGCTCTGGCCTGCCACGGTGACGGTCACCGCGCCTGCTGCCAGGGCACCCACGTCTGCGGCCGGGATCGCCGCGCTCCAGGTACCGTTCGCCAGCACGGAGGCCGCATAGGTTTTGCCGTTAACGGTCACGGTGAGCGTGGTGCCCGCCGCCAGCCCGTCGCTGGAACCGGTGACGATCAGGTTCTGTCCGTGCTCGATGCTGTTGATCACATCATCGCCCGCCACGGTATTGATACGCAGACCCGGCAGGCTGGCGTCTATAACGATTTCGCGCTCGCCCGCGCCGGTATTGCCGTGGCCGTTGGTGACGGTCGCCGACACGGTCAAATCGCCGTTGCCCAAGGCCGTCAGGACGGATTCCGGCACGCTCACGGACCAGGTCAGATCGCTCTGCACCGTCGCGGTGTAACTGTTGCCGCCGATGTTCACCGTCACCGTGTTACCGGCTTCCGCGTTCGCCACCTTACCGGTGATGGTCTGGCCTGCCGCCACTTCTGCCGCGTTGATGACGTTATCACCCGCCACGGTGTTGATGGTGACGGTCGGCAGCGCGGTGTCGACCAGCAGGTTCGCCGTATTGCTGACGCTATTGCCCACGCCGTTGGTCGCGGCTGCGCTCAGGGTGTAATTCGCTTCGCCCAGACCCGCCAGATCCGCCGCCGGAACCGTCAGGCTCCAGGTGCCGTCTGCGGCGGTCGTTACAGTGTAGCTTTTTCCGTTGAGGGTCACGGTCACCAGGGTGCCTTCCGCGAGGTTGGCGCTGGTGCCGCTGACGCTTAGTTCCTGACCTTTTTCCACCGCATTCAGGACGTTATCGCCGCTGATGGCGTTAAAGCCCACGGACGGCAGCCCGGTGTCCACGATGACGTTATGGCTGCCGCTGCCGGTGTTGCCCGCCGCGTCGGTAACCGACGCAGTGACGGTCACGGTGCCGTCGCTGAGACCGGAAATCACGCTGGCCGGAACGCCCACGCTCCAGTTCCCCGCCGCGTCCAGCACGGTGGTGTAAGTCTGGCCGCCGATGGTCACGGTGACCTTATCGCCCGCTGCCGCGCCGGTGGCGGTGCCGCTGATGATTTGCGCCTGCGCGTGCTCAGCGAGGTTAATCACGTCATCGCCCGCCACGGTGTTGATGGTCACCGCAGGCACGGTCACGTCCACCGTCAGGTTATGGTTTACGGATGCCGGGTTGCCCGCCTTGTCGCTTACGCTCGCGGTCACGGTGACGCTGCCGTCGCTGAGCGACGCCAGATCCGCTGCCGGAACGTCCAGCGTCCAGCTGCCGTTCGCGCTGACGGTTGTGGTGTAGTCCTTGCCGTTCAGCGACACAGTCACCGTCTGGCCCGCTTCGGCGGTGCTGGTGCCGGAAACCGTCAGGTCAGACTGCGCTTCCGTGGCGTTCAGGATGTCGTCAGTCGCCATCTTATTGATGGTGACGGATGGCGCGGTGGCATCCACGCTGTACTCGCGGCCCGCCGAGGCGCTGTTACCGTTGACGTTGGTGACGCTCACCTGCAGGCTGGCGTCGCCGTCCTTGAGGCTCGCCAGTTCCGCAGCCGGCACGGTATAGGTCCAGTTGCCGTCTGCTTCTACGGTAGTGGTGTAGATTTTACCGTTCAGGCTCAGGGTGACGGTCTGCCCGGCTTCCACGTTGGTGGTCGCGCCGGACAGCACCAGATCCGCCCCTTTCTCCGCCGCGTTGATCACGTCGTCGGTGGCAATGGCGTTGATGCTGATGGCAACGGTAGCCAGATCCACGGTCACGTCGTGGCTGATGGTAATCGGGTTACCCGCCGCGCTGTCGCCGGTGACGCTGATTTTTACTGTGCCTTCCGGCCACGCGCTCACGTCCGCAGACGGAACCGCCGCGCTCCAGGTGCCGTCCGCCAGCACCGTCGCCGCATAGTCTTTGCCGTTCACGGTAACGGTCAGCGCCGTGCCCGCCGCCAGCCCGTCGCTGGAGCCGGTGACGATCAGGTTCTGTGCATGCTCAATGCTGTTGACCACGTCGTCGCCCGCCACGGTGTTCACGCGCAGGCCCGGCAGGTTAGCGTCGATCGCAATCTCACGCTCCCCGGTGCCGGTGTTGCCGTGGCCGTTGGTGACGGTTGCCGTCACGCTCAGGCTGCCGTTGCCGAGTGCGGTCAGCACATCAGACGGCACGTTCACGGACCAGCTCAGATCGTTCTGCACCGTTGCGGTATAGCTGTTGCCGCCAATGGTCACGGTTACGGTGTTGCCCGCTTCGGCATTCGCCACGGTACCGCTCAGGGTCTGGCCTGCCGCCACTTCCGCCGCGTTGATAACGTTATCGCCCGCCACGGTGTTGATGGTGACGGTCGGCAGCGCGGTGTCGACCAGCAGGTTCGCAGCGCTGCTCACGCTGTTGCCCACCCCGTTGGTGGCGGTCGCATTGAGGGTGTAACTGGCCTGACCGAGACCGGCCAGATCCGCAGCCGGAACCGTCAGGCTCCAGGTGCCGTCCGCAGCGGTCGTTGCGGTGTAGTTTTTACCGTTCAGGGTCACGGTCACCACGGTGCCTTCCGCCAGGTTGGCGCTGGTGCCGCTGACGCTCAGATCCTGACCTTTTTCCACCGCATTCAGAACGTTATCGCCGCTGATGGCGTTGAAGTTGACCGACGGCAGACCGGTATCGACGGTCACGTTATGGGTGCCGCTGCCGGTGTTGCCCGCCGCGTCGGTAACAGACGCAGTGACGGTCACGGTGCCGTCGCTGAGGCCAGAAATCACGCTCGCCGGGACGCCCACGCTCCAGTTACCCGCCGCGTCCAGTACGGTGGTGTAAGTCTGGCCGCCGATGGTCACGGTGACCTTATCGCCCGCTGCCGCGCCTGTGGCGGTGCCGCTGATAATCTGCGCCTGACCGTGTTCGGCGACGTTAATCACGTCGTCGCCCGCCACGGTGTTGATGGTAACCGCAGGTACGGTCACGTCCACCGTCAGGTTATGGTTTACGGATGCCGGGTTGCCCGCCTTGTCGCTGACCGATGCGGTAACGGTGACGCTGCCGTCATTAAGCGCCGCCAGATCCGCCGCCGGAACGTTCAGCGTCCAGCTGCCGTCCGCGCCGACGGTTGTGGTGTAGTCCTTGCCGTTCAGCGACACGGTCACGGTCTGGCCCGCTTCGGCGGTGCTGCTGCCGGAAATCGCCAGGTCAGACTGCGCTTCCGTCGCGTTCAGAATGTCATCGGTCGCAATCGTATTAATGGTGACGGATGGCGCGGTGGCATCCACGCTGTACTCGCGGCCCGCAGAGGCGCTGTTGCCGTTGACGTTGGTAACGCTCACCTGCACGCTGGCGTCACCGTCCTTCAGGCCCGCCAGATCCGCAGCCGGCACCGTGGCGGTCCATTTACCCTCAGCGTCCACCATGGCGGTGTAGTTCTTGCCGCCGAAAGTGATGTTGACGGTTTGATTTTCCTCCACGTTTGAGGTGGTGCCGGAGAGCACCAGATCCGCCCCTTTCTCCGCCGCGTTAATCACGTCGTCGGTGGCAATGGCGTCGATGCTGATAGCGACGTTCGCCAGATCCACCGTCACATCGTGGCTGATGGAAACCGGATTGCCCGCGCTGCTCTGGCCTTCAACGGTCACGGTGATCGTGCCCGCTGCCAGGACACTTACGTCCGCAGAAGGTAGAGCCGCGCTCCATGTACCGTCCGCCAGTACCGTCGCGGGATAGGTTTTGCCGTTGACGGTAACGGTCAGCGCCGTGCCTGCGCTCAGGCCATTGCTGGAACCGGTAATAATCAGGTTCTGTCCGTGCTCGATGCTGTTGATCACGTCGTCGCCCGCCACGGTGTCCACGCGCAGGCCCGGCAGGCTGGCGTCTATCGCGATCTCACGCTCGCCGCTGCCGCTGTTGCCCACGCCGTTCGTCACGCTGGCGGTTACAGTCAAATCGCCGTTGCCCAGCGCCGTCAGGACCGATTCCGGTACATCGACGGACCAGGTCAGATCGCTCTGTACCGTTGCGGTGTAGCTGTTGCCGCCAATCGTTACGGTCACGGTGTTGCCCGCCTCGGCATTCATCACCTTACCGCTAATGGTCTGGCCGGCAGCCAGCTCCGCCGCGTTAATCACGTCGTCACCGGCGACGGTGTTGATAATCACCCCCGGCAGAACGGACTCCACATTTACGGTGTGCGAGGTGCTGGTGCCGTTGCCGACGCTGTCCGTTGCCGAGGCAGTGACGGTGTAAAGCGCTTCACCCAACTGCCCCACTTCGCTCGCCGGAACCGTCGTGGACCATTGGCCGTTGGCCTCAACCGTGGCGCTGTAGGCTTTGCCGTTGAGCATCACGGTCACCACCGCGCCCGCCGCCAGTCCGGAAGCCGTACCGGTGATGGTCAGATCCTGCGTTTTCTCGCTGCTGTTGATCACATCGTCACCGGAGACGGTGTCGATGGTCAGCACCGGCGCGCTCAGGTTGACTTCCACCTCGCGCGTCGCGCTGTTGCTGTTTCCGGCTTTGTCGGTCAGCGCCGCGGTGATGGTGTAATCCCCGGCGGTCAGGGCACCGACGTCCGCCGCAGGCACGCCCACGCTCCAGTTGCCGGACGCATCCAGCGTCGCCGTGTAATCTTTGTTATTGATGGTGACGGTCACCACGTCGCCCGCCGCCGCGCCGGTCACTGAGCCGGTAACGATCAGAGCCTGCCCGTGCTCGGCGCTGTTGATCACGTCGTCATCGGAAACGGTGTTGATGGTCAGCTGTGGCACGGTGGTATCGACCAGCACATCGCGAGCCGCGGAGGCCGGGTTGCCCGCTTTGTCCGACACGGCGGCGCTGACGGTATAGTTCCCGTCGGTAATCGCGCCCAGATCCGCAGAAGGCACGGTCACGCTCCAGCTGCCGTTTGCCTGCACGGTGGTGGTGTAATCCACGCCGTTCAGCGTGACGGTCACGGTCTGGCCCGTTTCGGCGTTAGAGACGCCGTTGACGACCAGATCCTGCTGCGCTTCGGCGGCATTGATGATGTTGTTGTCGCTGACGATTTCGATGGAGACCGTCGGCGCGGTGGCGTCCACGCCGTACTCGCGTCCCGCCGAGGCGCTGTTGCCGTTCACGTTGGTGACGCTCACCTGCACGCTGGCGTCGCCATCCTTCAGGCCAGCCAGATCTGCCGACGGCACGGTCGCCGTCCAGTTGCCGCTGGCATCCACTTTCGCCGTGTAGGACTTGCCGCCGAACGTGATGTGAACCGTCTGGTTCTCTTCCACGTTGCTGGTGGAACCTGAAAGCACCAGATCTGCGCCTTTTTCTGCCGCATTAATCACGTCGTCGGTAGCAATCGCGTCAATGCTGATAGCAACCGTCGCCAGATCGACCTTCACGTCGTGGCTGATGGAGACCGGGTTGCCTGCCGCGCTATTTCCCTCGACCTTCACGGTGACCGTGCCTGCGCCGAGCGCGCTGACGTCTGCCGCCGGAATGGCCGCCGTCCAGGTACCGTCTGCCAGCACAGTGGCCGCGTAGGTTTTGCCGTTGACGATCACGCTCAGCGCCGCGCCCGCTGCCAGGCCGTCGCTGGAGCCGGTAATAATCAGGTTTTGCGCGTGCTCAATGCTGTTGATCACATCGTCGCCCGCCACGGCATCGACGCGCAGGCCCGGCAGGTTGGCGTCTATAACGATTTCGCGCTCGCCGGTTCCGGTGTTGCCGTGGCCGTTGGTGACGCTGGCTGACACCGTCAGTTCGCCGTTACCGATGGCGGTTAAGACC
Source organism: Enterobacter cloacae complex sp. P17RS (assembly GCF_014895885.1). NCBI lineage: Bacteria > Pseudomonadati > Pseudomonadota > Gammaproteobacteria > Enterobacterales > Enterobacteriaceae > Enterobacter > Enterobacter cloacae complex sp. P17RS. Next base: position 560,523 of record NZ_JADBQK010000003.1, read on the forward strand.
GTGGACGGCACGTTGACCGACCAGCTCAGATCGTCCTGAACCGTCGCGGTATACGTATTGCCGCCGATTGAAAGGGTGACAGTGTCACCGCTCGCCGCGCCGCTCACCTTCCCGCTCAGGGTTTGTCCGGAAGCGACTTCCGCCGCGTTAATCACGTCATCGATGGCGATTGCGTTAATGGTGACCTGCGGCAACGCGCTGTCGACCAGCACGCTATGGCTGGCGTTCGCGCCGTTGCCTGCGCTATCGGTCACGCTTGCCGTGACGGTATAGCTCGCTTCGCCCAGCGCAGAGACGTTCGCCGCCGGAACGGTCACGCTCCAGCCGCCGCTGGCGTTGGTGGTCGCGGCGTAGCTGATGCCGTTCAGGATCACCGTAATGGCTGTACCTTCCGGCTGGTTGCTGGTGCCCGAAATCAGCAGATCCTGGCCTTTCTCCACCGCGTTAATCACGTCGTCAAGCGCCAGGGTATTGATGGCGATCTCCGGCGCGGCCAGGGAGACGTCAAATTCATGCGTGGCGGTGGTGCTGTTACCCGCTTTGTCGGTGAGGATCGCGGAAATCGTCTGCTCGCCGTTAGCCAGCGCGCCCACGTCTGCCGCCGGAACGCCCACGCTCCAGCTTCCGGACGCGTCCAGCATCGCGGTGTAGTCTTTGCCGTTCAGGGTGACGGTAATGACGTCACCCGCCTGCGCGCCCGTGACCTTGCCGGAGACGATCAGCGCCTGGCCGTGCTCGGCAATATTCACGATGTCGTCGCCCGCAACGATGTTAAAACTAATCTGCGGTACGGTGGTATCCACCAGCACGGAGGCATCCGCGCTGGCCGGGTTGCCCGCTTTGTCGGATATGGAAGCCGTGACCGTGGCGTTACCGTCGGTGATGCCCGCCAGATCCGCAGCCGGCACGTCCAGGGTCCAACTGCCGTCGGCCTGCACCTGCGCGGTGTACTGCTTGTTGTTGAAGGTTACGGTGACCGTCTGGCCTGCTTCGGCAGTGGACGTCCCGCTCAGGGTCAGATCCTGCGCTGCCTCAGCCGCGTTCAGCATGTTATCGCCGCTGATGGTATTGATGGTCACCGTTGGCGCGGCGGTATCGACGCTGAACTCCTGCGCAGACGACGCCGCGTTGCCGTTCAGGTTGCTCACGCTGACCTGCACGCTGGCGTCACCGTCCTTCAGTCCGCTCAAATCGGCTGCCGGTACGGTGTACGTCCAGTCGCCGTTGGCGTTCACCGTCGTGGTGTAGGTTTTACCCGCAAAGGTGATGGTGACGGTCTGGCCCGCTTCTACGTTCGCGGAGGAGCCGGAAAGCACCAGATCCTGACCTTTTTCTGCCGCGTTGAGCACGTTGTCCGCGGTCACGCTGTTGATGCTGACGGCGACCGGCGCGAGATCGACGTCCACGATGGTGCCGATAGTCACCGGGTTGCCGGAAGGATCCTGCGCGCTTGCCTTGATATCCAGCGAACCGTCCGCCCACTGGGACACGTCCGCTGCCGGAACCGCCGCCTGCCAGGTACCGTCCGCCAGTACGGTTGCGGAATAGATCTTGCCGTTAATGGTCACCGTGACGGTGCTGCCCGCTGCCAGATCGGTGCTTGAACCGGAAACAATCAGGTTCTGAGCGTGCTCAATGACGTTAATGACATCATCACCCGCCACGGTATCAATACGCAGGCCCGGCAGTTGGGCGTCGATGGTGAAGTCCAGCGAAGACGAACCGGTATTGCCGTGCGCGTTGGTGACGCTGGCCGATACGGTCAGATCGCCGTTGCCAAGCGCGGTTAACTGGCTCTCGGTTAACGGCAGGCTCCATGAGAGATCGTCCTGCACGGTAGCGGTGTATGTCTGCCCGCCGAGGATAATCGTGACGGTATCGCCCGATGCCGCGTTAGAGACCTTCCCGGTCAGGGTTTGCCCTGCGGTGACTTCCGCCGCGTTGACGATATTGTCTGTCGCGAAAGTGTTGATAGTGACTACCGGCAACGCGCTGTCCACCAGCACATCGTGCGAGGTTGAGGCGCTGTTGCCCACATTATCGGTAATGCTCGCCGTCACGGTGTAATTGGCTTCGCCCAGCGCGCTCACCGCAGAGGCGGGCACGGTGACGCTCCAGCTGCCGCTGGCGTTAGTGGTGGTGGTGTAGTTGATACCGTTCAGGTTTACGGTGATGGTGGTCCCTTCCGGCTGGTTGCTGGTACCGGAAAGCAGCAGATCTTCGCCCTTCTCTGCCGCATTGATCACGTCATCTACGGCCAGGGTGTTAATACCGATAACAGGCGTCACGGTATTCACCACCACATCCAGAGAACTGCTGCCGGTGTTGCCGGACCGATCGGTCACGGAGACGTTAATGGTCCAGGTGCCGTCCGTCAGCCCCTGAACGACGGATGCAGGCAGGCCGAGGCTCCAGTTGCCCGCCGCGTCCACCGCGGTGGTGTAGTCCACGTTATTAATAGTGATGGTGACCAAATCGCCCGCCGCCGCGCCGGTGACGGAGCCGCTCAGGATCTGTGCCTGAGAATGGGCCAGTTGGTTAACGGTGTTTGTGTCGGTGACAAAGTCATTAATGGTCACCTGCGGCACGCTGGCATCCACCAGACCAACGCGGTCCGCACTGCTGCTGTTACCTGCCACGTCGCTGACGGAGGCCGTCACGGTGACAGTGCCGTCTGCCAGCTCGCCAACGTCGGCGGCAGGCACGTTCAGCGTCCAGGTGCCGTCAGCTTGCACGGTAGTTTGATAGTTTTTGCCGTTCAGCGTCACGGTGACCGTCTGGCCCGCTTCAGCGGTTGTGCTGCCGCTGAGCACCAGATCCTGCTGCGCTTCTGCCGCATTGATGATGTTGTCGTCGGTCAGATTATCGAGCGTAATGGTCGGCGGCTGCGTATCGACGGTCACCACGCGTGAGGCGTCCGCGCTGTTGCCGTTGACGTTGGTCACGCTGACGCTTACCTGCGCCCGCCCGTCAATCAGCGTTTCCATGGCGTTCGCCGGGACGGTCAGGCTCCAGGAGCCATCCTGCTGCACCTGCGCGGTAAAAGTCTGGTCGGCAAATTTCACCACCACGGTTTGCCCCGCCTCCACGCCCTGCGTCTGGCCGGAAAGGGTTAAATCGCTCCCTTTTTCTGCCGCGTTCAGCAGGTCATCACCGGAGACGGTATCAATGGTGACCGCCACGGCGTTGAGATCGAGTTCAATCGGGTGTTCAGCCGCAACGGTGTTGCCCCAGGCATCTTCTGCGCTGACGCTGACCGTCATACCTCCGGCCGTCCAGGCCTGCAGATCCGCAGCAGGAACGCCAATGCTCCAGCCGCCGCTGGCGGTCACCACGGCCTGATATTCGACGTTGTTGATGGTGACGACAATCGGCGTACCTGCGGCCAGATGGGTGCTGCTGCCGGTGACGGTCAGGTCCTGCTGCTGCTCAATGGCGTTGATTACGTCATCGCCGGAAATGGTGTTTACACGCAGACCCGGCAGTTCAGCGTTGATATTGATATCGCGCTCGCCGGTGCCAGTATTACCGTGCCCGTTGGTCACGGAGGCGGTAAAGGTCAAATCCCCGTCGCCGAACGCCTGAAGATCCGCTGAAGGGATCGTGACGTTCCAGGTCAGATCGCTGCCCACCGTGGCGCTGTAACTCTTACCGCCAACGGTAACAGACACCGTATCGCCCGCCGCCGCGCCGGTAACGCGGCCACTGAGGGTTTGGTCCACGCCCGCTTCGGCGTTATTAACCAGGTTATCCCCCGCAAAGGTGTTAATGATCACCTTCGGGAGCACGGTATCGACCAGCAGATTCGCCTCTGCGGAGCCGCTGTTACCCACGCTGTCGGTGCCGCTGACGCTGACTCTATAAAGGGTGTTCGCCAGATTCAGGACGTCGGATACCGGCACCTGAACCGCCCAGATACCGTTTTCGACGGTCGCCTGATAGCTGACGTTGTTCAGCGTCACGGTAACGGCGCTGCCGTCCGGCAGGTTGCTGGTGCCGCTCAGGCTCAGCGGCTGCATCGCCTCCCGGGCATTCAGCACGTTGTCCTGGCTGATGGCGTCAATCGTAAATTCCGGCGGGTTGCCGCTCAGCGCAATGCCGTGCGTGGCGCTACCGGTGTTCCCCGCTGCGTCGGTGACGGAGACGGCAATGGTGTGATTGCCCTCACCCAGCGCGCCGACGACGGAGGCAGGAACGCCCACGCTCCAGCTGCCGTCTGCCTGTACGACGCCGGTGAAGGTCTGGCCGCCAACGGTCACGGTGACGACATCGCCTGCCGCCGCGCCGCTCGCCTGCCCGGAAATAATCTGCGCCTGGCCCTGCTCGCTGGTGTTGAGGATATCGTCGCCCGCGACGGTGTTGATGGTGACGACCGGCGCGTTGGTATCTACCGTGAAATCCGTGGTCACGGACGAGCCGTTGCCTGCTTTGTCGCTGACGTTCACCGTCAGGATGTGGTGACCCTCATTAAGGGCCTGCACCTCGCTGGCCGCCAGCGTGACGGACCAGGTGCCGTCGCTGCCCACCGTGGCGTTATAATTTTTGCCGTTCAGCGTCACCGTCACAATCTGCCCGGCTTCCGCGTTGGTTTTACCACTCAGCGTCAGCGGCTGGTTGTGCTCAGCGGCATTAATGATGTTGTCCTGCGCGAGCGTATCGACGGAGAGCGTTGGCGCAGCGGTATCCACGCCAATCGTCTGGCTTCCGCTCACGGTGTTACCCGCCGCGTCTTTGCCGCTGACGCTAACGGTCCAGGTACCGTCGCTGAGCGCCTGTGCGTCTGCCGCAGGCACGTTAACGCTCCACGCGCCGTCTGCTCCCACCTGAGCGGTGTAGGTTTTGCCGTTCAGCGTTACGGAAACGTCGGTTCCCTGCGCCAGATGCTGGCTGCTGCCGGACAGCGTAAAACCAGCGGACTGTTCGCTGGCGTTAATCACGTTGTCACCCGCCGTTGTCGCCAGCGTAAGCGTGGCCTCGGACGTAGAAACGGTCACGGTGATGTTGCCCGCTAACGTGGTTTTACTGCCGTCGATCTGCACCACCGACCAGGTGTGCTCTCCGTCGGCCTGGGTCGGGAGTTTTACCGTCCAGGTGCCGTCTTTACCGACCATCGCGCTGGCGATGGTGCTGCCGCTGCCGTCTTTAATCTGGATGGTCGCGCCCGGCTGACCGGTACCGCTGAAGGTCGGCGCGTTATCGTCCGTGAGGGCGTTTGCGCTCAGCACTCCCTGCTTGTCGCCCACCTTGTCCGACAGCAGGAAGGTCGGCGTGGCGCTTTCCACTTCTTTCGTGTTATCAATGACTTTCGTTTTGGTTTCGCCGTCACCGCCGTGGGCCAGCAGTGCGCCGATAGCTCCGCCGCCTAACGCCGCCCCTGCAATCCAGCCCCACGGCGCATCGCTTAAGACGCTTCCCTGCTCCAGGAAGGGTTCAATGCTGCTAATGGGTGTGACCTGCGCGGTTAATTCAGTAACGGCAACGCCTGACGCTTCCCCGGCATCGGCAAAAGAGAGATGAGTCAGTTCCTGCCCGTCGTTGAACACCAGCTCTGACTGATGTTGGGTTTCAGGATCTTCAACAAAATAGTTATTGCAGCGAATAACGCTGCCGTCCTTCATATAAATGAGAAGGTCTTTACCCTGGCGGACATAACGCACCACGTCCTGAGCAGAGCCCTGAATTTCAATCACGCTCGGCGATGAAATAGAGACCGACAGATTTCCTTCGCCGGTTAATTTCGTTTTCTCCGCCGTTTTGCGAATGATGACATCAACAACCTTTACGTTACTCATATTCCTCTCCTTGCAGGTGTACGGATCCCTGTGGATATATCCACCAGACGGATGTAGCTATCCCTGGGAAAAAACACCCATTATTTTCAGACTTATTTCGTGCAGCTATGCGTGGCTTTTGTTAACTCAAATCGGGTAATTTTGCGGCAGCGTTTTTCTCTATTCCAATAAGCGGCATTAAATTATCAACCGCGGAAGCATAATTAATTGCCGAACTCCAGCCATCATACTCGGCGATTATTTTTGCCGACGTGGCCTGCCAGACATCCTGCTCAACGCTGAGCAAATCATTAATGCTCCGCTTGCTCAGGGTGTATTCATTTTTATAAACCTCGCGGGCCCGCAGCGCATTTTCCAGCTGCCGCTTCCCGGCCTCCATTCTTCCCCGTGCGCCGGTCCAGTCAGCTTGCGCGACGGAGGCCTTTTGCAGCACGTCGAAACGCGCCTGATCGACCTGAGAGGACGCCATCGCCCGTGCACCCTCAGCCTGACGCACGCGTGCGGATACCGCGCCGCCCTGATAAAGCGGTGCGTCAATATTGAGCTGGATCTGGTCGTCCCAGTATGAGCGGTTGTCCGACTCGTAACGCGTGCGTCCCCCCTTCAGGCTCAGGGTTGGCCAGTGCTGGGACTTCGCCGTTTCAACGCCATACTGGGCCGAACGTTCCATATTCTGCGCGGCCATTACCGCCGGTATTAACGAATAATCAATGCGGTTGAGCGAATCCGGCTCAACGGCGAGGTTTGCGGGTACCGGCGAATAATGATCTGCCTGCATTCCGGTTAATACCGCGAGCCTTGCGCGGGCGCTGTTCAACGCGGCGTTATACTGCGCCACCGTCGCCTGCATGCCGGCAATACGCGTGCGGGTCTGGAGTTCATCGGAGGTGGAACTCACGCCCGCATCGGCGCGCAGTTTTGCCAGCTGCTCCACGTTTTTCAGTGCCTGAACATTCTCTTTTGCCGCCTGTAGCAGGTCGGAATAACGTTTGACCTCCACGTAGCCGAGCGCCGTTTTTTCCGCCACGTCAGAAAGCGTGCTCATCAGCTGGTAGCGGTAGCTATCGCGCTGTGCGGAAGACTGGCTGATGCTGTTGTTGGTCTTGCCAAAATCGTATATCAGCTGGGTCAGGCTCACCCCCCAGGCCGCAGAGTTCTTCAGCGAACCGCTGGAATCGGTGGTCTGGCTATGCCCCGTACTCCCGTTCAACGCTATTTGCGGCATCCAGCCGCTGCGCGCCTCGTCTATTTGCGCCTGACCAATACCTAACTGCGCGGCCTGCTGGCTAATTGACGGATCGCGATCGATAGCGAAAAGAATACTTTCCTTTAAGGTCGTCGTTGCCATCGGGGCAATACCTACCGCGCCACTATTGGCATAAGCCGTATTTAGGGCTAATGAAATTAACGCCAGCGTAGCTATAAATTGGCGTGAAACAGGCTTGCGTAATATCGTCATTTTATCTCCCTGACTCTGAGTGATACTCAAGCAATTACCCAAAAAGAGGTACAGATAATTAGACAAATATCTTATTTAACTTCCTCGCTAAATTTCAGGTAAAGCTCCCCATACCCATTTCCGATGGAGATGAGATCCGCCTTTGTCTTATTAAATTTAAGAAATTACTTATTTCATAAGTTGATTTGCAGCATAACAAAATGTGGTATAGGCCACTACACCCACAATGTTAATGCGGTGTTACATATAAGAAAAAACATGGGGTTTCTGGACAAAACTCCGAAAGTAGCCTTTCAGATGAAACATCAAAACACACTGTAATTTAAGGAAAATTCTTAATCTCCTCTGCGCACATTTTTGCGTTAATTTCTGAGCGGGTCAGACACAAAGATTTTCAAAGAAGTGTCAACTTAAGTAAGAGCCATCGATTTGTTGAAAAATAATTCCAATAAAAAACATAAATCAGACATTAAATGCTTTATTTTAATTTCATATCAGCACATTCCACCAATTAATGACAATGCGTTGGTTACATAACCCAAATCGTTGATTAAAACATAACATTAACACTCTGGTTAACATTCAGAACGGCTTAATGATATCCGCTTAATATAATTCCAATAATCAAACATCAACCTGGTTTATGATGCCCCTTCCTTCTGCGTCAAAATGCTGTATTATGCGATTTATTGCGACATTTTGCAGGATTGCTGCCCATGCACAAAACCGCACGTCAACGCTATGTCCTTGATATTCTCAGTGAACAAGGTCAGGCCAGCATCACCGAGCTGGCAGAAAAGCTGCAGGTTTCGGCGGATACCGTTCGTCGGGATCTGACCGATCTGGAAAATCAGGGGCTTGCCCAGAAGAATCACGGCGGGGCTATTGCTCTGAATCTTTCGGCCATGAATCGTCAGGGCCGCAATACCCTGCTGCCGGAAACCAAGCAGCGCCTGGGGAAACAGGTTGCGCAGGCGGTTCCGCCGGGTTCCACCCTGTTTCTGGATGCCGGCAGTACGGTGATGGCCGTCGCCACTTTTCTGCAGGGACCTCACACCGTGATCACCACCTCGCTGGATATCGCCCAGCATTTTAGCGACCGGGGAGACATTGAGCTTATTCTGCTCGGCGGAAAATGGGACCCGAAGCAGCGCCTGTTTGCCGGCAGCGCCACGTTGTCCCTGCTGTCACGCTATCGGGCCGATATCGCCATTCTCGGTGCGTGCGCCCTTCATGCCGAACTCGGTCTGAGTGCCGGTAAAGAAGCGGATGCCGAGGTGAAACGCGCGATGCTCGCCGCAAGCCATGCGCACTGGATTGTTGCCGATCACCTGAAAGTTAACCGCTGCGAGCCGTATCTGGTCTCCGGACTCGCCGATATTCATCAACTCTTTTTAGATCGTCCCTGGCCTGAGCTTGGGGACCCTGGCGCATTACGGGTCACGGTGTGCGCGCAATAACGTGGAGAAGGTCATGAGTAAAGTTCAAACAATCAACATTGCGCTGATCGGGTATGGTTTTGTCGGTAAAACCTTCCATGCCCCGCTGATCCAGTCCGTGGACGGGCTCAAGCTGGCGGTGGTCTCTTCCCGTGATGAAGAGAAAGTGAAGCGCGATCTTCCGGATGTGCTGGTGGTAGCCACGCCCGAAGAAGCCATTCAACATCCTGATGTCGACCTGGTGGTCATTGCCTCCCCTAACGCCACCCACGCGCCGCTGGCGACGCTGGCCCTGAACTCGGGAAAACACGTGGTCGTGGATAAGCCTTTCACCCTGGATATGCAGGAAGCCCGGGACCTGATTGCCCTGGCGGATGAAAAGCAGCTTCTGCTCTCCGTTTTCCACAACCGCCGCTGGGACAGCGATTTCCTCGGCATTAAGCAGATTATTGAGCAAGGCACGGTTGGCAAGGTTAAGCATCTGGAGTCGCATATTGACCGCTTCCGCCCGGAAGTGCGCGTGCGCTGGCGCGAGCAGAACGTCCCCGGCAGCGGTCTGTGGTTTGACCTGGGCCCTCACCTGATCGACCAGACGCTCCAGCTGTTTGGCCTGCCAGAGTCTGTTCAGGGAAATATCGCCACGCTGCGCGACGGCGCAGAGGTTAACGACTGGGCGCACGTGGTCCTCAATTACCCGGATCATAAGGTGGTTCTGCACGCCAGCATGCTGGTGGCTGGCGGTACGGCGCGCTTTACCGTTCACGGGGACAAAGGCAGCGTGGTGAAAGCCAGAATCGATCAGCAGGAAGCGCAGCTGCTGGCTGGCGTAATCCCCGGCAGCGACGCCTGGGGCGAAGACGACGACAGCATGGTGTTCTTCGGAGCTGATGGTAAACCCCAAACGATTGCCACGCCAAAGGGCGATCAGCGGCAGTACTACATCAACGTGCGGGATGCGATGCTCGGGAAGATCGCCAATCCCGTTCACCCTGTCGAGGCGTTAGCGGTCATGGCTGTTCTGGAAGCGGCGGTGAAATCGTCAGAGACGGGGTCAACGCAGACGCTGGCGTTAACTGATGAAGAGCGTGTTCTTCTGGGTTAAAAAACAAGCCGGGTGGCGCTGCGCCGCCCGGCACGAGTTAAAGATTACTGACGCTTATTCGGCATCATGCGCAAAAGAGTATTATCTTTCCAGAAATAGTGGTGCATCAGCGCCGCAAAGGCGTGCAGACCAATCACGAAATAGCCCAGGTTTGCCAGCGTAACGTGCCACTCCTTCAGCACATCCACCAGGTCAAAATTCCCCTCCGCCGCGTGAGGCATCGCCAGACCAAAGGCGAACCAGTCGTTTCCACGGTTATACATCATTACAATGCCAATCAGCGGCAGCGCAATAAACAGCAGATAGACGATCAGATGCCCAAGGTGGGACATACCGGTAATCATCGCTTTGGGTTTAGGTTGAATGGGCGGTGCGGGAAACTTCAGGCGGATCAGCAATCTCGCCACCATCAGCACCAGAACCGAGATGCCGCAGGAGACGTGGATCATGTTAATAAGCGGTCGGTCGGAACGCGGGAAAAAGCCTCTGAATTCCATCGCGCAGTAGGCGACAACGATTAACAAAAACACCAGCCAGTGAATCGTGATTTGCAGGCTTGTATATTTAGTGCGCATGGGATTTCCTGAAAAAAAACAGTCACCGCGCCAACATAATCTCCTTTCCTTAAAAATTCATTAACTTTTCTGTATGGTTTTTCAAATACTTCCCCTCGCATGAAGCATCTTCAATTGCTGCCCTGCCCGTGATGGTCTAAGCCTGGATGAGTTCAAACTGTCGTATCGACACGTTCACAGGAGAACACCATGAGTAAAATTGGCATTAACGGATTTGGACGCATTGGACGCCTTGTGCTGCGCCGCCTTCTTGAAACCCAGGACAGTAATACCGTCGTCGCCATTAACGACCTCACCTCCCCGAAAGTCCTGGCCTACCTGCTCAGGCATGATTCCAACTACGGTGGCTTCCCCTGGAGCGTGGACTTCACCGAGGATGCGCTGATTGTCGACGGTAAAACCATCGCGGTGTACGCCGAAAAAGAGGCAAAGCACATTCCGTGGAAAGCCGCGGGCGTGGATATCGTCGTGGAGTGCACCGGCTTTTATACCTCAGAAGAAAAATCGCGGGCGCACCTGGACGCCGGTGCGAAGAAAGTGCTGATTTCGGCGCCCGCGGGTGAGATGAAGACCATCGTCTATAGCGTGAATGACGATACCATTGACGCCAGTGATACTATTATTTCCGTCGCGTCCTGCACCACCAACTGCCTCGCCCCGCTGGCAAAAGCCCTGAACGACGCGTTTGAAATTAAAGTGGGCACCATGACCACCATTCATGCCTATACCGGCACCCAGGCGCTGGTGGATGGCCCGCGCGGGAAAGATCTGCGCGCCTCACGGGCGGCGGCAGAAAATATTATTCCGCATACCACCGGTGCGGCGAAAGCCATCGGCCTGGTGATCCCCGCGCTCAGCGGCAAACTAAAGGGTCACGCCCAGCGCGTGCCGGTGAAAACCGGATCGGTAACCGAGCTGGTAGCGATTCTGGGTAAAAAGGTGACGGTCGAGGAGATCAACGCCGCGTTGAAAAAGGCGACCCAGGGGAATAAATCGTTCGGGTATACCGATGACGAGATTGTGTCGTCAGATGTGATTGGCTCGCACTATGGTTCGGTGTTTGACGCCACGCAGACGGAGGTGTCAGAAGCGGGAGACCTGCAGCTGGTGAAAGCCGTTGCCTGGTATGACAACGAGTATGGGTTTGTGACGCAGCTGGTACGGACGCTGGATAAGTTTGCGGCGCTGTGATTTTCCCCTCACCCTAACCCTCTCCCCAATGGGGCGAGGGGATTGTTCCGTGCCTAAATTATTTTACGTGCGCCCTTCAGGACAGGATCCTGCTGTAGCTGTTTCCACGCGGCAGTCACCGCCTCCGGAAAGGCAACGTGGGCGATAAAATCCCGCCCGGCCGGGCCATAGCCGTTGACGTCATCATACAGGCGCGGCAGTTCCCCCATAACCAGCGACAGATACCGGTCAACGGGCCACAGCCCGGCGTTGACCCCACTAAACTCCACGCCCTCTGTGCCGTTTTGCAGCGCTGGCGTAAACCCGGGATGGCTGATCCACTGCGGTGATGCGGGTTCATCGCGGCACACGCGGGCAAACGTCGCCATCGTGCGGCGCTGCATCGTTGGGTCCTGCACCACCAGCACGCGCCCGCTTGTCCGCTGACGCTCTTTCAGCATGTTCCAGCTAAAGCGCGCGTTTTCACCGCAGTTGGTGGAGCGTTCTTCAACCCACAGGCACGCCTCGGGGATCTGCCAGAACGCCCGCGCAACGTCGGCGAGAATGCTCGCTTCGGCCCGCCCTTCGACTTGTAAGGTGTGATAACGCGGATGACTGCCGATAGCTGAATATAAAAACGCGGTTGAATGACCAATACCGCCGCTAATCAGGAGCGGGATTTCTCGCTGCGCGGCAATACGGCAGGCTGCCTCAATGGTCGGGATCACCGCGTTCCCTGCCAGAATTACCGCATCGACGTCCGGGGGCTGGCGGCTGCCGCTCAGGTCGTCCTGCGCCAGCCATTCACCGACAGTATTAATGGCCGCCAGTGTGGCATCCGGCAGGATGGGAAAATGGGTCTGTTCCATGATGAACTCCTTCTCTCTATCCCTTCAGGGTAGCGACTTCAGGTTCTCAACACAACGGCGACATCGGGCCGCTCTTTTTCCTTAAATTTCTCTCGTACATTTGATTAACATGCGCAAATCATATTCACTTGAATTATCATTTGCGGCAGACGTAGAATCGCTAGCCCGCTAATTATTCAATCATTTCTAAGGTAATGACGTTATGCGCCTGCCCGAACGCGACCCTTATGCTCCTCGCGAGTGGCAGCCCCATGAGAAACCCGCCCTGCTGGGTTCGCCTTCCACCCCCGAGCACAGTACCCCAAAACGCGTCGCCTATGGCGTCGTTGGGCTGCTGGTTTGCCTGACGGGGGCGCTGGGCAATGCGGTGGTCACCGCCAACCTGCAAAACCTGCAGGGGACCTTCGGGGCCTGGTCGACCGAAATCGCCTGGCTGCCCGCAGTCTATGTGATGACCAACATCTCCATTAACCTGCTGCTGGTCAAATTTCGTCAACAGTACGGCCTTCGCGCCTTTACGGAAGGTTTTCTGGTGCTGTACGTGCTGGTCACCTTTTTCCACCTGTTCGTTAACGACCTCAGCTCCGCGCTGATGGTACGCGCCGCGCACGGGATGGTGGCCGCCGCGCTCAGCTCGCTGGGGATTTACTACCAAATCCAGGCCTGGCCTGCGAAGCATCGCCTGAAGGCGCTTACCATCGGGATCACCGGATCGTCACTCGCTATTCCGCTGGCGCGTCTGTTTTCCACTGAGCTTCTCCAGCTGGACGAGTGGCGCGGGCTCTATTTCTTTGAGCTGGGGCTGGCGCTGATCTCCCTGGCCTGCGTAATCGCCTTAAAACTGCCTCCGGGTGACCGACGCAAGGTCTTCGAGAAGAAAGACTTTGTCACCTTCTTTTTACTGGCTCCCGGAATGGCCCTGCTCTGCGCCGTGCTCTCTTTAGGCCGTCTTGACTGGTGGTTCGAGGCGCCGTGGATCGGCTGGTCGCTGGCGCTATCGCTGGTGCTGATTGTTTCCGCCATCGTGTTTGAACATAACCGCGCCAACCCGCTGCTGAACACCCGCTGGCTGTCGAGCGGCAGCATCGTTCGCCTGGGGCTGATCATGCTGCTGATCCGCATCGTGCTGGCGGAGCAAAATACCGGCGTCATCGGCTGGCTGCAGTACGTGGGGTTACAGAATGAGCAGATGACCCATCTGGCGTGGTCCATTTTCGCCGGGATCGTCTGCGGGATCGTCACCAGCTGCCTCACCATCAAGCCCACAAAGCTGGCCTGGCCGATTATCACCTCTCTGGCGCTGATGATTGTTGCCTCGCTGCTGGACAGCCAGTCCAATAACCTGACCCGCCCGGATCAGCTGATGGTCAGCCAGTTCCTGCTGGGCTTCGGCAGCGCCTTCTTCCTGGCGCCCGCCATGCTGGCCGCCATTGGCGGGGTAATTGCCGACCCCCGTAACCTGGTCAGCTTTTCGGTCATGTTTGGCATGAGCCAGAACCTCGGCGGCCTGCTGGGATCGGCGATTCTCGGCACTTTCCAGACCTGGCGCGAGAAATACCACTCCAGCCTGCTGGCGGATCAGCTCACCACGCTTAACCCGCTGGTCAACGAGCGGATTCAGCTTTATACCCAGATGTATAAAAGCCTGATTGGCGACAGTACGCTGCTGGGAACGCAGGCCATTACCCAGCTACAGACGGTGACCAGCCTTGAGGCAAATATTCTGGCCTATAACGATACTTATCTGCTGACGGCAAGCATCGCTGCCGCCACGCTGGTCTGGATTTTATGGCGCTTGCTGCGCCTGCGCATTACTGCCCGTATGGCGCTGAAGAACGCCACCGGCAACAAATAATTGTAATATTTCTGGAGAGTTTATGAGTCAGCAGGATGCCGCCAAAGAGCAGGCCAACACCCGCAAAAATGTGCGCATTGTTTCCGTTTTCACCGCCGCTGCCATCGGTATTGTCGGCGTGCTGGTCATTCTTTACGCCTGGCAGCTGCCGCCGTTTACCCGCCACGCGCAGTTTACCGACAACGCCTACGTGCGCGGCCAGACGACGTTCATTAGCCCCCAGGTTAACGGCTATATCACCGAGGTGAAGGTTCAGGACTTTGTGCAGGTCAAAAAAGGCGATCTGCTGCTGCAGATCGATGACCGCATCTATCGTCAGCGCGTCCATCAGGCCGAGGCGCAGCTGGCGATGAAAATTGCCGCGCTGAATAACAACCTGCAGCAGCGGAAAAGCGCCGAAGCGACCATTGCCAAAAATGAAGCCGCGCTGAAAAATGCCCGCGCCCAGAGCCTGAAAACCCAGGCGGATTTAAAGCGCGTGAAGGATCTGACGGCGGATGGGTCGCTTTCCATACGCGAGCGCGATGCCGCGCTGGCCAGTGCGGCTCAGGGCAGCGCAGATATCGACCAGGCGAAAGCCACGCTTGAGATGTCGCGTCAGGATCTGCAGACGGTGATTGTGAACCGCGGCGCGCTGGAGGCAGATGTTGAAAACGCCAAAGCGGCGCTGGAGCTGGCGCAGATTGACCTGCAAAACACCCGCATTATCGCCCCGCGCGACGGCCAGCTCGGCCAGATTGCCGTGCGTCTCGGCGCGTACGTGACCGCCGGAACGCACCTCACTACGCTGGTACCGCCGCAGCACTGGGTGATTGCCAACATCAAAGAGACCCAGCTGGCGGAGCTGCGCGTCGGTCAGCCGGTGAAGTTTACCGTCGATGCCTTAAACAACAAAGCGTATCAGGGCCGCGTAGAGAGCATCTCGCCGGCGACCGGAGTTGAATTCAGCGCTATCACGCCGGACAACGCCACCGGCAACTTTGTCAAAATCGCCCAGCGTATTCCGGTGCGCATTGAGGTGCTCGGTAAGCCTGAAGAGTCTGCGCTGCTGCGTCCGGGTATGTCGGTACAGGTGACGATTGATACGCGGGAGGCGAAGTGATGATCCTTCGCCCGATAGCCGCGCTGGTGGGGGCGCTCATGCTGGCCGGATGCCAGTCCGTTGACGTCAAGCCGGCGCAGCCGACCCTGCAAATTCCGGCTCAATGGCGCACCGTCTCAGGGCCAACCAGCCCGACGGAACAGCTCTGGTGGCGCAATTTTCATGACAACGACCTGAACCGCTATGTGGACCAGGCGCTAAAAAACAACAGCGATGTGCTGATTGCCCGCGAGCGGATAAACGAATATCAGGCGCGGGTCTTTGCCGCCGACGGCAGCCTGTTTCCTTCGCTCGACGCGGGCGTAACCGGGACGCGCGCCCGTTCGCAATCCGCCGCCACTGGGCTTCCGGTTTACAGCACGCTGTACAGAGGCAGCCTGACGGCGAGCTATGACGTTGATATCTGGGGCGTCAACCGCAGCACGTCCAATGCCGCCGAAGCCTCGCTGGAGGCGCAAAAAGCCGCCGCCGCGGCTGCGGATCTCACTGTCGCCTCGTCCGTTGCCTCCGGGTACGTCACCCTGCTCTCGCTTGATGAACAGCTGCGCGTGACCGAATCCACGCTGAAATCGCGCGAAGAGGCGTTTAATCTTGCCAAACGCCAGCTTGAGACGGGCTACAGTTCGCGCCTGGAGCTGATGCAGTCGGATTCCGAGCTTCGCTCAACGCGAGCGCAGGTGCCCGTGCTGCGGCATCAGATTGCGCAGCAGGAGAATGCCCTGAGCCTGCTGCTGGGAAGCAATCCCGGTGCGGTAGCGCGTAGCGAAAGCTTTGCGGCGCTAACGCCGCTCACTCTGCCGTCACAGCTGCCCTCCACGCTCCTGAATCGTCGGCCGGATATCGTGCAGGCCGAGCGACAGCTGGTCGCGGCTGATGCCTCGCTTGCCGCGTCACGCGCCAGCCTGCTGCCGTCGATCAATCTGACCGCAACCGGATCGATCCAGGATCGCACCCTTTCCGGCCTGCTGGATAACCCGCTCCAGCTCTGGAGCACAGGCGGCAGCATTCTCGCCCCGCTGCTGAACCGCCAGGCGCTGAACGCGCAGGTGGATATTTCCCAGTCCCAGCGTAACCAGGCGCTGTATGCGTATGAAAAAACCGTGCGTAACGCGTTTGCCGAAGTGAACAACAGCCTTGATGCCATTACGCGCTATCAGGAACAGCTGACGGAACTGCTTGCCCAGCAGGATGTGGCCCGGGAGACGCTGCGCATTGCGCAGAACCGCTATCGCAACGGTTATTCATCCTATCTTGACGTGCTGGACGCGCAGCGCACGCTGTACTCGGTCCAGACCAGCGTGGTGCAGGTAAAAAATAACCTGCTGCTGGCGCAGATTGATTTGTATAAAGCACTGGGCGGAGGATGGGTCAGTGCCTGAAAACCTGCCCGGTGGCGCTTTGCTTACCGGACCTGCATTTCGCACCCGTAGGCCGGGTAAGGCGTAGCCGCCACCCGGCAATCTCTCTCAAGGAGTCAATCTATGCAACAACAATGGTCTGCAGTAGATAATTACATGAGTTCTTCGCTTATCCCTGAGGATGAGGTTCTTCAGAAGGTTCTTGAAAACAACAAACGCGCCGGGCTACCCGAACACGATGTTGCGGCCAATCAGGGACAGCTGCTGGCGCTGTTCGTGCGCATGACGCAGGCAAGACGCATTCTTGAGATCGGTACGCTGGGTGCCTATAGCTCTATCTGGATGGCGCGCGCCCTGCCGCCGGACGGAAAGCTGATTACGCTCGAGGCGGACCCAACGCATGCCGATGTTGCCCGCCAGAATATTCGCCTCGCGGGGCTGAACGATCGTATTGAATTAATAGAAGGCCCGGCGCTGGACTCGCTGGAGAATTTCGGTGACGTTCCGCCGTTCGACCTGATCTTTATTGATGCCGATAAGCCAAACAATCCCGGCTATCTGGAGTGGGCGCTGCACTATTCCCGTCCCGGCACGGTGATCATCGGCGATAACGTGGTCCGCGACGGCGAGGTCATTAACGGGCAAAGCGACGACGCGCGCGTGCTGGGCGTGCGGCGTTTTATCGAGATGACGGGGGATAACCCGCGCTTAACCGCCACCGCGCTGCAAACGGTGGGGGTTAAGGGATGGGATGGGTTTACGCTGGCGATTGTGAATGGGTGAAAAATGTGCGGGCTGATGCCCTCACCCCGACCCTCTCCCACAGGGAGAGGGAGAAAACCGGGCAAGGACGTTAAGCGGAAATCTGCTCCATCGCCTGCAATATACGCTTATCCGAAATCGGATACGGCGTACCGAGCTGCTGGGCAAAGAAGCTGACGCGCAGCTCCTCGATCATCCAGCGGATCTCCTGCACATCTTCATCGTCGCGGCGCGCCGGCGGCAGCTTGTTTAACCACTGCTGCCACGCCTGCTGCACGCTCTCCACTTTCAGCATCTGCGCGCGATCGCGGTGCGGATCGATCGCCATTTTCTCCAGACGTTTTTCAATCGCCTGCAGATAGCGCAGCGTATCGCCAAGACGCTTAAAGCCGTTGCCGGTGACAAAGCCGCGGTACACCAGCCCCGCCATCTGCGCCTTCACGTCCGACAGCCCCAGCGCCATGGTCATATCCACGCGCCCCTTCAGGCGCTTGTTGATGTTGAACACGGCAGTGAGGATCTGCTCGACCTGTTTGGCAATCTCCACCACGGTGTCGTTCAGCTCGGCGCGAACCTTGTCATGCAGCTTCGCAAAACCTTCTTCCGTCCAGACCGGGCCGCCCGCCTCGTGGATCAGCTTGTCCACGCCGCAGGAGATGCAGTCGTCAATCAGATCCAGCACTTTGCCGTACGGGTTAAAGTAGAGCCCCAGCTTGGCTTTGTTCGGCAGCTTCTCGTGCAGATACTTGATCGGCGACGGGATGTTGAGCAGCAGCAGGCGGCGCAGCCCGCGCCACATCATCTGCTGCTGTTCCTGCGGGTTATCAAACAGTTTGATCGCCACGCTGTCACGTTCGTCCACCAGCGCCGGCCAGGCCTTGACCTTATAGTTGCCACGCTTCTGCTCGTAGCTTTCCGGAAGCTGGCCAAAGCTCCAGATATGCAGCCCGCTCTGCTCGATGCCGTCGTCCGCCACCGCAGAAAGCGTCTCCTGAACTTTGCCTTTCAGCGCCTCTTTCAGCTCGCTGAGGGAACGCCCTTCCAGCAGCTTTTTGTTTTTATCATCCACCACGCGGAAGCTGATTTTCAGGTGATCGGGCACCTGATCCCAGTTCCAGTCTTCGCGGTCGATGGTGGTGCCGGTCATGCGGCGGAACTCACGCTCCAGCGCGTCCAGCAGCGGCAGTTCCAGCGGCGTGACGCGGCCCAGAAACGCTTCCGCATAATTTGGCGCTGGCACAAAATTGCGCCGCACCGGTTTCGGCAGGGATTTGATCAGCGCAATCACCAGCTCGCGGCGCAGGCCGGGGATTTGCCACTCAAACCCGCTCTCGTCGACCTGGTTTAACAGCGGCAGCGGAATGTGGACGGTTACGCCGTCCGCGTCGGTGCCCGGTTCAAACTGGTAGGTCAGACGCAACTTGAGGTTGCCCTGATGCCAGAAGTTCGGGTAGTCGAGCTTGCTGACCGACTCCGCCCCCTCTTTAATCAGCATGCTCTTTTCGAAGTTGAGCAGGTCCGGCGTCGCTTTGCTGGCCTTCTTCCACCAGCTGTCAAAGTGGCGGGCGGAGATCACATCATGGCTGATGCGCTGGTCGTAAAACTCAAACAGCGCCTCATCGTCCACCAGAATGTCGCGGCGTCGGGACTTGTGCTCAAGCTCTTCCACCTCGGCGCGCAGCTTCAGGTTTTCACGGAAGAACGCGTGGCGCGTCTGCCAGTCCCCCTCCACCAGCGCGTGGCGGATAAACAGCTCGCGGCTGAGCGCCGGATCGATCTGGCTGTAGTTGACCTTACGCGCGGCGACCACCGGCAGGCCGTAAACGGTCACTTTTTCGGTCGCCATCACCGCGCCCTGCGCGCGCTCCCAGTGCGGCTCGCTGTACGAGCGTTTCAGCAGGTGCTGAGCCACCGGCTCAACCCATTCCGGGTCGATGCGCGCGGCAATGCGCCCCCAGAGGCGGCTGGTTTCCACAAGCTCCGCGACCATGGTCCACTTCGGCGGCTTCTTGAACAAGCCGGAACCCGGGAAGATGGAGAAACGCGCGTTACGCGCGCCGGTATATTCCTGCTTATCCGCATCCTTCATCCCGATATGGGACAGCAGGCCAGTCAGCAGCGCGATATGAATTTCGCGGTACTCCGCCGGTTCACTGTTCACCGGAATGCCCAGCTCTTTCACCACCTGGCGCAGCTGGGTGTAGATATCCTGCCATTCACGCACGCGCAGATAATTAAGGAAATCCACGCGGCACTGGCGGCGGAACTGGTTCGAGGAGAGCGCTTTCTGCTGCTCGCCGAGGTAGTTCCACAGGTTCACAAAGGCGAGGAAATCGGACTCTTTGTCATGGAAGCGACGGTGCTTTTCGTCCGACGCCTGCTGTTTGTCCATCGGACGCTCGCGCGGGTCCTGAATGGAGAGCGCCGAGGTGATGATCATCGCCTCGCGCACGCAACCGTGCTTTTGCGCTTCCAGCACCATGCGCGCCAGGCGCGGGTCGACCGGCAGCTGGCTGAGCTGGCGGCCCAGCGGCGTCAGCTTATAGACCGTTGCCTGCTCGTCGGTGGTAATCGCTCCGAGCTCTTCCAGCAGACGCACGCCGTCCTGAATGTTGCGCTTATCCGGCGCTTCGACAAACGGAAACGCCGCGATGTCGCCCAGCCCCAGGGCCGTCATCTGCAGGATTACGGACGCCAGGTTGGTGCGCAGAATTTCCGGGTCGGTAAACTCCGGGCGCGACAGGAAATCGTCTTCGGAATAAAGACGAATACAGATCCCTTCCGACACGCGGCCGCAGCGGCCCTTACGCTGGTTAGCAGACGCCTGGGAGACCGGCTCAATCGGCAGGCGCTGAACCTTGGTGCGGTAGCTGTAGCGGCTGATGCGCGCCGTGCCCGGGTCGATCACGTATTTAATCCCCGGTACGGTCAGCGAGGTCTCCGCCACGTTGGTCGCCAGCACGATGCGGCGTCCGCTGTGTGGCTGGAAGACGCGGTTCTGTTCGCTGTTGGACAGGCGGGCATACAGCGGCAGGATCTCAGTGTGGCGCAGGTCGCGCTTGCTGAGCGCATCGGCAGTATCGCGAATTTCGCGCTCGCCGCTCATGAAGATCAGGATGTCGCCCGCGCTCTCGTTGCCCAGCTCGTCAACGGCGTCGAAGATGGCCTGCAGCTGATCGCGCTCGGTATCGTCCGCCTCTTCCACAATCGGGCGATAGCGCACTTCCACGGGATAGGTGCGGCCCGACACTTCAATAATCGGCGCATTGTTGAAGTGTTTTGAGAAGCGCTCCGGGTCAATGGTCGCGGAGGTGATGATGATTTTCAGATCAGGGCGACGCGGCAGCAGCTCTTTCAGGTAGCCGAGCAGGAAGTCGATGTTCAGGCTGCGCTCGTGCGCTTCGTCAATGATGATGGTGTCGTACTGCATCAGCAGGCGGTCCTGCTGTATTTCCGCCAGCAGGATACCGTCCGTCATCAGCTTGACCATGGTGTTGTCGCTGACGTGGTCGCTGAATCGCACCTTGTAGCCGATGCAGCCGCCCGGCTCCGTCTGCAGCTCTTCGGCAATACGGTTCGCCACGGTGCGCGCCGCCAGACGACGCGGCTGGGTGTGGCCAATCAGCCCCTTCACCCCGCGCCCCAGCTCCATACAGATTTTCGGCAGCTGGGTGGTTTTGCCTGAACCGGTTTCCCCCGCGACAATCACCACCTGGTGGTCGCGGACGGCCTCAAGGATGTCCTGTTTCTTCTGGCTGACGGGCAGGTTT
Source organism: Enterobacter cloacae complex sp. P17RS (assembly GCF_014895885.1). NCBI lineage: Bacteria > Pseudomonadati > Pseudomonadota > Gammaproteobacteria > Enterobacterales > Enterobacteriaceae > Enterobacter > Enterobacter cloacae complex sp. P17RS. Next base: position 581,776 of record NZ_JADBQK010000003.1, read on the forward strand.
TCCGGGTAGGTGATCGCAGGACGCGCGGCTTCGCGCAGCACAACCTTCCCTGCCGCCTGTTCAATCTCTTTGGCCATCTCCTGGTAAATGGCCTGTTGTGCATCAGGATTTTTAACCTTCTTCACGCCGTGCAGACGGCGGGCGAAGCGCTGTTTATCGCGCAGCATCAGAGAATCGAGCTGTTGCAGGAGCATCGGGAAGGTGAATTTTTGTTGTTCTGTCATAGCGTTAACGGGCAGTGCTCTGCCGGATAAAATCTCTTTTTAATGATTGCTATAGAGTACCACATTGACGCTTTTAGCGCCTTATTCAAAAAATTCGAACATAGGCTTCGATATATTGCGCTATCTCTGTGGCAGGATTGTGAATAAAGTGTCAACAAGCAACGGGGCACCCCCCTTCAATCAAATGCAACAACAGGAATCACCCATGAGCAAAGTATTAGTTTTGAAATCCAGTATTCTGGCAGGGTACTCTCAGTCTGGTCAGCTGTCTGATTACTTCGTTGAACAGTGGCGTGAACAGCATTCGGCAGACGAAATCACCGTGCGTGACCTGGCAGCAAACCCCATTCCTGTGCTGGACGGCGAGCTGGTTGGCGCGCTGCGCCCAAGCGATGCGCCACTGTCCCCGCGTCAGCAGGAAGCCCTGGCCCTGTCCGACGAGCTGATTGCTGAGCTGCAGGCGCACGACGTTATCGTCATCAACGCCCCAATGTACAACTTCAACATTCCTACCCAGCTGAAGAACTACTTCGACCTGGTGGCGCGCGCTGGCGTAACCTTCCGCTACACCGAGAACGGCCCGGAAGGTCTGGTAAAAGGCAAGCGTGCGATCGTCCTGACCAGCCGTGGCGGTATTCATAAAGATACCCCAACTGACCTGGTTGCGCCGTACCTGAGCCTGTTCCTGGGCTTCATCGGCATCACTGACGTGAACTTCGTGTTCGCGGAAGGCATCGCTTACGGTCCTGAAGTGGCGACCAAAGCGCAGACCGACGCGAAAGCCGCCATCGACAGCCTGGTAGCCGCGTAAGATTTCCCCCTCTCACCGCCCGGTGGGAGGGTTTTTCTTTTCCCCGCATTTCGCTATCATCCGCATCCACTCTCCAGCCGGGCGGCCTGATGTCTGCGATTATCGATTCTTTTATTGCCCCACCGTGTCACGACGACATTGAGATCCTCTGGCAGGATGAACATCTGCTGCTGATTAATAAACCTTCTGGCCTGCTCAGCCTCTCGGGCAAAAACCCGCAAAACCTCGATTCAGTCCATTATCGTCTGGTCCAGACGTTCCCCGGCTGCACGCTGGTACATCGTCTGGATTTCGGCACGTCCGGGCTGATGGTGGTTGCGCGCAATAAGTCCATCAACGCGGCGCTTTGCCAGCAGTTCAGCCAGCGCAGCGTGGAGAAAGTCTACAGCGCCCTGCTTTATGGGCATCCGGAAAACGACGAGGGAATAATAGACGCGCCCATTGCCAAAGACCCGACGCTGTTCCCGCTGATGTCGATCTGCGTCATCAACGGTAAACCCGCCCGTTCCCGCTATCGGGTGGTGGAACGTTTTTTTCGGGGGACAGGAGTGCCGTTAACGCGGGTGGAACTGACGCCGGAAACCGGGCGAACCCACCAGCTGCGCATCCATTGCCAACAGCTGGGGCACCCTATTCTGGGCTGCGATCTGTACGGCGGTCTTGACGCGCCGGGGGCGGAGGAAACGCCCCGGCTGATGCTGCATGCCAGCGAGCTGAATTTTATTCATCCCGTGAGCGGAGAGCCGGTTAACGCCCGCCACGCCGCCCCGTTTTGAACGCGGTTTACCACATCAAATCGTCAGGAATTTTGAAGTCCGCGTACGGATCGTCTTCGTCCTGCTCTTCCTGACTGAGCGCGCTGTTTAACACGATGCTGTCGGCATCGCGCTGGGCAATTTTATCAGCCACCACCGCCGGAATGATCGCGTATTCGCAATCGCCGTTTGCATTGAGCACCAGGCGCGCAATGGCCAGACGGCCGTTGATCAGCTGGGTTTGCGTCTGCTTGTCGACCTCAATTTTTTTGATCAGATTACCGTCAGTGAAGTTAAAGGTGATGTTGCCCTTCGCCACGGTAATGCGGTTCATCTCGATCAGCTGCTTCACCTGCGCTTTAAACTCTTTCGCGAGTACGGCCTGCTTCTGCTGCTCGCTCAGCAGCTTGTCACGCTCGATCTGCGCCTTCTTGTTCTCTTCTACCGCTTCCCGAGCCTCACGTGCCTGAACGCGTGATTTCTTTGCCGTGCGCTGCACTTTCGCCGCTTTCTTGCTGCTGACTAGGCCCGCTTTCAGCATCTGCTCTTGTAAGGTGAGTTTTGTCATGATCGTTTCTAAACCGGTTGGAAATTTTGGGGATTATAGCGGGAATTGGGGATGGTGTACCAGAGAAGCAGATATGGCGTTTAGCTGCCTGAATCTGGTTCATTATTGATTCAACATATACTCACGCTAACGCCTAAAAAAATGGTTAAAAATTGCCAGGTTATTTTCTTAAAAAAAATGAGCAGTTCATAAATATGATGTGGGTTGAATATCTGTGTTCGCTTCAGGCGTAGGCTGCTTTTTCTTATTAAAGAATGAAAACATATGCTCTTGAAAGAAACAATGTTGCTTAACGATAAGGATTCGGCATGTTCCGACTCTACCGGTCACATGATTTAACACGGCAATTAAGCCCTGGAGATTTTCAATACATTCTCACGCCAGAAGGTTCGCTGAAAGAGGCATGTATACATTATGATCTGTCTTATGAAGCGAACGGTCAAAGCCTCTCTTTTGGTCTCCCCAAAAAAATATACAGCGTGTTCCCATATAAAAGGCCGTATGAGCGAAAAAGTCGCGGCTACGCAGATCCGATTTATGATGAGGTTGAGCAAGAGCTGCAAATTGGCTGGCTTGTTGGTGTAGATACCTCCAGGCGCTGGAGCAGCGACCGGAATCCATTTTACATCGACGACAACGGCGATCTGATGTTTACTTCTACAGCCTCATCCTGGCATGCATGGTATAAGGACGAAATCATGAGTGCCTACCGGCACGTTATTGCCGATCGGCAAGGCAGGAAGCCTGCCCCCACTCAACGGATACATTATGATTATTACGGACCAACAACTGCACGATCGGGGAAAACGCTGAACAGTAAAACCGTTGGCCGCCTGCTGGCCGCTGGCGGTGTATATAACGGCAACATTGAAGGGTTTCATGAAACCGCGCAGCAGCTTGGCGGGGATGCTCCAGCGAGTTACGATCAAGTCATGAATAACAAAGGGTTAATTATTACGGGTGCCTCTGTTGCAGCAGGATTAACAATGGGCAGGTTGAATCCTCTAAGCGAGATAGATGAAATATCGGGTCTCAGTAAAATACCAACGTTTGAAAGTCCATATGTAAAAGGTTTCATATCTGAAAGCGGTACGTTAGTGAACGCTGAACACGCCATAATCGATCCGAAAAAGCTCGCTACCTATGCTTTAGATTCAACACATCCTGCAGGTGGGCACAAAGCCAGGGTGTTTGAGTCAGCGCTGGGATACAACCCAACTAATGCAGATGTTTTAACAGCAAGAATTCAGGAAGGCGTATTATCGGTCCCAGCAAAAGTGTTGCAGGCCAACAATTACGGTCAAACAATGGCTGTCGATATGCCCATTTTAGGCGTCAACGGTGAAACAGCGATCGTGCGTACAGGCTGGATGTATAAAACTGACGCGCTAGTTCCTCGCCTGACAACCCTATTCGTTAAATGAGAAAACAAAAATGAAAAGAGCCGAATTAGACGTTGTGGTTTTAAACGAGGATTTACCGGATGAAGGACTGGTAAAAGGGGCTGTTGGTACGATTGTTATGGTTTTCGATACCCCGACACTGGGCTATCTTGTCGAATTTTGCGACGAGGAAGGAAGAACAATAGCAATGCCTGCTTTGCTACCCGCTCAGCTAAAGAGTTATTTCATTCCTGGCACCCTCAAAACGCGGTTGGTTCGCCCCGAATAAAGTGTGGTTGAAAGCGTAAGCCTGCAGTATGAAAAAATTACCTGGCGCATCGTCGAAGGGAACATCATGCACAGCGACGCTTGGGACGAACATCCTACAGCATAGCCCAAAGGGGCCCGATGCCCCTTACTCTTTCACTTCCCTGCCTGAAGTAATCTGAAGTTTCCACTCAGCGTCTCCCTGTTCATGAACTTCCCTCATGTTGCATTGAAATTAAGTCACTTCCCCTGCGCCGCGGGCTCAGGCATAAATTATGCATTAGTAACTTCTTAGCAACATGAACTTAGGATGCATAACCACAATGAGCAAAGCTTTCACATATACCCTTAAGCGCAGTTGCTTCGATGAGAATTACAACCCGTCAGAAAATACGCGTACGACCACCAACTTTGCCAACCTGGCGCGTGGGGAAAAACGTCAGGAAAACCTGCGCAATACGCTGGTGATGATCAACAACCGCTTTAATGCCCTGGCGCGCTGGGATAACCCGACCGCCGATCGCTACGCGGTTGAGCTTGAAATCATCTCTGTCGACCTGAACATTGGCGCGGAAAAGCCGTTCCCGGCCATCGAGATTTTGCAGACGTATATTGTCGACAAAAAAAATAACCAGCGTATCGCAGGCATTGTCGGGAATAACTTCTCCTCTTACGTGCGGGATTATGATTTCAGCGTCCTGCTGCTGGAGCACAACAAGAACCAGCAGCACTTCAGTATTCCGGAAAAGTTTGGCGAACTGCACGGCAATATTTTCCGCCATTTTGTGAACTCGCCGGAATACAAAGAGAACTTCAGAAAGGGCCCGGTGATCTGCCTGAGCGTCTCGAGCAAAGACACCTATCGCCGCACCGGTAACCAGCACCCTGTTCTGGGTATTGAGTACGCGCCAGATGGCGAGTCGTTAACGGAACTGTACTTCGCCAAAATGGGCCTGAAGGTCCGCTACTTCATGCCTGAGAACAGCGCGGCGCCTTTCGCGTTCTTCTTTACCGGAGACTTGCTGAGCGATTACACCGATCTGGAACTGATCGGCACCATCAGCACGATGGAGACGTTCCAGAAAATCTATCGCCCGGAAATTTATAACGCGAACTCGGCGGCGGGACTGTTTTATCGCCCGAACCTGAACCAGCAGGATCATTCATTAACCAAAATTGTTTATGACCGCGAAGAGCGAAGCCGGTTGGCGATTGAACAGGGTCGATTTACCGAAGAATATTTCATTAAGCCTTATAAACACATTCTCGAGCAGTGGTCTGATAACTACACGCTTTAATTCATCAAAAAAGGTCTTTTATTATGAAAACATTGCTCCCGACGTCTACGGCTGGCAGCCTGCCTAAGCCGACCTGGCTTGCGCAACCTGAAACGCTCTGGTCTCCGTGGAAATTGCAGGATCAGGAATTACTGGCAGGTAAACAGGATGCACTGCGCCTGTCCCTTGACGAGCAGATCCGTGCGGGAATCGATATTGTCAGCGACGGGGAACAGACCCGTCAGCACTTCGTCACCACCTTTATTGAACACCTGAGCGGCGTCGATTTTGAAAATCGCCAGACCGTGCGCATTCGTAACCGCTACGACGCCAGCGTGCCGACCGTGGTTTCTGCCGTTGCGCGTCAGAAGCCGGTATTCGTGGACGATGCAAAGTACCTGCGCCAGCTCACGGACAGGCCGATCAAATGGGCCCTGCCAGGGCCAATGACCATGATCGACACCCTTTACGACGCGCATTATAAAAGCCGCGAAAAGCTGGCCTGGGAATTCGCCAAAATCCTCAACCAGGAAGCGCGCGAATTAGAAGCCGCGGGCGTGGATATTATCCAGTTCGACGAGCCGGCGTTTAACGTCTTTTTTGATGAGGTCAACGACTGGGGTATCGCCGCGCTCGAGCGCGCCATTGAGGGTCTGAAATGCGAAACCGCGGTACACATCTGCTACGGCTACGGCATCAAGGCCAATACCGACTGGAAAAAGACGCTCGGCTCAGAATGGCGCCAGTATGAAGAGGCCTTCCCTAAGCTGCAAACCTCTAACATCGACATCATCTCCCTGGAGTGCCACAACTCCCGCGTACCGATGGATCTGCTGGAGCTGATTCGCGGTAAAAAGGTGATGGTTGGGGCGATTGACGTGGCAACCAACACCGTCGAAACGCCAGAAGAAGTCGCCGACACCCTGCGTAAAGCGCTGCAGTTCGTCGACGCCGACAAGCTTTACCCCTCAACCAACTGCGGCATGGCTCCCCTCTCCCGTCAGGTGGCTAACGGTAAGCTGAAAGCGCTCAGCGCCGGCGCAGAAATTATCCGCAAGGAGCTCGGCGCGTAATTGCCTTACGTTTGCCAGTACGGCGGCGAGCCGAAAAACGCCACGTAATAATCAATCACCGCCCTGACGTTCAGGGGCGGATGACGTGCGTGAGGATAGATCGCCGCAATATTCAGCGGCTCCGTATTGATAGCGCACGCCATTTCCGGCATAAGAGCGACCAGTTCCCCGCGCTGCAGCCTGTCGCCAATCAGCCAGTCCGGAAACAGGACGATCCCCATTCCACCCAGCGCGGCAGTGAGCAGCGACTCCGCATTATTGGACGTCATCAACGGCGCCACGGGATAGTGCACCCAATTCTCCCCCTTGCGTCGCACAAGCCAGCGATTAGGGCCAGACGAACCGCGATACACCAGGCATTTATGCTGGCTCAGCTCGGCCGGGTCGGCCGGTACGCCGTGTTGACGCAGATACGCGGGCGACGCGGCAAGATGGTAGCGCTGCTGCCCGAAGATGCGGGCGTGGAACGTCGAGTCCGTCAGCGTGCCGATGCGAAAAATGAGGTCGGCGGCATCCCGGTGCGGGTCGATAAAGTCATCGGTCAGCGTCAGCTCTATGGTTAACCGTGGATAACGCTCGGCCAGGCCTGCCAGGCCGGGTGCAACGTGCCTCTGTCCAAAAAATACCGGCCCGTTAATGCGTACCGTGCCGGAGGGTTCGGTCGAACGTTCATCCAGCTCCCGACGCGCCTCTTCGAAGTTATCCACCATCGCCCGGGCATACCGGATAAAAAGATGCCCGTTTTCCGTGGGGATCACCGCCCGGGTATTGCGATAGAACAGCTGCTGGCCGAGCGCGTCCTCAAGCTGATGAATAATCCGCGACACCTGCGAGGCAGAAATTCCCTCCCGTCGCGCAACGACGGAAAAGTTCTGCGTTTCATAGACGGCAATAAACAGCAGCAGTGAGCGAAGGTTCATGCTTCCGGCATCTGACATTAATGCATTTCCTGCAAAGGTGTTTCCTGCATTATGGCATTTTTCTCACATGTCTACCGACGTAATCTTCTTCGCCTGATATTGGAGGAAGCATAATGCAGTTTGTATTGATTTTACTGGTGATTGCCGGCGGGATGGGCCTCTCCGTCGAGGCGGGTTTGCTGGGGCCGTTAGGGGGAGAAGTAGGCGATTTATGGGCCACGTTCAGCATTTTCGGGGTCGGCGCTGCGCTGACCTTTCTGCTGATGCTGTTTTTTAGCCCGCGCAACGGTCCGTCGTTTTTCGCACAGCCCGGCTGGCAGCTGCTCGGCGGCGTGCTGGGTCCTGTTTACGTTATCATTCTGACTATCGCCACCCCCGCTATCGGCATCGCTCTGACGATGATCGGCATTCTGGCAGGTCAGGTTTTTAAGAGCCTGATCATTGACCACTTTGGCCTGCTGGGTACGCCGCACAGGAAGATAAACGCAAGACGCATCGTGGCGCTGGTTTTTATTATTGCCGCACTGGTACTGGTCGCAAAGGGGTAAGCACATGACACTGATGATGATAATTCTGGCCATCTGCGGCGGCGCGACGCTGAGCATACAGGCCGCAATTAACGGACAGCTCGGCAGCAGCGTGGGCGTTTTCAAGAGCGCGTTTCTGACGTTTTCCGTCGGCGCGCTGGTGACCGCCCTGCTCATTTTCTTCTTTGAGCCTAAGCAGACGGTCACGCTGCTGGACGTGCCGAAATGGCAGCTCCTCGGGGCGATGTTCGGCGTGCCCTATATTGTGATCATGATGCTCGCCGTGCAGCGCATCGGCACCGCCGTCGCCACGGTGGCGGTGATATTCGGCCAGCTCGCCATGAGCATGCTGATAGATAACTTTGGCTGGTTGAACAATCCCGCTATTCCGTTTTCACCGAGCCGTCTGGGCGCGGTGGTGTGCCTGGGGATTGCCTTGTACTTCATTTACTCCAGCAGCAAAACCGGCGATGTTCGCGACTAAGCTTCCGTATTCCGGGTAAAGAACAGCGTCACCGTGGCGACGGTGACGCCAAATTTCTTCATCTCGGTTTTATTGAACAGATGCGTCTCATCCTGCAGGTACATCCAGTCATCAAAGTTCAGCAGCCACGTTTTGCCGTTGGCCTTCACGTTCATGCTGTAATGCCAGTTAAAGGCGTTGCCTGCAGCCTGCCCGGTGGCAACCCCTTCAATATCACCTGCCGTTCCCTCGTAGCGGTCGTTCCCCACGCGGCGAATGTGCCATACCCGCTGCTGCTTCTCGCCGTCGTCGTAAACGAAGCGCTCGTTCAGGGTCAGCGTATCGCCGATGACGTCCCCGGCAATCTCAACGTGAAAGCGGCGGATCTGCTTGCCGCTGCGATCCTGCACCATGCCCCACGCTTCGGTTTTGCCCTGGAAGTAGTGGAAGATATCAAGCCGCGGCTGCTGCTGGCGATACTCGGACACCTCCGTACTGCAGCCGGCCAGCAGCATCGTGAATGCCAGCGCCAGCGTCAGGATTCGTTTCATTTTTTGCCTCCGATTAGCTGCTGACGCAGCTCAGGATATTGCGTGCGGGGATCGAGCCAGATGGCCAGAAAGCGGGTGCTGAACGCTTCTGACTGGCGCGGACCGAGCGGAATAAAGGATTTTTGCGCCGCCGACGCGCGATACCAGAACTGCCCCTGCTTATCGTTGAGAACAAACGCCAGCTGTGAACCCGGTCGGACATCTGGCCACAGGGACTGGAGCATCCTTAGCCAGGCTTCACTTTGCGGTTCCTGCGTCAGGATCCCCTGCGCCTGCCACTGGTCACGGGTCGCCTCAACCAGTTCATCGCGATCTATGTCGCGCGCGTAGGTAATAATCAGCGCCTGATCCTGATCGTCCCGGCTGTAACGGCCATCCGGCGTGCGGAGCTGAGAGGTATAGACCGTGAAAGGCCCCCAGGTCAGCGTGGCGTCGCCCACCTTGCGCCAGGCCAGCCAGTCGGCGGCCTGAGCACCAGGAACAACCAGCATGAGCCAAAACAGCAGAACCGCAGCCCTCATTTTTGTCTCCCCATCAGCAGGTGGAAAAACAGCATCAGCACTAGCCAGCCCGGCGCCATCCAGCTGACGACGATAAAGGTTGGCTCCAGAAACGTGATGGCGCCCAACCGCTCGCCAATCAGGTAGGCCACCGGGCCTCCCACGGCCGCCAGCAGGGTCAGCAGCCAGCCGGGTAATGTGGTGGTACGCGCAAGCTGCGTCCAGACCACGGCGAACATCAGCCACAATGCCACCATCCATAGCGGCATCAGGGAGTCGCCCGTGAAGGCAATCAGCCCCGTCAGCGCCCAGAGCGCATCCAGCAGGCTGCCCGCCGCGGCCAGCCCAATGGCGTAAAGACGGTATGCTGACGGCAAGAGCAGGCACGCCAGGATCGCCAGCCCGAGCCAGATAATCAGGCCCTGTTCGCGAAACAGCACTACCAGCGCCCAGTAGAGATCGAACGCGACGGCCAGCAGAAATACCTGAAGGTAGCGTCTCATACGCGCTCAGCGGTCAGCTGCACCACGCTGATGGTGCGGGCGTTAAACCCGGCTTCACAGTAGCCGAAGTAGTACAGCCACATGCGGCGGAACCGTTCATCAAAGCCAAGCTTTTCAATCTCCTGCCAGGCGTGGACAAAGCGCTGCCGCCAATGGGCCAGCGTGCGGGCGTAGTCCGGCCCCATGTCGAAGAGATTGCGCACCACGAAATCGGTGTGGCGCGTCATCAGCTCGTTCATCGCGGTGATGCTCGGCAGGAAGCCGCCGGGGAAAATGTAGCGCTGGATAAAATCGACGCTTTTGCTGTAGTCGCGGTAGCGCTGGTCCTGAATGGTGATGGCCTGAATCGCCATCCGTCCACCGGGGCGCAGCCGCGCCTGACAGGTACGGAAGAACGTGGGCAGATAGCGTTGCCCGACGGCTTCAATCATCTCTATCGAGACCAGCTTGTCGTACTGCCCGGTGAGGTCGCGATAGTCGCAGAGCAGTACCTCAACCCGATCCTGCAGCCCGGCGCGGGCAATGCGCTCGGTCGCCCAGATATATTGTTCCTGCGACAGCGTGGTAGTGGTCACCCGACAGCCGTAGTGACGGGCGGCGTATTCCGCCATCGCCCCCCAGCCGGTGCCAATTTCCAGCAGGTGATCACCCGGGTTTAGCGCCAGCTGCTCGCACAGGCGAGCCATTTTGGCCTGCTGAGCCGCCGTCAGATCCTGCTCGTCCGCGGTAAACAGCGCGCTGGAGTAAAGCAGTTCCTTATCCAGAAAATGGGCATAGAAAGCGTTGCCCAGATCGTAATGGGCGGCAATATTTTCGCGGGCCTGGGCACGAGAGTTGCGCCGCGTCCAGTGGCGCAGCCGCTCCAGCGGTCGGCCAAGCAGCCGGAACCCGTTCTCCAGACGACCAAGCACCTCGCCGTTGAGGGCCAGGATTTGCAGAAGCGGCGTAAGCTGCGCGGTCTCCCATTCGCCGTCCATCCAGGCTTCTGCGGCGGCAAGGCTACCGCCCGTTAAGACGCGCCAGTAGACGCCGGGCGTGAGGATCTGCACGTCGGCGTGCAGCGCGGAGGATGTCTCGCCAAAATGGAAGGTCTGCGCCCCTTCACGCAGGGTGAGTGAGCCGCCGCGAATGCCGCTTAACAGACGAAACAGCAGCCATCGCGCGATGCGGACGTTGCGCGGGATATCGGGTTCTAGCGCAAAGACGGGATCGGTCATGAGCGTTCACTCCTGCTGACGGGATGGTTATACAGCGGCACGCGCTTGAGCCACAGCCTCAGCGCCTGCCAGTAAATGGCGAAAACGGTTTTCAGAGTCATCAGCGGGATGCGCAGCAGCAGCGCGCGCAGCGCCGGGCGGGTCAGAGGCTCCCGGCGCAGGGCCAGCGTGGCGTCAAAGACCTTCGCTTCCTGATGATTTTCAATGTGCATATGCAGCGTGTTGTCCGGGTTGTTGAAGCGCCAGTGGTAGACCATGTCCATTGGGTTGAAGGGGGAAACGTGAAACGCTTTTTCCGTGGGCCGGGCATTTTGCCCGTCGACCGCGTAATAATGGCGCTCGTTCCACGGCGTGTTGCGCACCTCCGCCAACACCCAGCGAAGCGTGTTTTCCTGGTCATAGCAGTAGTAAAAATTGACCGGATTGAAATGAAACCCGAAGTAGCGCAGCTGCGTCAGAAGCATGACCCGCCCTGCGGGACGTTCCCCGGTCAGGCTCTCCAGCCTGTTCAGCACGTTCTCTTTAAGCGGCGTGCCAAGCGGATAGTCCGCGTCATGGAACGCGGCGGCGGCAAAGCGGTTGCGCCGCACGCCGACGGACGCCAGCAGCGGCAGTTCATCAAGATCCAGCCAGGCCATAAAAACGCCGTAGCTGAATTCATGCGTTTTCGGCTGAAGGCGGCGGTGGCGCAATACGCCGTGATAGAGGCAGCTGTTCATGTCAGTTCCCCTCCCCGGCGGCTATTTCATTGACAACGTCCAGCGCGCTGCGCACGCCGTCTTCATGAAAACCGTTGTACCAGTAAGCGCCGCAGAACCAGCTCCGGTGATGACCGTTGATCTCCCCACGGCGCGCCTGCGCACGCCAGCTTTGCGGGTTAAACAGCGGATGCTCATAGACAAAGCGTTGCAGGACGAAGCGTTCATCCACCGGCGCGTCCGGGTTCAGGGTGACGCAGAACAGTGGGCTGCCCGCAGGTAGACCCTGCAGAATGTTCATGTTGTAGGTGACGCAGGCGCTGGCCTGCTCCTGCGCGCTCAGGCGGTAGTTCCAGCTGGCCCAGGCGCGCTGCCGCACCGGCAGCCAGCGTGGATCGCTGTGCAAAACAACCTCGTTGCGCTGCCAGCCGATATCGCCCAGCACTTCGCGCTCCGCGGGCGTAGGATCCTCAAGCATCGCCAGGGCAGCGGCGGAGTGGCAGGCAAATATCACCTGGTCGAAGGTGTGGCTGCCGTTTTCAAGCTGAAGCGTGGCCCCGCGCGCGTGGCGGCTCACCCGCAGAACAGGCGTGTTCAGGTGCAGCGTCAGGCGGTCGCCCAGTTTTTGCAGCATGGCGCGGATATACTCCCGCGAGCCGCCCGGCACCACGTACCACTGCGGACGCTGGGTGATATCCAGCAGGCCGTGGTGATGAAAGAAGCGCAGGAAGAGCGGCAGCGGGAAACGCTTCATCTCCTGCAGCGACGACGACCAGATCGCGGCCCCCATCGGCAGAATGTAGTGGCGCGCAAAAAACGGCGTGAAGCCGTGCTTGTCCAGAAACGTCTGCAGCGTGGCGTTCGGATCGACCTCCCCTTCAAGCGCCTGTTTCGCCAGGCGGTTAAAGCGGACGATGTCACCGAGCAGCCGCCAGAATGCCGGATTTACCAGGTTTCGACGCTGGGCAAACAGCGACGTCAGGGTGTGGCCGTTGTACTCAAGCCCCGTCTCGGGGTTGTGTACTGAAAAGCTCATCTGTGTTTTTTGCCCGCTGATGCCGAGCTCGCTGAGCAGGCCCATAAAGCGCGGGTAGGTGCGGTCGTTGTAGACAATAAACCCGGTATCGATCGCGTATGTGCCCTGGGGCGTTGAGACGTCAACCGTCGCGGTATGGCCGCCGGGCGTGGTGCCCGCTTCAAACAGGGTTACCTGATGATGCCCTGCCAGCCGCCAGGCGCAGGTCAGCCCGGCGATGCCGCTGCCGATAATTGCAATGTTCATGAGCGCACCATCCTGCGCAGCAGCGTGCGCTGCAAAAACGCGGGCAGCCCGGAGAGCAGCCGCAAAATAAGGCCAAACCCGGCCGGAAACGCGATATGCATTTTGCCCTTCGCCAGCCCGGTACGGATCGCCTTGACCGCTTTGTCAACGCTCACCCTACCCGGCATGGCAAAATCGTTTTTGCGCGTCAGCGGGGTATCGACAAATCCCGGAGAGACGACCGTCACGGCAATCCCCTTTGGCTCCCAGTCCAGACGCAGACTGTCGGCAAACCAGCTCAGCGCCGCTTTGGACGCACCGTAGGCCTCTGCCCGCGGAAAAGGCAGCCAGTGGGCCATCGAGCTCACCAGCACCACACGGTTGCCGGCAACCAGCTGCGGCTGCAGCGCGGCCAGGCAGTTCACTGGCCCGAGAAAATTGGTGGTCATGACCCGCTCCACGAGCGCCGCATCCACCACGCCGCCGTCGAGATATTCGCAGGTACCGGCGCAGAGAATAACCAGATCGGCGTAAACGCCGCTCAGCGCCTGGCGACAGGCGTCCCTGTCTGTCATATCGAACAGGCGAACGGTGAGATTGGGGCAGGTCTGATGTAGCGCTTCAAGCCTCGCCGGATCGCGCCCGCAGGCAATCACGTGGTAGCCGTCAGCGGCAAAGGACTTCGCCAGCCCCGCGCCGATGCCCGAGCTTGCGCCGGTAATCAGCACCGTCTTCATGATTTGACCCTCCGCTTCACGCCTCGTACCGCCCAGCCCAGCAGAGGGAGGTGTTCGTAGATCATCTCTCCCGCATCGTAGAAGTCCCGCTGACGCGTGATGAGATTGTTTTCGGTGTCCACCACCGAACATCCGGGCAGTTCAAGCGGCTCGCCCCCGGCAATGCGCGGATGCGACCAGTGCATTACCCAGGTGACAACAAACCGGTTCCCGCTGCAGAGCGGCGGATCGATGACAAAACGGCACTTCTCGACGTTTGCCAGCAGATGGGTGAAATAGCGCTGAAGCGCGAAAATACCGTTGTGCTCGCCGAACGGATCGATAAGGGTGGCATTCGAATGGTAAAGCCCGACCAGCGCGGTCGGCGGCTGGCTATCCAGTGCGGCGTAGTACTCAATAAACCGACTCACGACAGAGGGCAAAGTGCTCATGGGTCACATCCTGGCTGTAAACAACGTGGCGTAATCGCATAATTAAAACTTACACAATTAACGTTATTTGTCCAAGTTTGTGCAAATTTATTTTTTATTACCCATAAATATCAATAAATTGAAAACTCAATCATTTGACGGTTTTGTAGGCCGGGTAAGGTGTAGCCGCCACCCGGCTTTCACTTTCAGGTTATCCTTAAGGCAAATTCAGCCGTCATCTTCCAGGCTTATCCTTTTTATTCATAAGGATGCCTGACATGAAACGTTTCTTTCTCTCCCTATTCTCAAGCCCGGAATCCTTACTGCAGGTGATGAGTCAGCAGGAAATTATTGAAGCCGTGGAAGATGGCGATCGCATCATTATCGACCAGGACGGGAACGCCTCGGTGAACTACAAGAGCAACGAGGTGCGGCAGGACTTTCTGCGTCACGTCAACACGCTGAAGAGGGCCTGATATGGGAACGGCGATATTTATGGTGCTGATGGTCTGCGGGTACTGGTACACCAGCCGCGACCTGTCGACCCGCTTTAAAATCAAGCGTTCCTTTGGCTGGGACGTCTATTTTCTCGTCGCGCTTTACGGCTGTATTTTCGTTCTGCAGGGCGTAATCGCCACGGGATTGCTCTGGCTGCTGCTGTTCGCCCTTTCCGCCGCCAACAACGCTTTTCACTTTGCCTCACCGAAATACACCGACTGGCAAATCGACTTTATGAACTGGAGTTTTTTAGGCATTCAGGCGCCGGTGGTCGTAATGCTGGCGTTTGCCATTCTGTTTTGCCTCTACCGCTCTAACTGGGCAGGAAGCGCCAGGCTGGACGGCGAGAGCAGGAAAAAGCTCTACAAACGGCTTGCGCAGGCGAGCGGGATTGAACAACTGCTCTATCAGTGTATGGAACAAGGCGAGCTGGCGCAGGTCACACTCCGCTCGAGACGGATTTACGTCGGCATGATCCACACCGCGACGCTGGAATATGAAAAAACGGCCAATATCGTGCTGATCCCAATGTTGAGCGGGTACCGGGATGCGAAGACGATGAATCTGCGTATCGAGAATAATTACAGCAGGTGGTATGCGGAGCATGACATTACGCTCGACTCTGAACCCCGCAGCGCCATGTCATTCCGCAAGGTGATTTTACTCAATCAGATTGAGAGCATCTCGCTGTTCGATCCTGCCAGCGCCAGCGCGCTGTCGCTGGCACAGCGGGACGAGAGCCAGACGTCCCCATAATGTTGAGTACGCTCTGCTGGGAAGCGTGCACGACGAAAGGCGAATGACACATCATTTATGGTGATATTCACGGTTGCGCATTCTGATAAAGATCCCAGCGGTTGCCGTAAATATCTTCAAACACCACCACCGTACCGTACTCTTCCTCACGCGGTTCTTCGCAGAAATGAACGCCTTTTGCTTTCATGGCATGGTAATCGCGCCAAAAGTCATCCGTCTGAAGGAACAGGAAAACTCTTCCACCGCTTTGATTACCGATAAA
The DNA here is from genome assembly GCF_014895885.1 of Enterobacter cloacae complex sp. P17RS. Taxonomy (NCBI): domain Bacteria; kingdom Pseudomonadati; phylum Pseudomonadota; class Gammaproteobacteria; order Enterobacterales; family Enterobacteriaceae; genus Enterobacter; species Enterobacter cloacae complex sp. P17RS. The sequence continues at coordinate 597,436 of NZ_JADBQK010000003.1, forward strand.
ACCTTCCTGCCTTTCGTTGGAGGCACGAGCCAGCAGGATATTGCAGTCGCTTTCCGGGTTGGGTGAGACGACGACCCAGCGTTTCCCCGGTTGGGGCGTATCCTCTACGAGGGTAAAACCCAGCCTGTCGGTGTAGTATTCAATGGCGCGATCGTAGTCATCAACCACGATAGCCACGCATCCCAGGCATCGTTTCTGCGTTCTCATATTTTTCGTTTCCTTTGGATAAATAGCTTACCGATTCGGTGAGTCGATATTCCAGCTACCGTAATACTTGCGGCAGATTCAGGACTTATTTCTGACCGGTCAACGCCTCTAATCCCCTTTTTAGCACATTTATTACCGTCTCTGAATCCATGCCCATCTGTGCATGAATAATGGCGCCGTCAATAAGCAGCATGATTTCATTGACGACGCGCTCATCAGCGATCTTCGTCAGCAACGCAATCATATTCTTAGTTTCGATTTTATGACCGCGGCATATCGCTTTTATTTCGCTTTCTATATCTTCGGATTTGGCTTCTGCGCTGGCATTAATAAACGCGCAGCCGTGGAACTCGGGCGAAATAAACCATTCATAAAGGGTTGCAGATATCGCATCAGAAGGTATTTCGCCTTCATCAAGATGTCGACGCAGCGTGGTCTCAAACCAGCTGATCCATATTTCATGTCGATAGTGCAGGTAGGCGAGAATCAGTAAACTTTTACTCGGAAAATGGCGATAAAACGTCACCTTGGTCACCTTCGCCTCTTTAATCAGCGTATCCACCCCCGTCGCCCTGAAGCCATTGGAATAAAAAAGATCGTGCGCCGTCAGTAATATTTTATCCCTGACGCTGATTTTTGCTTCGTTGCCTGCGTGCTCGGTTTTCACTTTTCGGTAGCCTCAAAACGGATGTTGACAGCGTTATTTTTCAGGCATAGATTAGCGCAAGTAGACAGACCTGTCTACTTCATCATACAGAGGTAATCGCCATGAACACACGCCCACCCTTACCGCCCTTCACCCGTGAAAGCGCGATCGAAAAGGTCAGACTGGCAGAAGATGGCTGGAACAGTCGGGATCCGGCGAAAGTCGCGCTGGCCTATTCGCTGGATACCCAATGGCGCAACCGTGCGGAATTCGCCAATGGCCGTGAAGAAGCCCAGGCGTTTCTGGCGCGGAAATGGAAAAAAGAGCTCGACTATCGTCTGATTAAAGAGCTCTGGGCATTTACGGGCAACCGGATCGCGGTGCGCTATGCCTATGAATGGCATGATGATTCCGACAACTGGTTCCGCTCGTACGGCAATGAAAACTGGGAGTTTGAACCGGACGGACTGATGAAGCGCCGTTTTGCCTGCGTTAACGATATGCCGATAAAAGAATCCGAGCGACTGTTCCACTGGCCGTTGGGTAGACGCCCGGACGATCATCCCTCATTGAGCGATCTGGGGTTATAGTTTTGTCACCAAAATCAGAGATAGCGCGCATTTCGGTGACCACCTCAGGACTACCCTATGAGCGGTTTTCAGGAGGAACAAAATATGAAAAAGCTTCTGATATGTTGTTTGTTCGGTAATACCGCAAACGCTCTTGCCAAAAAAATGCAGTCCCTGGCAGAACAAGAAAGCTATCCACTGATGATTAGCGCCGTTGGGCTGGATAACTTCGCCAGCGTCGCCCCCGCTTTCGACGGTTTTCTTATCGCGCCGCACATTCAGTACAAACTCGACGAGATACACGCAACGGTGGGCAATACACGTTCAATCGCTATCATTGAGAGTCTTCCCTACGCGTCTCTGGACGCGAAGAAGGTGTTGAATTTCGTAAAGGAGCAAATGCCTGAACTGGCTGCCTGACAGACAAGGCCGCATCGCTATTGCGGCCTCCTCGTCCCCGCAGACAGATAGATGCCATAGCGCGCGAAAAACAGTGATACACTTACCCCACCTGGTTGATCGTCCCGTCTGAACGGCTCACGACGAAAACGGATGTAACCAAAATACGAAATGGTCACTCGTTGTCAATCGTAGCTCGTCACGCTAAGCTTACATAATGACTAAAACTATGAACGCCCCATCAATACGTGGTCCACTTGACCATTCTGTCAGAGAGCAAATCGTCGAAGCGGCCTTTGAGCACTTCGGTCACTACGGCTATGAAAAAACCACCGTCGCCGAGCTGGCGAAATCTATCGGTTTTTCAAAATCCTACATTTATAAGTTCTTCGATTCCAAGCAGGCTATCGGCGAGGTGATCTGCGCTAACCGCCTGGAGCTGATCATGACGGCCGTGCTTTCCGCCATTGCGGATGCGCCGTCAGCCAGCGAAAAAATCCGCCGTCTCTTCAAAGCACTTACCGAGGCCGGAAGCGAGCTGTTTTTCCACGATCGCAAGCTCTACGACATCGCCGCCGTCGCGTCACGGGAGAAGTGGCCTTCGACGGAAAGGTATACCGAAAGCCTCCTGAAGCTGATTGAGAGCATCATTATCGAAGGCAGACAGGCTGGAGAGTTCGAAAGGAAGACGCCGCTGGATGAGGTCACCTGCGCCGTTTACATGGTGATGTGCCCTTACATTAACCCCGTTCAGCTGCAGTACAACCTTGAAACTGCCCCAACGGCAGCGGTACTCCTCTCCTCACTGATTTTAAGAAGCCTTGCCCCCTGATTAGTGACCATTGACTTTATTGGTCACTAATCACAGAATGCGGAAACTGTCCTGTTACTTCAAAAGGGTTTCCCATGCTCAGGCTCACTTCAGCCCGCCTTGCCATATGTCTTCTGCCGTTTGCCCTCGCGGCATGCGGCGATATTTCCGCGAGTGACGATCCACGCACCAGGCCACCGCTTGTCAGATCCGCCTCCGTCGAGATGGCGAATCCAGCCGCTCGCACCTTTACGGGCGTGGTGGTGGCAAGAACGCAAAGCGACCTGGGCTTCAGGGTTCAGGGTAAAATCCTCGAACGTCTGGTGGATACCGGGCAGACTGTCAAACAGGGCCAGCCCTTACTGCGCCTGGATCCGGTTGACCTGAAATTACAGGCTCAGGCGCAGCAGCGCGCGGTGGATGCTGCCCAGGCGCGGGCGAGAAAAGCCACCAGCGATGAGGCGCGTTATCGCGGTCTGGTGGCATCCGGCGCGGTGTCCGCCGCGGAGTACGATCAGATTAAAGCGGCGGCCGATACGGCCAGGGCGGATCTCAGCGCCGCCCGGGCGCAGGCCAACGTGGCGCAAAACGCCACGGGCTATGCCGTCCTGCTGGCGGATTCAGACGGCGTGGTGATGGAGACGCTTGCCGAACCCGGTCAGGTGGTCAGCGCCGGGCAGGTGGCGATCCGCCTTGCCAGAGCGGGACAGCGCGAAGCGCTCGTGCAGCTTCCGGAGACGCTGCGCCCTGCCGTCGGCAGCGAAGCACGAGCCACGCTTTATGGCCGTGAACAACACCCGGTCACCGCCACGTTGCGCCTACTGTCTGACTCCGCGGATGCCACAACCCGGACGTATGAAGCACGCTACGTGCTGGCTGGCCAGCTGGCGAACGCGCCGCTGGGGGCGACCGTCACGCTCAGCCTTGAAGACCCGAAAGCGGAAGGTCAGGCCATGCAGGTCCCGCTGGCCTCACTCTATGATGCGGGTAAAGGGCCCGGCGTCTGGCGTATTTCCGCCCAGCCGGAAAAGGTCACATGGACGCCGGTTAAGGTGCTGAGCGTGGGCGAAGATGCGGTCCAGGTCACGGGCGGCGTGAAGCCCGGGGAGAAGATTGTTGCGTTAGGCGCCCATCTTCTGCACGAAGGTGAAGTTGTCAGGCTGGCAGAACAACGCCATGCCGCTCCGGCGGAGAACGCGCCATGAGCCAAAGTCGCTTCAACCTGTCCGCGCTGGCCGTCCGCGAGCGTTCCGTCACGCTGTTTCTGATCGTTCTGGTGACGATTGCCGGTATTTACGCTTTTTTTGGACTGGGACGCGCGGAAGATCCGCCCTTCACCGTGAAGCAGATGACGGCAATTGCCGTCTGGCCGGGCGCAACCGCGCAGGAGATCCAGGATCAGGTGGCCGAACCGCTGGAAAAGCGCCTGCAGGAACTCAAATGGTATGACCGTACGGAAACCTATACCCGCCCCGGCATGGCGTTTATCACCCTGTCACTGCAGGACAAAACCCCGCCTTCTGAGGTGCAGGAGGAGTTCTATCAGGCGCGTAAAAAGCTTGGGGATGAATCCCAGCGTCTCCCGGCGGGCGTCATCGGCCCGATGATCAATGACGAATTCTCGGATGTCACCTTTGCCCTTTTTGCTCTGAAAGCAAAAGGCGAACCGCAGCGGCAACTGGTACGCGATGCCGAAGGCCTGCGCCAGCAGCTTCTGCACGTTCCAGGGGTCAAAAAAGTGAATATCATCGGTGAACAGGCCGAGCGGATTTATATCGCCTTCTCCCATGACCGTCTGGCGACGATGGGCCTCTCACCGCAGGATATTTTCAATGCCCTCAACGACCAGAATGCCCTGGCCGCGGCGGGCGCCATTGAGACCCGGGGCGCGCAGATTTTTATCCGCCTGGACGGCGCGTTCGATGAACTGCAGAAAATCCGCGATACGCCTTTAGTCGCTCAGGGCAAAACGCTCACGCTGTCGGATGTGGCAACGGTTGAACGAGGCTATGAAGATCCCCCGACGATGCTGATACGCAATCAGCATGAACCCGCCCTGCTGCTGGGTGTTGTCATGCGTGAGGGCTGGAACGGCCTGGCGCTGGGTAAAGCGCTGGATGCGGAGACGGCGAAAATCAATGATAGCCTGCCGCTTGGCATGACCCTGACCAAGGTTACCGACCAGTCCGTGAATATCCGCTCGTCGGTTGATGAGTTTATGATCAAATTCTTTGTCGCCCTGCTCGTGGTTATGGTGGTCTGTTTTATCAGCATGGGCTGGCGCGTGGGCGTGGTGGTCGCGGCGGCGGTCCCGCTGACGCTGGCGGTCGTCTTCGTGGTGATGGAGGCCGCGGGAATAAACTTTGACCGCGTCACGCTGGGCTCCCTGATCCTCGCCCTCGGCCTGTTGGTTGACGATGCCATTATCGCCATCGAAATGATGGTGGTGAAAATGGAGGAAGGTTACGACAGAATCAAAGCCTCAGCCTACGCCTGGAGCCACACCGCCGCGCCGATGCTGGCCGGTACCCTGGTGACGGCGATTGGCTTTATGCCGAATGGGTTTGCCCAGTCGACAGCCGGGGAATACACCAGCAATATGTTCTGGATTGTCGGCCTCGCTCTGATTGCCTCATGGTTTGTTGCGGTGGTGTTCACGCCGTATCTGGGGGTGAAGATCCTGCCGGCGATCCCCAAAGTGGAAGGCGGCCATGCCGCCATCTATAACACGCCTCGCTATAACCGTTTTCGCCAGCTGCTTGGCCGCGTTATCGCCAGAAAATGGCGCGTGGCCGGGTCCGTGGTCGCCATTTTCATTCTGGCCGTGCTCGGCATGGGGCTGGTAAAAAAACAGTTCTTCCCGACCTCCGATCGCCCGGAAGTGCTGGTTGAAGTACAGATGCCTTATGGTACCTCGATTGCGCAAACCAGCGCCGCTACTGCAAAAATAGAAGCGTGGCTGGGCAAGCAGCCAGAAGCCAAAATCGTCACGGCCTATATTGGTCAGGGCTCGCCCCGTTTCTATCTGGCAATGGCCCCCGAGCTGCCCGATCCCTCTTTTGCGAAAATCGTGGTCCTGACGGACAGCGAGACGTCACGCGAGGCGCTCAAGTTCAGGCTCAGGGAGGCCGTCGCCAGCGGCCTTGCCCCCGAAGCCCGCGTGCGGGTGACGCAGCTGGTGTTTGGCCCCTACTCGCCTTTCCCGGTTGCCTGGCGCGTGTCAGGGCCGGATGTCAAACAGGTGCAGGACATCGCCGAACGGGTGAAAGCCGTGCTTCAGGCAAGCCCGATGATGCGAACCGTTAACACCGACTGGGGCTCGCGCGTTCCGGTGCTCCATTTCACTCTCGATCAGAACCGCCTGCAGGCGACCGGCTTAACTTCCAGCGCCGTTGCCGGGCAGCTTCAGTTCCTGCTCTCAGGCGTGCCTGTCACCTCCGTTCGGGAAGATATTCGATCGGTAGAGGTCGTTGCCCGCGCGGCAGGTGATATCCGCCTTGACCCGGCAAAAATCGAAGGCTTTACCCTGGTCGGCCATGCGGGACAGCGCGTGCCACTGTCTCAAATTGGCAAGATAGAGGTCGGCATGGAAGACCCGGTCCTTCGCCGTCGCGATCGCACCCCCACGATTACCGTACGGGGCGATATCGCCGACAATCTTCAGCCGCCGGACGTGTCGGTCGCCTTCATGAAGCAGCTCCAGCCGATCGTTGATACGCTGCCGGCCGGCTACCGCATTGACATGGCGGGGTCGATTGAGGAGTCGGGTAAAGCCACGCAGGCCATGTTACCGCTGTTCCCGATCATGATTGCCCTGACGCTGCTGATCATCATTTTGCAGGTGCGCTCACTCTCCGCGATGGTCATGGTGTTCTTAACCGCGCCGCTGGGGCTGATTGGCGTTGTGCCGACCCTGCTGATATTTAATCAGCCGTTTGGCATCAACGCGCTGGTCGGCCTGATCGCCCTTTCTGGCATTCTGATGCGCAATACGCTGATCCTGATCGGTCAAATCGATCATAACCAGAGGGACGGCCTCGATCCGTTCCAGGCGGTGGTCGAGGCGACGGTCCAGCGAGCGCGGCCGGTCTTACTCACCGCCATGGCGGCCGTGCTGGCGTTCATTCCCCTGACGCATTCGGTATTCTGGGGCACGCTGGCCTGGACGCTGATCGGCGGCACGCTGGGCGGGACGATCATTACGCTCGTCTTCCTGCCTGCGATGTATGCGATCTGGTTCCGGATCCGCCCGGTTGAACAACGCGTGCAGCATGCCACGGAAAATGTGTAAACTACCATCAGTAGATAACTGACCTGAGGCAAGCATGGTTGTTAAGCGCTTAAGAAAAGAGGACCGCCGCGTGCAGCTGCTGGAGGTTGCGCGAGGGATCGTGCGTCAGCAAGGCACGGAGGCGTTGACCCTTGGCTATCTGGCAGAACGGGCTAACGTGACCAAGCCTATCCCCTACGACCACTTTGGCGATCGTGAGGGGCTATTGATGGCACTGTATCAGGACTATAGCGATCGGCAGCTGGCGAAATTCCGCGAGACGCTGGCGGTAGACAGCAAAACGCTGGAGAAGACGATCCGCTTTTTCAGCGCGGCCTATATCGACTGTGCCATTGCCGCCGGGCCTGAAACTGGGCCAATCGCCGCGGCGCTGTCCGGTTCTCGCGCGCTGCAGACGTTTCGGGAAGCATGCGTGGCCGAATGCGCCGACTGCCTGCGCACCGCGCTTTCTCCTTTTATCGTCTTAAAAGGTGTTCAGGGAGAAGCGGTACTGACGGCCATCATTGGCGCGGCGGAGGCGCTCAGCACCTCGGCGGGCAACGGCGTGCTCGCCCGGAATGTAGCGGAAGATATGCTCAGCGGCGTCATGACCGGGGTGCTGGAGACCTACGCGAATAGCACAAAATGATCGCCGGGGGCGGATTGACACCTAAGTTACCAATAGTAATATAGGCATCACTTCTCCCCCATCTGGAGGTCGCTATGTCTGCAACCCATGCCATTAAAAACGCGCTGATCGTGACGGCACACCCGATCGACAATTCGTTATCCCATACGCTGGCAGCCCGTATTGCCGGGAAATTACGCGAGGAAGGTACGCAGGTTGAGATCGCCGATCTGCATTCTGAAGGGTTTAATCCGGCGATGACCCGCGCCGATCTCGATTTGTATCACGGCGATCCGAGCGCCCTTCCCGACGATATTCTGCGCGAGCAAAAGCGCGTCGAGCGCGCGGATATGCTGGTATTCGTCTTCCCGGTGTACTGGTGGTCGGTTCCCGCGCTGTTGAAAGGCTGGTTCGATCGCGTGTTAACCCTGAACTGGGCGTATAAGGTGGCCGACGACGGCCGGATTGTGGGCAACTTACGTGATGTTCCCGTCCGCCTGATTGCCACCGGCGGTAGCGATCTTACCGGCTTCGACAAACACGGCTATTCGACGGCGATTCAGACGCAGATAATCGAAGGGGTATTTGGCTTCTGCGGGTTGAAGAACGTTAAGCTCGAAATCCTTTACCAGGCAGACACGGCTACGCCTGAGCAGGTTGAGGAATTCCTGCAAAGACTCGGCGACATCCAGTAAACCATACGGTGCTGGCGCGCTTTTCTGCGCGCCGGGAACACTACAGGAAAATTACAGGGTAAAACGCCTATCACCCACCTGCGCCTGGGCGTACCATTTCATCAACTCTACAGTACCTGGCGCGTTCTCAGCAGGCGACCACGGGGCGGTATCGTGCTCAGGCACGGGCTGATACGCCCCGTGTTTTACCTCAAAAATGACGCCGCCTTTATCCAGCGACAGCACGGCATGCCAGGTTCCGGCATCCATCTCCAGGACTTTACACTCTTCGCCTAACACCACGCGCCGGGTCACGTTTCCGCTGTCGTCAAAATTCAGCACCAGAAAGCGACCGCTCAGCGCCGTCAGCAGTTCAAACGTGTGCGGATGGCGATGGGGGCGGACATAGGTACCGGGTTCCATTGCAATGGCCAGGCGCTGCACCGGATCGCTCAGGTCAGGGTGTAAATTACGGTGTGCGCGTAAGCGAGGAGAATGTGCGGCCTGCTCGCTTTGCTGCTGCAGGTCACTAAAAGTAATTTGTTTCATATAAGCCTTTGAGAATGTGGCGATTAACGGCAAGCCGATTGCTGCACGACGTTATACCATCCTGAAAAGCCGATAAGCTAAGGCATTTGTGAAACAAAACGCTGCCGTGAGAGGATCTGCAATGTTGGAGCCCAGAGCGCCACATTGAGTAAAACTCACATTAATGCCAACTATTTATCGTTTTTCAAACATAACCGCACTGAAATACCATCCATTTACCCCTGGTATACCGCTGTCAAAAACAGATAGCGACGTAAAAACAATAAATAATAATGTGCGGATATGGAGCACCTATGACACTCGATGTTTTATTCCATTTATTGAAAACCCTCTCACCAGAAAAAAGCACCGCTGATGAAAAAATACCTGCGCTAATCACCTTACTTTCCTCAGAAAGTCATCGTTCAGAAGCGCTTTCGCCATTTATACATCGACTGCACCTGCTCTCATTTGCCCAGAACGCTCCTGGCAATGCCGAGGAGCTACTCTCAGCACATATTACAAAAGACGTCGGACTCTTCCCCCAGCCTGACTTCGCGGACTGGCCACGGGTGCGTTACGCCGAGTCCGGTGAAGTACAGACGCCGGAATCAGAAGAGTATTTTCGTAAAATGACCTCGGCTGCCAATGTGCTACGTTCTTCGCTGATCGACGAAGAGCGCGCAAAGGGGACGCCAGCGCTTTATATTCTGGATAAATTACTTAACCTGAATAGCGCACTGCCGGAAAGATATAAGAAGATGGCGAATATACCCTACGCGTAAACTTATTAAACAGGATAGTCCGTAAGGAATATCCTGTTTAATTTAAGACAGCCGCTTTTCATTATACTCAAGACAGACGATATCCAGCGAAGGAACGACCGGCGAATTGAGGTTAAGCCAGGCCAGCAACCGTTCAATACTCTGTCCTCTGAGCGAATTTTTCGGCCAGACAAGATAGTAACCATCCCCAGTTGCTATCGCCTCCCGGAAGGGCAGCGCGAGCAAGCCGCTTTTCAGCGCGTCGAGCGTGAGCCGGAGATCGGCCATCGCCACGCCGTGTCCGTGCATGGCCGCAAGGCTTCCCTGCTCCAGGGTGTCGAACACGATCCCACCGCTCATGTCGAGGCCGGGGAATAAGCCCGTCCTTTTCAGCCAGCGCTTCCAGTCCCGTCGGTCCGGTGACGGATGAATAAGATCGCACTCAGGAAGCTGATGCCGGGCAGACTCCAGCAAAGACGGCGTACAAACCGGAATAAGCCATTCGCTGAACAGTAGCCTGCTCTCCGTTGACTCGCCGAAATAGCCGTTACCGAGGAGGATCGCACAATCGTAGGGCTCCCGACTGAAGTCAACCGTGTCGAAGTCCATCCAGACGCTGGCGATTTCGATTTTCGGCTTCGCATGATTCTCCCGAAAGGATTTAAGCACATTGAGAAGCCATCGCATCGTCAGTGTGCTGGGGGCCTTGAGGCGCAGAAGATGGTTTTCACTTTTGAATGCGCGACAGGCCCACTCAATATTCGAGAAACTTTCGCTAAGCTGCCCGGCCAGAATACGCCCGGCGTCGCTGACCTCCACTCTCGGTCCCTGCCGTTTAAACAGCTCGCAGTCGAACCACATCTCAAGCGTGCGGACATGCCTGCTGACCGCCCCCGGCGTGATATTCAGGACTTCAGCCGCTTTGCTGAACGAGTTCAGCCGTGCGGCAACTTCGAACGCGCGCAGCGCATACAGTGGCGGTAAAGACATACATTCCCTTTTTGGAAGGTGTAATCATACAGTTTTTGTATTATCGGCACACGATGACGTCAGCCAAAAATTTTTATCGCCGAGGCGTCCAGCTGAGGTATGCCGATGATCCTGGCCTGGGTGGTGATGAAGATAGCTACTTTGCGATAATCTCTGTTCAGACTGACGGAAAAGAGGATGTTTAAAGTGCTGGCTTATATCACGATTGGGACAAATGACTTTCAGCGCGCCGTGAACTTTTATGACGCTATTTTTAACGTGCTGGGCTATACACGTCTGCCCGCCTGGACTGATAGCTGGGCAATGTGGGGAAACGAAAATCATCAGGATGACGAATTTAGCTTCTGCATTTGTCCTCCTTTTGACCAGCAACCCGCGACGGCGGGAAACGGGACAATGTTCGCTTTCAGAGCAGATAACGCGGACATTGTCAGACGCTTCCATGCAGCGGGCCTCCGTGCGGGTGGGAAAAATGAAGGCGTGCCCGGTACACGAACCGCCTACGGCCCCGACTTTTATGTTGCCTATCTGCGCGATCCTGACGGACATAAACTGGCGTGCGTTTGCCAGCATTATTCTCCTGATGCAGATAAGCTATCAGGCGAAGAAGAGTCACTTCAATAATAAAATTTTGCTGTAAGGACCGGTAGACACCCAGTCCTGCGGAGATCACTTCAGCTCCAGCGTGCTTATCACATGGGCAATATCCGCGATGTCGCCAGCTGACAATGGTTGCAGAGGGCGAGGCAGGCAATCCATGTCGGTAAGACCAAGCACGCCAGCAGCAGCGGCAATAACGCGAATACTGCCGCCATGTTTACGGAACAGCGACCACAATGGCTCAAGGCGGGTTGTCAGGGCTGTAACGCGTTGACGATCGTTTGCCGCCGCGGCTTCAGTGATTTGTTTCGCCATCTCAGGGAACAGACCTCCACACACGGAATACCACACTTCACAACCGGCGTTTAATCCCAGTCCCGCATAAGCGTCGCCACTGATACCGATTGTTACGCCAGGGTTCAGATGTTGACGTAACGCCTTCACCCGCTCAGTTGCTGCAGCGGGGCTATTCGGGACGCCAGGGATCTTGACCGAGCGAACACCCTCAAGTGATGAGAGACGACCGTGGAGTTCATCCGTAAAGGTAAAATGCGTCGTGCCCGGATTATCATAGATACACACCGGTACAGACACGTGCCGGGTAACGGTCTCAAAGAGTGTGAAGACTTCTTCGTCACGGAGTGGCTGGTAGCTGACCGCCGGGAGTAACAGCGCATTTGCACCAGCGGCCTGTGCATCATCTGCCAGATGCAGAATGGCATCGGTACTGACCGCTCCCACACACACCATCATGGGGATGTTGCCTGCATGCTGTTTGGCCAGCGTTGCTACGCGCTTGCGCTGCTCCCGGGTCAGATAGGCGTAGCTTCCGGTTGACCCCAGGATGCCCATAGAATCAACCCGAGCGTCTGTAAGACGGGAAAGGATATGGCTGAAACCCTTTTCATCCACGCCGCTGGCGGTGACTGGGGTTAATGGAAATGCCGACAAGCCGGTAAACATACATGTTTCTCCTGAAGGATATTACTGCTGTTGTTCTTCGATGAGAGCAACGTCAAACCACAGACCGGGCATCATTTTTTCCAGGCCGTCGGTCAGCATTTTTCCGGCTTCGTGAAGCGTCTCCAGCGGCATCTGCGGGAGACTCTCCAGAATGAACCACATTTGCTGCGCTTCCACGCCTAAGCGGGTTCTGATCCCCTGTCGCCAGTTCCAGCGACGGCAGGTCACGCCGATATCATCACACCAGATAACCTCACCTTGTGAAGGATACTCAACGGTGGTCTCTCCCTCTTTGACCGTATCAAAAGGTTCTGTTCCTTTTGCCACAGTCAGACGCGGCGCCCCCTGATAGGCAGAGAGATCCTCTCCACCAACCGGAACGGCATAGCGGAGACTGACGGCATTATAAAGATCAACGACAGGATCGAGCGCTGGCATCGTTCCGTCACGTAAGACGCGCTTGCGTAACGCATCCGCTGAGCAAGGGGTGCGTTTAGGTTTAGCCCCAAATTTTTGAAAAACGTCGGCCCATGCCGCCAGATGAGATTCCGCCCAGGCAGGCTCACCGGCCAGAACCGCCTCACAGGCTTCTCGCAGCGCCGTTTCTCCAGTGCCGGGATTAAGCACTGGCGCAGCTTTTACGCGGATACTGAGCGCCCGAAAACCGGGAGCAATACGATAAATTTCAGGAGAAATTGACGGAGATACTGTTAACACGTGATAATCCTGTAATGACCAATTTATTCCATGATAATGACCAATGACCAAAAAAGTCAATTTAATGACCGATGCAAATTCGATCGCCAGCTCCGTGAATGAAGCCGTTTCGCAGCGAATTAAACTGTATCGTAAGCAAAAGAAAATCTCCCTGGATGAACTCTCGCGTCAGGCGGGTGTAAGTAAGGGAGCGTTGGTTGAGATAGAGGGATGCCGGGCGAATCCCAGCATTGCCCTGTTATGTCGCCTGGCTGCCGCGATGGGGGTTTCGGTGGCTGATTTTGTGGATGTCAGTGCCAAACCGACCGTGCATCTCATTGCTGAAGATGAGATCCCAGAATTGTGGCAAGGTGAAACAGGCGGGAGAGCAAGATTGCTCGCAGGATCGGGTGGCCCTGATATGACCGAGCTCTGGATGTGGGAAATGCAGCCCGGGGAAAAGTTTGCGTCACCCGGCCACGCGGAAGGAACGCTTGAACTGTTTTATGTTCAGTCGGGCACGCTCACACTCGGCGTACAGGATCACGTGTATCAGATAAAAACTGGCTGTTCGGCAACTGCCAGAACGGACGTTCCTCATTTCTATGAAAACCGGGAGAAGAACCCATTGGTATTCATCATGACAGTGCATGAGAAAGCGTCCTGAGTTGTAGCCCGGTATGCCAGCAGGGCTTGTCTCATTAAAGCAATTTACAATTTATTCACATAACTGCCTTTGTCTAATTGATTGGCGCAAAGTAAGGGGGTAACATCCACTCTTTCGGATAAAGAAAATGTCTGTTACTGATTCTCTCCTTGCCTTCTCTCTCGCTGCACTACTGCTCACCCTCACTCCGGGCCTGGATACGGCACTCATTCTACGAACGGCATGTGCTGAAGGTGGAAAGAAGGCTTTTCAGGCAGCTCTTGGAATTGATACTGGCTGTTTTATCTGGGGCGCACTTGTTGCGCTGGGACTGGGAGCGCTGCTGGCGGTGTCAGAGCTCGCTTATACCATGCTGAAAATTTGTGGTGCGACTTACCTTTGCTGGCTGGGTTTACAACTGCTGAGGCGGCCACGTTCATCTTTCAATCACGGCGATGGCGTTAATCCTTCAGCGGGGAACTGGTTTATAAAAGGAATGCTGGGAAATGTACTCAATCCTAAAATGGGTATTTTCTATGTCTCTTTTTTACCTCAATTCATACCTGCCGGGCATTCCCCTTTTGTATGGACTTTTATACTTGTCAGCATTCATGTCGCAATAGGGACAATGTGGTCAGTCACGCTCATTTTATCCACGCACTTTGCATCAGCCATACTGAAGAAAAGCAGTGTTGTCAGGGGAATGGACAGAGCTACAGGAGGATTGTTTTTGTGCTTTGCGGCTAAACTTGCACTCAGCACAAGATAACCTGATTAACGCTAACACAGCTCAGAACGTCCGCTGTGGTCACATAACTGACGTTATGAACGGTGCCCTGTGAAGCTTTTGAAATCAAGCCGATAATACGAAGGCGGCTGTCCCGTGACACGGCGGAACATCGTGGCGAAAGATGATGCATTGTCGTATCCGAGAGTGAGTGCCACTTCATTCACCGGTTTACCTGTTATCAGCAACGTCAGTGCACTGACGACACAGGCTCGCTGTCGCCATGCAGAAAATGACATGCCGGTTTGCCGTAAGAAAAGTCGACGAAAGGTACTGGCGCTCATAAACAGCGTACTGGCCCAGCGCTCAGCAGGGTCATGGATTGAGGGGTTGAGTAAAAACGCCTGACAAAGAGCCAGCAGAGCCGGATGTTGTGGCAGCGGAATATCGAATTCGCGAACCGGCATTTCCGCCAGTTCCAGTAACAGCAGATTTACCAGCGCACGGTCGCGTGCGCTGTCATACATCAGCGGCAAATCCACGGCATCAAGCAACAACTGACGTAACAATGGCGATACGCTGATCACCTTACAGTGTCGATACTTAATCGATCCCGTCACGCATGTTGGTTCAATATATAAGCTACGCGTGGTCACACCTACAAACCGGACAGCGTGAGGGGTTTCGGGTGGGATCCATACTGCATGTTGTGGGGGTACAACCCACTCTCCGTTACAGGTTGAGACGTACATGAGACCCGTTGCACCATACAGCAGCTGCGCGCGGCGATGTTGGTGTTGTGGCAGTATAAATCCCTGCGCATAGTCATTGCCTAACGCCACCACTTCACGATCGAGCTTATCGACATCTTCAATTTTTACGTTGCGCACACCGGTCTCCGTCTGAACGATTTACAAAGGTAATTGAGCGCTGCGCAAATGGGAAGCAGGATGCTACCGGTATAAGCTGCTCGCTCATTTTCAGGTCGGGGATATTCTCTTGAACGATATCGCAATTATTGCACTGGCAGGCTTTACTACCGGTATCACCACGGTGCTCTTTGGTTTTGGGGGCGGTTTTGTCGTGGTGCCATTTGTTTATCAATTGATGCTGCGGCAGTCTGAGCTGGCAGGAAACGCCATGCATATCGCGGTTGCTACCTCAACGGCGGTGATGATATTTAACGCGGGCTGGGTCAGCTATCGAAACTGGCGCGCCGGCAAACTTTCAGCGCAGACATTGTTCCCATTATTATGGTTTATCGCCATCGGGGCTGTCGTGGGTTCCTGTCTGGCGGGAGTCTTCAGCGAGAATATTGTTCGCGCACTGTTCATTCTTTATATGCTGGTAACCATTGGCGATTGTTTGTTGCGCAAAGGTTTTTTTAGCTGCAGTTCCCCGCGTCGCTTGTCACTTTCTGTGGTAACGGGCGGCGGAGTGATCATCGGCATGATAGCCGCATTGCTGGGCGTGGGTGGCAGCGTGATGACAGTGCCATTATTACGGCGACACGGCTATGCGATGGGTGAATGTATTAGCGCTTCTAACCCGCTTTCTCTGCCTGTCGCGCTGTGTGGTGCCGTGACGTATGCAGTCATTGGTTGGCAAAATATTCCGGTGAGCGGATTTCTCGGTTTCATCAGCCTGAAAATTTTAGGCCTGTTGGTACTGACGGGCTGGGCTGGAATAGTTTTTAGCCGTCGGGTTATACCTGCTTTACCTGACATATGGCACGCACGAATCTATGTAATACTGCTGTGCCTGGTGCTACTGGCGATGCTGCTCCAGTAAACCCATCCATCGCGGCGACTACTGGGCTACCTGTACCAACGTCCGCTCCTGGCACAGAGCGGACATTATGAATTTCGGCTATACCCGGCAAATGGATGGCTCTGGCGACAAAAACACTCATCTTCCCAGTGCCGCAACAATTGCCCCCTCCATTTTCTCTGGCGTCGTCATCGGTGCAAAACGCTTGAGCGGCTTACCGTCGCGTCCGATCAGAAACTTAGTAAAGTTCCACTTGATCCGCCCACCCAGCACGCCAGGCAATTCGCTTTTCAGATAACGAAACATCGGATGTGCTTCAGCGCCATTGACCTCAACTTTCCCGAACATGGGAAAACTGACGCCGTAGTTAATGTAACAGGTCTTTGAGATTTCATCGGCGTCGCCGGGTTCCTGCTTACCGAACTGGTTGCAGGGGAAGCCCAGCACCACTAACCCTTGTTCGGCGTATTTCTTGTATAGCGCTTCGAGACCCGCATACTGAGGCGTAAAGCCGCACTGGCTGGCGGTATTGACGACCAAAACCACCTTCCCCGCATAGTCGGCCATTGAGATAAGACTGCCATCCAGGCGGGTGGCGGTAAGCTGATGAAAGCGTGTCATGCTGAAATCCTCAAAGCAGGCCGAAAAGCTGCTATGACCACCCACGCGGCGGCCTCCGTACAGAAAGTTTACATTCAAACAGGCTATTTGTGATACATTCCCGCCGCGCCAATGACCACCACACTCGCTATCAGGTATGCAGAACATCACAAAAAAAATTCGCTGGCTTCTGCTTGCTATCCCATTCCTCAGCGGTTGTGGCACGCTCTCGCAAATGTCCTCCCCGGAAGGTACCCAGGAACTCCTCACCCATGAATCGCTGGATGGCGACGTTGACAGCGTGGTGCGTCACTACATGGCGCAAAAGTCCGTTCCAGGAATGACGGTCGCGGTAATCCATAATCACGGCTCGCCTCAGTTTTACACCTGGGGCGTTACCGATGCGGTCAACCGCTACCCGGTCAGGCCCGATACCCTGTTTGCGCTCGGCTCGCTCAGCAAAGGGATCACGGCGGAAGTGGTGGCCTGTCTGGTGAGTGAGGGGCAACTGAACTGGAACGACAGCCTGGCGACATTGCTACCGCCGGGAACGCCGCTAAGTAAGGATGCACAAAAAATCACCCTGCTGGAGCTGGTAACCCACACCTCCGGCCTTCCGCGCCAGAATATGGACGTTCCGATGCTCGGAAAATTCATCCGCTACTTAGGCACGGGTGATAATTTCTACGGTGAACTGGACAGCGATAACGTGCTGCGTTATCTGGCGAACTGGCGCGCGCCGAGAGATAAAACTCCGCAATACTCGAATACCGGCTACGCCCTGATTGGCTATATCCTGAAGCACAAAACCGGCGAAGATATACAAAGTTTAGCCTCGCGCTATATTTTCCGTCCGCTGCATATGGATAACAGCAGCTTTACGCCCCAGAAGCTCAAAGGATACCCC
Source organism: Enterobacter cloacae complex sp. P17RS (assembly GCF_014895885.1). Taxonomy (NCBI): domain Bacteria; kingdom Pseudomonadati; phylum Pseudomonadota; class Gammaproteobacteria; order Enterobacterales; family Enterobacteriaceae; genus Enterobacter; species Enterobacter cloacae complex sp. P17RS. Next base: position 614,831 of record NZ_JADBQK010000003.1, read on the forward strand.
CAGCGGGCGCTCGGCCACGCGGGCGATCAGCCAAAATTCATCCCGCGCGGGCAGCTTACGCCAGACTGGCATTTTTCCAACAACATGGTGGCGGCGGCAAGCCTGTACAGTAACGCCGAAGATCTGGCGGCCTATGCCCGCTATCACGTCTCTACGACCCACAATCCCTTGCTGGACAGCGTCTTTGACGAAGTCAGAAATACCGATATTCAACGCCCCGACGGGGTGCAGGGCATTGCCTGGACCACCGACTTTATCGGTCTGGAAAAAATCACCTATCAGGTCGGCTATATCGGCGGCTACTCCAGCTTCATCGGCTATGACAAAGAGAAAGGCAATGCGGTGGTGGTGCTGCAAAATATCTTTAACTGGAGCAACTATATTGGCATCGCGCTACTGATGGATATGGCGAAAAAAGACGGCCTTACCCCTACATCGCCGACTTCGGCCTTAAGTTCTCGTCAAACGCCAGCCGTTTCCGGTCAGGCTCAGCCTCGCGCAGCGGCTCAACCTGGTGCATAGTTAGCTTGCAGCGCTCCACCAGCACCTGATACTCCCGCGTGCCCTGCCGCTTCCACGCCATCTCCTGCTCGCTCAGCTCGCGAATCGCTTTCGCCGGGCTGCCGATAATCAAGTGGTTGGCAGGCATCTCCGCTTTCGCCTTCACGAACGCCGCCGCGCCGACGATGCTGTTTTCACCGATCACTGCCCCATCCATCACCACCGCGTTCATACCCACCAGCGCGTTGCGGCGGATGATGCAGCCGTGCAGGATGGCGCTGTGGCCGATATGCCCCTCTTCCTCCACCACCGTGTCCTGCTCCGGGAAACCGTGCATCACGCAATTATCCTGAATGTTCGCGCCATCTTTCACCACGATACGGCCAAAATCACCGCGCAGGCTGGCATTAGGACCAACATAAACGCCTTTACCCAGAATTACGTCGCCAATCAGCACCGCCGTTGGGTGAACATAGCTTTCGTCAGGTACCACCGGCGTCAGACCGTCAATTTGATAAACTGGCATCTTCACTCCTTATGCGCTTGTAAGACCACCAAAGCGTTGATAGTAGAGCGTGCCGGGCACGGGCAGTTCACCCACGGAGGTTTCGCCCTTCTCGCTGACAAACGCCAGCGCCCCCGGCGCGACACGCTGATAGATATTAATGCAGAGCTGTCGGGCGCTTTGCCCCGCCCAGTGCGCGGGCAGTAACTCCTCCGGCAACAGTGGGTCTTTCAGCACCACGCGGCGATAAAAGTGAATCAGCAGCAGCTGGATCTGGAAGCAGCGCTCCGGCGTCAGCTCCTCCGGCGCGGCCTCCTTCAGCAGCGGCAGCAGCGGGCGGAACGAGTTGATAAACGACTCGTACATCGCGTTTTGCTCGGTTAACTGCCAGCACTCTTCCACCCGCGAACGCAGCGCGGCGCGGGAGAGCGCCAGCGGCGAGTGGGCTTCAAAGAAGATCATGTTTTCCGCCACGCCGGCATCGTGAAGCAGGGACTGCACGTCCGCCAGATGCTGGGACGGCGAGGCCATCAGGCTCGGTGCCAGCGTGCCAAATCCTTGCCAGATGAGCTGTTTTTTCACATCCGCGAGCGTAGTTTTATCCAGCCCTTCGGAGAGCAGCAGCAGCCATTTGCCGTCCCAGGCGGGCAGCTCTGCGCGATAAATCTTATTCTCCGCGCGACGCGTCAGCCGTAGCCCCTTATCGCTCAGGCGGTAAAAGCTGCGCCGCCCGATGCGGGAGACGTCCAGCCAGCCCTCTTTGTTGAGGCGAAACAGCGCGGTGCGCACGAAGCGCTCGCCAAATCCCATGCCTTCCAGTAAGGCGGCCAGGCTGCCGAGCCAAATCTCGCCGCCGCGGTGGGAAAGCGCGTCACCGTATAACGAGGAGATAAGCGACGTTCCGCTGACGGGAACCGAGCTGACCGCGTGCTGGATAAAGGCGTCGAGTTTATTCATGTGATTCATTCTTTTGTTATTTTTGTCCTGGATGAATCATAGCATAAGCCCCTCACCCTGGCCCTCTCCCTATGTACGGTCCGGGGACATA